>PHCO01000453.1 GCA_002842265.1 Betaproteobacteria bacterium HGW-Betaproteobacteria-18 | reverse complement strand
ACGTCGCTACGCTCCTTTCCATGAACACAGCGTTTGGGCTTGTTGTGGGGGCGACTTCAGTCGACCATGGCGGACTGAAGTCCGCCCCACAGGGTTCAAGGTCCGTGTGCGGTATCGGGCCGATTCGGGCGGCTCGCAATGACGGGGCTGTTCATGGAAAGCGTAGCGTGGCAATGACGATACTGATTCGCCGGTGGCATTCGCGCCATGGAGGTCAAAACCGTTCGTGCGCTTGCAGATAGCGCCACTGGCCTTCGGGCAAGCCGGCCAGGGCGACACGTCCCACGCGCTGGCGTTTGATGCTCTGGATGTGCAGGCCGACGCGTTCGCACAGGTAGGCGATCAGGCCGGGGTGCGCGCCCTTCAGGGCAAAGCGCAGCCGGGTGGACGTGCTTGAGGTGCTGTTGATGCTGACCTTGACTGGCGGCAGCGGCTGGCCGTCGCTGCTCAGGTCGGCGTTCAGGCGCTGCAACACTTCGGGCGCCACCTCGCCGGCCACTTCCACCACCAGTTCGTGCTCCATCAATGCCGCGTCTTCGGTGAGCTTGCGCAGCACGCGCCAGTCCTGCGTGAACACCACCAGCCCGCTGGCCGCTGGCTCCAGCGGCACGCAGGCGGAAAGCTTGGCAAAGTGGTGTTTGAGCAGCCGCACGCCGGAAGGGTCTTGCGCCCAGTGGCTGGCCGGCAGCAGCAGTTGCTGTGCGGGTTTGACGCGTTTGCCCGCTTCACCCGGTGCAGCCATGGTCTCAAAGCCCGGTGGTTTGTGCAGCAGCAGCGTTACATCAGTGAGCGCCATCAGGCTGGCGTTCGGGTCCACCACCACACTCTGGTCGGTCACCCGCGCCATGGGTTCTTCGACCACTTGGCTGTTGACGCTGACCCAGCCGCCTTCGATGTACTGCTCGGCCTCGCGGCGCGAACAGCGCATCAGGTGCGCCACATGTTTGGACAGGCGCTCGCCGTCCTGAGTGAGCGGCTTGGTCGGTGCTGCGGTTTTTTGAGGTTTGATCATGACCCTGCATGGTAACTATAGATGCGGCCCGATGATGCTTTAAGTTCCGGCCCGATGATGCTTTAAAGATGCGGGCCGATGATGCTTTAAAGATGCGGGCCGATGATGCTTTAAAGATGCGGGCCGATGATGCTTTAAAGATGCGGGCCG
>PHCO01000452.1 GCA_002842265.1 Betaproteobacteria bacterium HGW-Betaproteobacteria-18 | reverse complement strand
GCGTATCGCACTCTGCGACAGCCGAGGTCGATGACTTCGATATCGGAAGGCAGGTCTCTCGCAAATACGGGATTGGTACCATCCAGTATTGCCAACGCCAAGGTGAATCGGGCGGGGTCGAGGTGACGGAGCAGGGTCGTGGCCACCCGCTCTGCGCCGCCACCCTGCAATGATGGTAGGACGAACAACACCGACGGTTTCTGGTCAGAGACAGAGGTCGCGCCGCCAGGTGTCATTTTGCGACACCTTCAAACAACCTCTCCCAAGACGCGGCCACTGAGTCCAGCGAGAAGCGAACTCGTGCTTCCAAGGCGCGGGCCGCTAACGCCGCACGAGTAACCGGGTCAGTCATGAGCCGGTGGAGCGCGGTGGTCAACGCCCCATCGTCGTTTGGCGGAACCAGGAGACCGTCAACCTCGGGACGGATGATGTCTCGCGGGCCGGTCAAGCAGTCGACGGCCACTGCGGGGAGGCCGTGGGCCATCGCTTCCAGGAGTGCGTTCGGAAAGCCCTCGAATCTGGATGTCAGCACGTAGAGATCGGCGCTCCGAAACCAGTCGCTCACATTGCCGACATGTCCCGGCAGGAACACCGCTTCTTCGAGTCCGAGGCGACGCACATACTCCTCCAATTCATCCCGCTCCGGGCCCTCCCCGAGAATGACCAGTTCCCAGTCCGGGGCTGATTTCGTCAATGACGAAAATACCCTGATGAGGGCCGCAAAACGCTTCTCCTCGCCCAGGCGGCCCACTGCCAGGAGTCGCTTGCGTCCAGGCCGACCGACCGTCGCGGGCGAGACGACCGGCTCGGCGGCCAGCTGTCCGATGCGCTCGATGTCCAGAGGGTTCCGGATCACCCGGACACGACCCGGGGCCACGTGGAAATCCCTGACCAGCTCCAGGGCATTCGACTCCGATTGGGAGACTATGTTGTCCAATCGCCGGTAGAGCCATCGATACCCGAGCCGCCACATCTCTCCGCCCGGTTCAGCCTCCAGCATGGCCGAAAGTGCGTTCGTCTCCCTGGCAAAGAGGCGCACTCCTCCGGGGAGTAGCGGCTTGAGCAGGGCAAGCATCAAGTTCAGGTGCCCCATCATCGAGAAAACCACCGTGGGTCTTCGCTGCCAGATCAACCGCAACAGCGATACTGGTGCGTATCGCACT
>PHCO01000451.1 GCA_002842265.1 Betaproteobacteria bacterium HGW-Betaproteobacteria-18 | reverse complement strand
TGGCACTCTCTACATCCGCAGCGGTGACGAACAGCAGTGGTATGCGCTCGAGGGTGCGGTCTCCTCGGCGGGCTTGGATACTCAGAGCTTGGGCGCATCGAACCCGGAACAGTACTTCGCCTACTTCGATGCCTTCGAGAATATTGAGGACTTCGGCACCCAGAAGATCCGCGGTGTGGAGTGCCGGCATCTTCTGCTTGAGATAGATGAGGCCCGCCTGGCCGAGCTCATCGCCGGCACATCGGAAGATAACGACGCCGCCATTAACGAGATGATTGGCTCCACAGCATTCCGGGTCGAGATATGGGTGGGCGTCGAGGACGGACTGCCGTACCGTGAGGTCATCGATATGCAATCTTCGGGCGCCACCGTCATGTCCGGCACCACACAGCTCGATTTCACCGCATTTGACACCAACCCGACCATCACCGCTCCGAGTGGGGCCAAGCCCTTCCCGGTCGAAAGCAGGTAGACTCGCGTGCGCACCATCTTGCGACTCATCAACGAGGTCTCGCTCACCCGGCTGCTCCTCACGCTCGCCGGCATCACGGTCGGGTTCGGCTTTCTGTACTGGGGGCTGGAACGCGCTATGCCCGGCACGCTGGTGTTCACCTACGGCAACAGTGCCTCACCGGGGATTGGTGATGCGCTGTACTTCAGTGTCGTGACGCTGACCTCGCTTGGCTACGGCGACATAAGGCCCGATGGGATAGCGCGGCTGTTCGCAGGGATCGAAGTGGTGCTCGGGCTGTCGTTCTTCGGCGTGATCGTGGCGAAGATCTCCTCGGTCAAGCAGGACTACATCCTGCGTCGCATGTACTACGCGGACCTCATCGACCGCCGTCTGTCCGAGTACGTCGAGAAGCTCGACGAGTACCGCAAGCTGTATCGCATCACGAGCAACATGCTGCTCGACGGGGAGATCGACCCCGAGCTCACCACGACGTTCAAGGCCGAGGTTGCCGAGACGACCCTGTTCTACCAGGTCCACTCGCTTCTGCATGAGATCCGCGACATGGTGGTGTTCGAGACGCACAACGGGGGCTTCTTCGGCGACGTGTCCGATGCGCTCGTAAGCCGCATCTACGCTTCGATGCAATCGATGATGCGTCACACCCTCGCGCTTACCGAGCGCGACCCTCAAGGCGCGTGCGAGCATGTGC
>PHCO01000450.1 GCA_002842265.1 Betaproteobacteria bacterium HGW-Betaproteobacteria-18 | reverse complement strand
GTACATGGACGGAATCTCGCCCGATTGGACACGAATCGCCGAGGAGTGCCGGGGCAAACTGACCGCGATTGTGGTGGCCGACCTGCCGTCGAGTGTTGAGCTGTCGGCCATCGAGTCGGTCGATTATGCCGCGTTCGCCGCGAACTTCTCGCGAGTGCTTGAGATGCGGGCCACCGACTTCAACCACTATCCGGTGTTCGCGTTCACCTTCGTGGAGGTGCCGGCCGACGATCTGTCCGAGCTTGACGCGGTCCTCGGAGCCGACCTGACGAGCTACGTGACGGTTCGCGAGGCGTAGTCCGCGGCGCTTGAGACCGCGGTACCCGAAGCGATCGCGATCGCTTCGTCGAGTGCGGCGGCCGGCGAGCAGGGCAGCAGCGCGGCGAGTCCATCGCGCTCGATCTTGCCCGCGACAAGCTCGTTCGCGCAGCAGAGCACGACCTGCACGCCTCGCTTACCCTGCTTCTCGGCGACCTCGTTCAGTGCGAGCAGCCCGGTCATGTCGATGAAGGGCACACGCCGCAGGCTGATCACGAGCGCGCGCGGCTCGGTGTGGGTGTGCGCAAGCGCGGCCTCGAACTGAGAGACCGCGCCAAAGAAGAACGGGCCGTCGATCTTGTAGACGATCACGTCTTCGGGCGTGGGCGGCATCTCGGAGCTTAGGCGCCCTGAGAGTTCCTCGGCACCGACTGAACGAACCTCGACCGTGTCCGACATGCGCTTCATGAACATGAGCATCGCGAGGATGACGCCCACGTTCACAGCCACCACAAGGTCGGTGAAGATCGTCAGGCCCATCGTGAGCAGCATGATCGCCACGTCAGCGCGTGGCGCGCGGCGGGTCATGCGCACCAAGTGGCCGATCTCGCTCATGTTGAACGCGACTACGAACAGGATCGCGGCCAGTGTCGCCAGCGGCACGTTCACGGCAAGCGGCGCGAGAACGACCAGCACGAGTATCAGCAGAACGGAACTTGCGATGCCGGCGATAGGGCTGTCGCCGCCATGCCGGATGTTGGTGGCTGTGCGCGCGATGGCTCCGGTGGCGGCAAAGCCTCCGAACAGCGCTGCGGCCATGTTGCCGAGGCCCTGGCCGATGAGTTCTTGGTTCGAATCGTGGCGTGTGCCCGTCATGCCGTCGGCGACGGTGGCCGAGAGCAACGATTCG
>PHCO01000449.1 GCA_002842265.1 Betaproteobacteria bacterium HGW-Betaproteobacteria-18 | reverse complement strand
GCAAAGCGTGCCGCCTCCAGCACACCAGCGCCTGCCTTGCCGTAGTAGCACAGCCACAAGCGCGAGCCCCAGGCGTCAGAGCGCGTATCAAAGTCATCGCTGGCAAATTCATCACCCACCCAGCCACGCCGGTCGGTTTCATTCAGGGGCAGCGCGTCATCATCCGTCGCGCGCCGGTCGCTGAACAGCGACAGGATGATGGCCGTCTGCAGCGTGTCCTCCAGCTCCACCGAATAGGTGACCAGCACGTCTGCATACACCGCAGGCACGCCATTGGGCTGCGCGTAATCTTTCCACGGGTAGGCCACAGCCGGGCCGGGCGTGACAAGGCGCCAGTCAAACGGCACGCCAAACACGCTGGCGGCGTCAGTGCTATTGGGTTGGGGTCGGGTAGCCACATCAAACATGCAGCAAGTGTCTTAAAAGCAGCGCTTCGGGTCATGGTGAAACACTTCACCGCATCAGGCAAACGCCCGAATCAGTTCGGCGTGCCGGTGTTACTGGCGCCCGCCTGAACTCCGCTGTGCGTGTGCGTGGCCAGCGACTTGCCAGCGCCTGTCACATTGCCGGTCGCCACTACAGTGCCGCCCACCGTCAGCGCGCCCGATATCGCCACCGTGGGCGTATTCAGCGCCACACCGGCCGACGCATTCACCACCAGGCTAGCGCAAGCGATCTCGACCACGCCATTCGCCTTCATGGTCAGCCTGTGGCCTTCCTTGTGCCACACCGCCACCTCATACGCCGCCAGCTGCGGCCGCTCGGCAATGCGGTCCATGCGGATGATCACCGTGTGGCCACCGATTTCCAGCTTCAGCCCCTGGCCGTCCACCGGGTTTCCCGCAAAGCCGTAATCCTGCGGCCGCTGGGCATCGTCGCGGACGTCATTGGGCAGGCCCTCCACCCGGCCTTTCTGCATCTTGCCTTCAGTCAGTCCGCGAATCCGAACCCAGCGCATCAGGTTGGCAAACATCAGCTGCCTTTTGCCTTGTCATGCGGGCCGCGCGGGTGGGTGCTCGTATTGCCCTTGTTGCCCCAGTTATGCCGCTTCACCTTGGATTTAAGCGGCACCGTGTCATAAGCCTCAACCGGGCGAACGGTCAACTCCGTCACATCGCCTTCTTTCAGATCGCACGTCTGTTTCACGGCGCAAATCAGCCACTCAGCAC
>PHCO01000448.1 GCA_002842265.1 Betaproteobacteria bacterium HGW-Betaproteobacteria-18 | reverse complement strand
GGGAAAAACGGAACAGCGCGCCGCGTGGGAACGATTGCGGATGTCCCGGCTCGTCCCCCAGATGCGCAGCAGGCGCGCCATCGTCGGCGTCAGCGAGACCGAGTGATCCGCTTCGACCAGGGGCAGCAACTGGTGTTGAAAGTCATGATGGAATTGCGTCAGACGCGCGCGCAGGGCATTATTCATTCGGCGGGTGATGATTTGGCTTCGATACCTACATCACGCCTTCAATGGCAACACCCGCTCCACTCTTTTTTGCCGCGCTTGCCGGCATGAAATTCAGCTGCGTCGTGGGATTTCGCAAGAGGCTCCAGCCGTTGCATTGTCGGGGCTGATTTGCCGGGCGTGGCACGTCGGCGTTCTGTGTTTGTCACTCAGCGAAGGTGGATAATGGTGCGAAACGTTTGCGCAATCACCGTTGCGATGTTGGCTGTGGCGTTCGGCCCGCCCGCGCTGGCGCAGGCTGGGGAGTTCAGTATCGGTGCCGGCATCGGCACCACCAACATCCAGGGGGCGCGCACGGTTGAGCCGGGGGTTCCGTTTCTGGCCGGACAACGGCTCGACCAGAGCGACACCGCGTTCGAGTTGTTCGGCAGCTATCGGGTCAACCGTTTTGTCTCGATTGAGCTTGGCTACCAGGATTTCGGCAACGCCACTAAAACCTTTGCGCTCAATCCCGATGTGGTATTCATCCGTACGCCATCCGACACCCAGACCGTCGATATCACCGCGTTGTCCGTGGGCGGCGTTTTCGAATACCCGGTGACTGACGCATTCTCGGTGTTCGCCAGTGGCGGACTTGCCCGCCACGACATCGACGTGCGCTGGACCAGCACCTTGACTTTGCTACCCTTCGGCACCGCGTTCTCCAACCACGATATCAGCGCGTATTACGGCGCTGGAATTCGCTATCGAGTGTCCGAGCCGTGGGCCTTGCGGCTGAGTTGGCGTGGCAGCAGTCCGAATGCGGGTGGCGAGGAATTCGACCTCAGCACGTTTGCGGTGGCGGTCGAATACCGGTTCTGACCGCTACGTGGGAATACGTGGTTACCACGCCCACGGTTACCACACATTTTTCGAGCAGTCAGCAGTCTGGGACACCCATCGAAAAGGTCTGGCTCAATCCAGATCGACAGTCACCAGCCGCGACCGAAACTGAGCGGTTGGCTG
>PHCO01000121.1 GCA_002842265.1 Betaproteobacteria bacterium HGW-Betaproteobacteria-18 | reverse complement strand
CAGCCGGCGCAGCGGTCCTGAAAAACGCGCCAGCCGGTATAGACCGAACCGGGCGGTTGCGACAGCCGCGCAAGTTCCTCGGCTGGCTGCCTGTTCTGCAATTCCAGCACGCATCCGGCCAGCAGCAACGCAGACGCAATGACACCGCCACGACGCAAATTCCTCGCAAATTTTTTCATGCCCATCACCTTTTTCCTTGTTGCCAAAACCGTGATTCATTTTGAATCGGCCACCTCCTGAAAAGCAATTCAAACGTGCCGATTAACTTCTGTTCAATTGAGATTTCTCATTCATGCCGCAATTGGACGGCCTAGCATGTGCACCAGTCATTCATGAAAGCATGCCCCATGCAGCCCAAACAACTCCTGTTCCACGATGATGCCCGCGCCAAAATCCGCAGCGGCGTGGACGCGCTGGCCGAGGCCGTCAAGGTGACGCTGGGGCCGCGCGGGCGCACCGTGATCCTGGAGCGCGACTTCGGCCCGCCCCAAATCGTGAATTCGGGCGTGCTGGTGGCCAAGTCGATCGAGCTTGAAGACCGGTTCGAGAACATGGGTGCGCAGTTGCTGCGCGAGGTGGCGGCCCGCACGAGCGAAATGGCGGGCGATGGCACCACCACGGCCACGGTGCTGGCCCACGGTATGATCCAGGAAGGCTTGCGCTACCTGGCCGGCGGCATGAACCCGATGGACCTCAAGCGCGGCATCGAGCTGGCCATCAGCACCGTGGTGGCAGAGCTCAAGACCATGGCCAGGCCCTGCGCCACGTCGCAGGAAATTGCCCACGTGGCCGCCATCTCGGCCAACAATGACAACTCCATTGGCGAACTGCTGGCCAGCGCCATCGACAAGGTGGGGCGCGAGGGCGCTATCACGATCGAAGACGGTTCCGGCCTTGAAAGCGTGCTGGAGGTGGTGGAAGGCATGCAGTTTGACCGGGGATTTTTGTCGCCCTACTTCATCAACAACGCCGAGCGCCAGAGCGCCGTGCTGGAAGACGTGGCGATTCTGTTGTGCGAAGGCCGGCTGTCTTCGCTGAAAGACCTGTTGCCGCTGCTCGAAGAAATTGTCAAGGCAGGCAGGCCCTTGCTGGTGATTGCCGAGGACGTGGACAACGACTCGCTGGCGGCGCTGGTGATCAACACCATTCGCGGCACGCTGCGCACCTGCGCCGTCAAGGCGCCCGGCTTTGGCGACCGGCGCAAGGCCATGGTGCAGGACATTGCGGTGCTGACCGGCGGCACGGTGGTGAGCGACGAAGTGGGGCTGACGCTGGGCAAGGTCAAGCTGTCCGATCTGGGCCGCGCCACCCGCGTCGAAATCAGCAAGGAAGCCACCACGCTGATCGGTGGCGCCGGCAACCCCAAGGCCATCAAGGAGCGCATTGCCATCATCCGCAAGGAGCGCGAACTTGCCACCAGCGACTACGACCGCGAAAAGCTCGACGAGCGTGCCGCCAAGCTGTCCGGCGGTGTGGCGCTGATCAAGGTTGGCGCAGCGACCGAGACCGAATTGAAAGAGCGCAAGCTGCGGGTGGAAGACGCCCTGCATGCCACGCGGGCTGCGGTCGAAGAAGGCATTGTTCCGGGCGGCGGTGTGGCCTTGCTGCGGGCGCGCCGGGCACTGGTCAATCTGACCGGCAAGACGCTCGATGAGACCTCGGGCATCCGGCTGGTGTCACGCGCGCTGGAAGAACCCTTGCGGCGCATTGTGAGCAATGCCGGAGACGAGCCTTCGGTGATCCTGAACCGGGTCGATGAATCTCCCGATCTGGCCTTTGGCTACAACGCGGCCACACGCACCTATGGCGACCTGCTGCAGATGGGCGTGATCGACCCGGCCAAGGTAACGCGGCTGGCGCTGCAAAACGCGGCCTCGATCGCCAGCCTGATCCTGACCACCGATTGCATGATTGCCACGGCTCCGGCCAAGCCGTCGTCCGAGTTGGGGGCGCCGATGCCCGAAGGTGGCGTTGGCCCCATGTTTTGACATTCACAAAGGAAGAGGAACATCATGGAAAAAACCTGGATTTTGATCGCCAATGGCGAACGGGCACGCTGCTTCGAGCGCGCCCCGGATCATTCACTCACCGAACTGACCGACTTTGTCTTTCCTCGTGCCAGCCTGTCTGGCCAGGCCAGCGGCGGCGACCTGACGGGCGCGGCCGGCAAGGGTCATGGCCGCACCGGCCACGCCGGCACCCAGTTCGAGCCCCGCACCGAGGCCCAGGACAAGGCGCGCGGCAGTTTTGCCCGACAACTGGCCGATTATCTGAACGACTCGGTGGCCACGCAACGCTTCAGCGCGCTGGTGCTGATTGCCAGCAGCCAGATGCTGGGCGAGCTCAAGCCGTGTTTGAGCATGACCGCCAACAACGCACTGAAACGCACCGTGGCCAGCGACCTGACCCAGTTCACCGGACCCGAGCTGAAAAAGCGCGTTGATCGTGCTTTGGAACTGCCCGACTGAGCCCTTTCAATGCCCACTACAGCACCCGGAAATTCCTGAACTGCCAGGGGTCATCCGGGGCTAAATCCTCTGCAAACAGTTGGGTTCTGTGTTCCAGAGGCGTCCAGTCACCATAGACGCCCACCAGTTCCCCCAGATAGGGTTGGGCAATGGCCAGCACCATTTCATTGTCCATGTCGTCGGGCTCCACCACGCCGGCCTGCGGCTGGTGCAGCGCCCACACCATGCCGGCCAGCACGCCGGCGGCCACCTGCAGGCTGGTGGCGCTGTTGAACGGCGCCAGCCTGCGCGCCTCATCGATCGACAGGCGCGAGCCGTACCAGTAAACGCCGCGCGGGTTGCCCATCAACAGCACACCGAGCTCGTCGATACCGCGCACGATGTCGTCGCGAAGCATGCGCTGCCTGGATTGCGGCTGCCAGTTCTTGCCGGCCACTTCGTGCACCGACAGCACGGCGTCGTCGCAGGGGTGATAGGCGTAGTGCACGGTGGGCCGGTACACCACTGTGCCGTTTTGCCGCAGCGTCAGATGGTCCGCAATCGAGATCGACTCGCCGTGCGTGACCAGAAAACCATGGAAAGGGCCTTCCAGCGGCGTCCAGCTGCGCACGCGGGTCGCCATGCCAGGCCGGTTCAGGTAAATGGCGGCATCGCAGCCAAAGCCGTGGCGCGCGCCGTCGATTGGCATCCCCCGCTCATGGCTGCCCCAGCCCAGCTCGGAGGGCTGGGTGCCTTCGCCGATAAAACCGGCCACCGACCAGGTGTTGACGAATTCATCGCGCTGCTTACGTTGCGGGGTGGTCTGGGTATCGCGCTCGGCAATGTGGATCACCTTGATGCCCAGCCCCTGGGCCAGCGCGGCCCATACCTGGCGGCCATGCGGCTTTTCAACCGGCACACCGCTGTCGGCAGCCATGTTCATCAGCGCCTGCCTGACAAAGCTCGATGCCAGGCCAGGGTTGGCGCCTTGCGTCACGACGGCCGTCGGGCCGCCCTGCTTGCCGTGCGCGAAAGCAAGCACCGCCTCGCGCAAGGCATAGTTGGAGCGCTGCGACACGGTTCTTGACGTATCGGTGTAGCCGCCCGCCCAGGGCTCGATGCTGGCGTCCAGGTACAGCGCGCCACGCTGCCAGCACAACTCGATCAGCGCCAGGCTCGACACGTCCACCGACAGATTGAGCAGGAAGTCGCCCACACTCAGCCGCGCTGTCAGCACAGACAAATAATTGGCCTCGGTCAGAACATGCCGCTCGAAATCAACGTCAAATTCCCGGGCGATTGACGCGCCGTCGTCACTGGCTGCGATGATGCTGATCTGGCCCGGGCGAACCTCCAGGTGCCGCAACAGCAGGGGCAAGACCGCCTGGCCAATGCAGCCAAACCCCACCATGAGCAGCTTGCCCGGAACCTTGGCATGTTTGACGGCTGGATGCATTTCTATCAAAGCCTGATCAAGGACAGCGAACGCTATAAGCCGGGAACCAGCACCGCTTCACAGCCCCGGCTGCCCTCACGGTAAACCGCAAAGCCCTTGAGCCCAAGCTCCCAGGCTTGCAGCAAGACCAACTCCAGGTCCAGCGGGCCAGCACCAGGCGGCAGTCGCACGGTTTTGGAGATGGCGCTGTCCACACAGGACTGCACCACCGCCATCATGCGCAGTTGCTCTTCGGCGCTGATGCCGGCCACCGTCACCAGCTGCGCTGGCAAGACGGTCCGGGCGCCATGCAACTGCCGGTACTGGTGCACAGCGGCGTCTTCGACCTCGAACGTGACGGCCTGACCGTCTGCGCCGCGCACGCTGCGCCTGGCCTTGGCGGCAAAGATGGGCTCGATGCCACTCGACACATTGTTGGCCAGCAGGCTGATGGCACCGGTGGGCGCCACCGCCAGCAGGTGGCTGTTGCGAATGCCGTACTGAGCGATGGCGTCCTGGAGCTCGTGCGACAGGCCCAGCACAAATGGACTGGCGCCATATTTGATCTTGTCGAACGCGGGAAAGGCGCCCTTCTCTTTCGCCGTCTCGATCGACGTGAGGTAGGCCGTGTCGCGGATCGTGGTCATGATCGCACGTGTCAGGTCCAGACTCGCTTCGGAGCCGTAGCGCAGGCCCAGCATCACCAGCATGTCGGCCAGGCCGGTGACTCCAAGCCCGATTCTTCGGCTGGCGCGCACCGCTTTTTCCTGTGCCTTGAGCGGGAACAGGGAGATGTCGTGCACATCGTCGAGAAAGCGCGTGGCGATACCGGCCACCGCCTTCAGGCCAGCCCAATCCAGCTTGGCGTGCTCGGCAAAGGGCTCCTGCACAAAGCGGGTCAGGTTGATCGACCCCAGGTTGCAGCCACCGTAAGGGGGAAGCGGCACTTCGCCGCAGGGGTTGGTGGTGGCAATGCGCTCGCAGTACCAGAGGTTGTTGTCACGGTTGATGCGGTCGATGAACAGCACGCCGGGCTCGGCGCTGGCCAGCTCCGCCGCCAGCAGCTTGTCCCACAACACGCGCGCCGGAATGCGCCGGTGCACCAGGCAAAGCTGGGGTGTGGTGTCGCCGGACCAGTCGCGCTCGCAAACCTCGCCGCCCACCGGAACCGGGTGTTGGCCCAGAGGAAAGACGAGTGGCCAGGGGCTGTCTGTTTCGACAGCATGCATGAAATCGTCCGTCAGCGCCACCGACAGGTTGAAGTGCGGCAGCACGCCGCCCGCGAGTTTGGCTTCGATGAAGGCTTCGATGTCGGGGTGGTCGCAGCGCAGCGTGGCCATCATGGCGCCCCGGCGCACGTTGTTCGACTCCAGCACGGTGTTGGCTGCTTCCCAGACGCCCATGAACGAGACCGGGCCCGAGGCCACGCCGGCGCTGGCCAGCGCCAGCGAACCCATCGGCCGCAGGGTGGAAAAATCAACCCCGACGCCACCACCGGCCTGCAGCGTCACCATGGCTTCGCGCAGGGCGTTGAAAATGCCGCTGATCGAATCCTCCAGCGGACCCATCACGAAGCAGTTGAACAGCGTGGTGTGGTGCGCCGTGCCGGCACCGGCCAGAATGCGCCCACCCGGCAAAAAGCGGAAGTCGCTCAAAATCGCCCGGAAACGCTCGCGCCAGTCATCGCGGTGATGCGTCTCGGCGCCAGATACCGCCAGCGCCACGCGGTCAAAGGTGGCATTGATCGAGGGCTCTGGCACATGGCCCTCCTCGGACCAGCAATAGCGAGTGCGCCAGACATGGTCGGAAATGGCCTCGGTGATATGCGTGTTTTGAATGGTCTGCATGATGTGCCTTCCAGATTATTTATAGCTTTCAGCCTAGCAATCTCATGCCAGCAAGCCTTGATAAATCGCATTTGTGCTACGCGTCAGCGGCGGTGACGTCGGCGCGCTTGAGTTCCACGGCCAGGGCGCGGATGGCGACTTCGTCCAGCGTTTCCTTTTCCAGCAGCGCATGCGCACCACGCTCCAGCACCTCGCGGTTGCCCCCCAGAATGGCGCTGGCGTGCTCAAAGCCGGCCATGACGATGGCGCGGATCGCGTCGTCGATACGTTGTTGCGTGTGCTCCGACACCGGGCTGCCCTGGGGCAGCATGCCGGCCGGCAGCTCCAGCATCTGCTGGCGCCTGGGCTCAAAGGCGACATAGCCCAGGCCCTCATCCATACCGTAGCGCGTCACCATGTCGCGGGCCATGTCGGTGGCTTTGGCCAGGTCGTCCGCGGCCCCCGTTGACAGCACCTCGAACACCAGCTTTTCGGCGGCACGCCCGCCCATCAGCACGGCAATTTTTTGCTCCAGTTCGGGGCGCGTCATCAGGTAGCGGTCTTCGGTGGGGCGCTGGATGGTGTAGCCCAGCGCGCCAATGCCGCGCGGAATGATCGACACCTTGTGCACCGGGTCGGTGCCCGGCTGGGCCAGCGCCACCAGCGCGTGGCCCATCTCGTGAAAGGCCACCGCCTCGCGCTCCCTGGGATTGAGGACGCGGTTGCGGCGCTCCAGGCCGGCAACGATGCGCTCCACGGCGGCGGTGAAGTCCGGCAGCGTGACCTGGTCCGCCTTGCGCCGGGTGGCCACCAGCGTGGCCTCGTTGACCAGGTTGGCCAGGTCGGCGCCGCTGAAGCCGGGGGTCAGCGCCGCCACGTCTTCGAGCTTCAGCGCGGTATCGAGCTTGATCTTGCGCACATGCACCTTGAGGATGTCGATGCGGCCTTTTCGATCCGGCCGGTCCACCAGCACCTGGCGGTCAAAGCGCCCGGCGCGCAGCAGCGCCGGGTCCAGAATCTCTGGCCGATTCGTGGCCGACAGAATGATCAGCCCCACGGACGCATCAAACCCATCCATTTCCGACAGCAACTGGTTGAGCGTCTGCTCTTTCTCGTCATGCCCACCCAGGCCCGGGAAAGCACCACGGGCGCGGCCCAGCGCGTCAAGCTCGTCGATGAAGATGATGGCCGGTGCCATCTTGCGCGCCTGCTCGAACAGGTCCCGCACCCGGGCGGCCCCCACGCCGACGAACATCTCGACAAATTCGCTGCCCGAAATCGAAAAGAACGGCACGCCGGCCTCACCCGCCACGGCTTTGGCCAGCAGTGTCTTGCCGGTGCCGGGCGGCCCCACCAGCAACACGCCTTTGGGAATATGGGCACCCAGGCGGCCGTATTCCTGCGGGTGCTTGAGGAAGTCCACCACCTCTTCAAGCTCGTGCCGTGCTTCATCGACACCGGCCACGTCGGCAAAGGTGACGCCGGTATCGGTCTGGACATAAATTTTGGCGCGGCTCTTGCCGATCGACAAAAAACCGCCCATGCCCTGCTTGTCGGCAAAACTGCGAAACAGAAAAAACCAGAGCCCGAAGAATACCAGCGACGGCACGATCCACGACGCCAGATTTTTGAGCAGCGTGCTCTCGACCACGCGCGTGTAGGGCACGTTGTACTTGTCCAGGCGCGCCGCCAGATCGGGCTCGATACGCGCGGTCACCAGCACCGTTTTTTGCCCCTCGGTGGCTTTGAGGCGACCGGTCATGGTGAGGTCGGTGACCTTGACGTCGGCAATACGGCCCTCACTCAGCGCCTGCTCGAACTCGCTGTAGGGCACGACCTCTGACTGACTGGCGTTTTGCCAGATGCCCTGCAGCCACAGCAACAGCACAACCGCCAGCAGCCAGTAGCCCACATTCCAGGTTTGTTTCTTGTCCAATTTGCGCCCTTCAAACGGTAACGTCTGAAGCCGCAAGACTACACGCGCCACTTGATCCCCAAATGACAATTCTCAATCGGTGCGAAGGTGATCGCTCTAGCATTCCGACCCGAGGCATTGGTACATCGCCATGCCCTGAGCAGGAGTGACCATGAATCGACATAAGCTTATATATGCGTTGATCGCAGCGGCTTTGGTTGCGGCTGCCACCTCTGCCGCCTTCAACCTCTTCTCGACACCCTCGCCTACCGGCATGCGGGACGGTTTGCAGGTTGAAGTCGTGGAGTTGGGGTAATGGACGCCAGAAGATCCCCATCGCCAGAGATAGCCCTGCACAACCCGGTGGCCCGTTTCCTGACGGGATTGCAAGCCGAAACAGACATTCCGCTGCGCCTGACGCTCTGGAACGGCATGCAACATGACCTGGGGCCGCAGCCCAGGGTCACGGTCAACGTCCTGAGCCCGGGTGCGCTCAGATTTTTTGTACCGCCCAGCATTGACAACCTGGCAGAAGGTTATGTCAACGGCCACTTTGATATTCAAGGGCAGGCGGCAGATATTGTGGACGCAGCAGCAAGACTGGCCCAGCTTGGCGCGCCCATGCAGGGAAGGTTTGAACGCCTTTTCAGCGCCTTAAACCATGATCGGGTCAAAGACGTGCACGCCATTGAACACCATTACGATGTCTCCAACGACTTCTACCGCTTGTGGCTCGATGAGGCCATGGTCTATTCCTGCGCCTACTTTCCAACCCGAACCGAATCACTGGCAGCCGCGCAGAACGCCAAGATCGATCACATTCTGAACAAGCTCATGCTCCAACCGGGCGAGCGTCTGCTGGACATCGGTTGTGGCTGGGGCGCACTGGCGATACGCGCCGCGCAAAAATACGGCGCCCGGGCGGTGGGCATCACCCTGTCCAAAAACCAGCATGCACTGGCGTGTGAGCGCGTGGCGCAGACGGGCCTTGAAGGCCAGGTCGAGATCCGCTTGCAGGACTACCGTGATATCGAGCCGGGTGACGGCCAGTTTGACAAGGTCACCTCGATCGGCATGTTCGAGCATGTGGGGCTGAACCACCTGGACGCCTATTTTGGCAAGATCCACACCCTGCTCAAGGACGGTGGCCTGGTGTTGAACCACGGCATCACGTCCACCGACCCGGGCAGTGGTGTGGCGCCGCTGGGTGCTGCGGGTTTCATCGAAAAATACGTCTTTCCGAACGGCGAACTGCCACACATCAGTCTGGCGCTCAAGGCCATGCAGGGCGCCAGGCTCGAAGCCCTCGACGTGGAATGCCTGCGTCGCCACTACGCCCGCACGCTGGCCTGCTGGTCGGAAAACTACGAGCAGCACAGCGAGGCCATTCGCGCCCTGGTCAGCGAAACCACCTACCGGGTCTGGCGCATTTACCTGGCCGGCTGTGCCCATGCGTTTTCGCAGAACTGGGTGTCGCTGTACCAGGTGCTGGCCTGCAAGGCCGGCACCAGTGAGCAGCTCAACCCGACGCCCTGGTCACGCGCCTACATGTACGCCTGAGACCTTTGCTCATCCAGGGTACTGGTGAATCGCCCGGTAGCGTTGCTCCCGGTCTCCCGTTGAGACAACAAGCGCAAAACGCCTTACCCGCCATACCACTGGCGCAAATGCTGTCGGCGGGATCGCAGCATCTGCACGCCGCGCCAACGTGACATGGGGACGATAGGGACGGGTCTCCATGGGCAAATCAAGTCGGCGCAACGTGTCGCCCAGCCTGTCGTGCAGCGCCTGCAGGGGGACGGGCACCTCCGTCGCACCCAGCACCGCCAAACCATGAGGCCAGCGCATCGGCAGGTCCAGAACCAACTCGAAGGGCTGGAACGGCACACCTGCATTTGCCGCAATATTCTCCACCTGGTCGGTCTGCACAGGGCCGATGAAGTGCAGGGTGA
>PHCO01000447.1 GCA_002842265.1 Betaproteobacteria bacterium HGW-Betaproteobacteria-18 | reverse complement strand
GCGATGACGGTCAGCGTCGCCAGGATGGTTGGGCCGCCGACCTCGTCCACGGCACCGGGAATCAATTGCAGCAAGGTCTTTTCCGGATGCAGTTTCTGATGCCGGTGGATGTTCTCGACGACGACGATGGCGTCATCGACCAGAATGCCGATGGAGAAAATGAGCGCGAACAGCGAGACGCGATTCAGCGTGAAACCCCAGGCCCAGGAGGCAAACAACGTCGCCGTCAGAGTCAGAATTACTGCAACACCGACGATAGCCGCTTCGCGCCTGCCCAGCGCTATGAACACCAGCGCCACGACAGAGGCGGTGGCAAACAACAGCTTGGTGATCAGTTTCTTCGCCTTGTCATTGGCGGTCTCACCGTAATTGCGTGTTTCCACCACCTGCACATCGTCCGGGATGACGGTGTTGCGCAACACTTCCATGCGCTGCTTCAATGCATTGGCGACATCGATGGCATTCTCGCCGGCCTTTTTGGTGATGCTGACAGTGACGGCGGGATGCTCACGCGCGTCATCACCGGCCTTGCCGAACCAGACATAACTGGCTGCCGGCAGCGGGCCATCCACCACCTCGGCGACTTCCCTGAGGAATACCGGTTTGGCGTTATGAACACCGACGATCAGTTCACCGACCTGCTGCGCATTGCCGAGGAAATCACCGGCGACGATCTCGACGCGCTGATTGCCGGAGAGCAGGTCACCCAAGGGCATCCCCATGTTGGCCGAAGCCAGGGCATTGCGCAGATCGGCCACCGTCACGCCGGCACTGGCCATGCGCTCCGGACTGATCAGCACCTGTACGGCACGGCCGGCGCCGCCGACCGTGGCTACTTCGCGCGTACCCGCCACATGCTTAAGTTCGGCTTCTATGCTGTGTGCCAGACGGTTGAGCGCATCGCTGCCAACATCTTCGCGCTCGCTATAAAGCGTGAAAGTGACAATGGGCACATCGTCGATACCCTTGGGCTTGATGATGGGGTCCAGCACGCCGAGGTTGGCCGGCAGCCAGTCGGCATTGCTGCGCAGCGTGTCGTGCAGGCGCACCAGCGCCTCGTTGCGCGGCACGCCGACTTCGAACTGCACGGTGATGACGGCGACGCCGGAGCGCGAAACCGACATGACATGCTCCACGCCCTGCATCTGCGACAGCACCTGCTCGGCAGGGATGGCC
>PHCO01000446.1 GCA_002842265.1 Betaproteobacteria bacterium HGW-Betaproteobacteria-18 | reverse complement strand
CGAGACGCCGGTCGTCCCGCCCGTGTAATTGAGATGGGCCAGATCCGTGGCCGGGTCCAGCTTGATCTTCGGCGGCTCCGGCGCATGCCGGTCGAGAAGGTCCTGCAATCCGATCATCCCCTCGCCGGGGGAGCGCCCATCCGGCGACCGGGAGATCGCCTCGTCAAAACTCGTGATGATGACATGCTTCAGCCCGAGCCTTTCTCTGATTTCCGAAATGGTCCGGGCAAACAGATCGAATGTGACGACCACCTTCGCCCCGCAGTCCCTGAGTTGTTTTTCCAGTTCGCGGGCGGTCATCAGCGGGTTGGTGGCCGTATAGACGGCGCCGCTCGCCAGAATGCCGTAGTAGACTATCGCAAACTGGGGGCAATTCGGCATGTGCGCGGCAACCACGTCGCCTTTGCGCACGCCCAGAGCGGCCAGGGCGGCGGAAAAGCGCTTTGCCTTGTCCCACAGCTCCGAGTACGTGTACGGCGTCCCCTCGTAGATCTGGGCGGTCCGGTCGGGGAACTTGTGAGCGGCCGAGCGCAGAAAGACATCGACCGTAATATCCGGGTAATCGAGTGAATGCGGTTGGCCGGCGGGCCACGATTTGTGCCAGGGTTTCTCTTGCATATGCCTCTCCAAATGATTTTTTTCCATCGGCGATAAGGACGCCGCGAGATACGCCGGACAGGACTGCCGATCGGTCCAGTTCCAAGTTCCGCCTGTATCCAACACGGATCGTCAGAAAAGTACTAGTCGCTTCGTTCCACTGTCTCCTTCTCCATGGCATTATCCCGAATTGCGACGATTTTTATCGCTTTCATCTCTGAGCGCTTCTGTATTGCTCTTTGAGAATGCGCCTGAGGAGTTTCCCGGTCGGGGTACGCGGGAGTTCCCTGTTAAAATCGATGCTGCGGGGGCATTTGATCTTGGAGAGGTGCTGTTGACAGAAGGCCATTAATTCCTGTGCCAACGCCGGATTTGCATCGGACATATTTGCCGGCTGCACAACCGCTTTCACTTCCTCGCCAAATTCCTGATTGGGAATTCCAAAAACGGCCGCATCGGCGACCTTCGGATGGGTCACGAGAAGGTTCTCAGCCTCTTGCGGATAGATATTCACGCCTCCCGAGATGATCATGTCAGCTTTGCGGTCCGTCAGGTATAAATAACCGTCCCGATCCAGAT
>PHCO01000445.1 GCA_002842265.1 Betaproteobacteria bacterium HGW-Betaproteobacteria-18 | reverse complement strand
CCTATGAGAAGTATCTGTTCGCCGGCAAGCGGCCGACTCTCGCGACACTTCCCGAAAAGGACGCAGGGCCCGAAATCATCCTCTACGGCAGCAATTATCAGAGCGGCGTCAGCCTTCGCATGTCCCGTGCCTATGTCTCGGACTATCGCGTCGGCTCCTGGCACGACCCCGACATGACGCTCGCGAAGGCGATCGCAGTCTCCAGCGCCTTTCCGCCACTCTTTTCGCCGATCATCCTTAAGACTGACCCGGCGAAATGGCATCGTACCGAATATGCCGACCTATTCGACGAGCCGCGCTATCGCGCGCGGCTTGTGCTCGCCGACGGCGGCGTCTACGACAATATGGGGATCGAGGCTATCTGGAAGC
The DNA here is from genome assembly GCA_002842265.1 of Betaproteobacteria bacterium HGW-Betaproteobacteria-18. Lineage (GTDB taxonomy): Bacteria > Pseudomonadota > Gammaproteobacteria > Burkholderiales > Burkholderiaceae_C > Rhodoferax. Next base: position 808 of record PHCO01000445.1, on the reverse strand, counting down.
GCTACGAGACGGTACTTGTCAGCGACGCTGGCGCGCCGCTCACCCCCAAGCCCGGCCTTGCACTTGCGCGCTGGAGCGCGACGAAAGAGATGCTCCGTGTGTTAGGGATTGCTACCGAGCAGCAACGGGCATTGAGAAAGCGCTGGCTGATCGACGACTTCAAGACCGGTCGCCAGAAAGGGACCTATTGGGGCATCACGACCCAGATCAACGATTATCGGCTAGCCGACGCACTGGCCCACGACTCAGCGCTGACCGGCAGCCTCAAATCCGTGCGTACTCGGCTCAATGCCTTCTCGGGGGATGAGCAGGGACGTCTGATCAATTGGGGCTACGCGCTTGCCGACACTGCGATGCGTCGGCACGTGCTAAGCAGTCCGGCCCCCGCGCCGTCCTGGCCGATTCCGGAATTTCCGCTTTGAGAGAGGGCGAAGCAATGACTGAAGACAATTCGACCGTGGCGCCGGTGATCCCACTCGACGAGGTTCGGGCGCTCATTGCTTACGCGTCGGACCGCGCGATTGAGGTCGATCCGACAGTGTTCGAGCAGCTTGAGCGCGCCGTCTATGACTTCGAAAGCGCGGTTGACGATCAGGAGCGCTACGCTGCCAATCAGGCGATCCGAAAAGGCTATGGCGCGTTGACAAAGGTCACCTACCCGACAGCACACGTCACCGGCCGCTCGCTAATCGACACGCCCAATGTCTGGCGCAAGACTTGGGTCATCACGATCTATGGCTGCATCTTTTTCGCCCTCGCCGCGACAACCGAGATTCTCAGCCTCTATATTGCTGACCAGCCGGCGACC
>PHCO01000120.1 GCA_002842265.1 Betaproteobacteria bacterium HGW-Betaproteobacteria-18 | reverse complement strand
GCCCTGAGCTTGGCCTGTCCTGAGCTTGACGAAGGGTCGAAGGGCTTCGACAGGCTCAGCCCGAACGGAACTTAAAACATCATCGGGCCGAATCTATAAGGCGCTTTTCTGCGCACCTTTTGACGTATGCTCGTGTTTCACCCTGCGAATGGACGTGATGAACATTCCAACTACTGATCCTCAACTGGTTTTCATGGCCCGTGGCCTGACCAAGGTCTATGGCGCAGGCGACACCGCCGTGCACGCCCTGCGCGGCGTGGACCTGGACATTGCGCGTGGCGAATTCGTGGTGCTGCTCGGCGCCTCGGGCAGCGGCAAATCGACCCTGCTGAACATTCTGGGTGGGCTGGACTCGGCCACCAGCGGCTCGGCGCGCTGGAACTATGCCGGGCACACCCATGAGCTCATTGGCGCCGACGATGCCGAGCTGACGAGTTACCGGCGCGAGCATGTGGGCTTTGTGTTCCAGTTCTACAACCTGATCCCCAGCCTGACGGCGCGCGAAAACGTGGCGCTGGTGACCGACCTGGCCCAAGACCCGATGAAACCCGAGGACGCGCTGGCGCTGGTGGGGCTGGGCGAGCGCATGAACCACTTTGTGTCGCAGCTCTCGGGCGGCGAGCAGCAGCGCGTGGCGATCGCGCGGGCCATTTCCAAGCAGCCCGAGGTGTTGCTGTGCGACGAGCCCACCGGTGCGCTCGACTGCGCCACCGGCATCATGGTGTTGCAGGCCATCGAGCATGTGAACCGCATGCTGGGCACCACCACCATCGTGATCACGCACAACGCGCCGATTGCCGACATGGCCGACCGCGTGCTGCGCCTGGCGGATGGGCGCATCGTCGAGACCCGCGTCAACACGCACAAGGTGGCGGCGTCCAGCCTGAACTGGTAAGCGCGCGATGAAAGCCATCCACATCAAGCTCTGGCGCGACCTCACGCGTCTGCGTGCCCAGGTGGCGACGATTGCGGTGGTGGTGGCGATTGGCGTGGCCGGTTTTGTGGGCATGTTCTCGGTGCACGAATCGCTCAAGGGTTCGCGTGACGCGTTTTACCGCGACAACCGGCTGGCCGATGTGTTTGCCAACGTCAAGCGCGCGCCGGTGCACCTGCGCGAGCGGTTGGCTGCGCTCGACGGGGTGGCCGAGGTCAAGCTCGACGTGGTGTTCGACGCGCAGATCGACCTGCCCGGCGTGGAGCCGCCCGTGACCGGGCGCTTCATCGGTGTTGATATGGCGCGCGTGCATGCCGACCGCCAGGGCCTGAACGCCCTCACGCTCAAGCGCGGGCGCTGGCCCGAGCGCAACAATGTGCTGGAGGCGCTGGTCAGCGACCGCTTTGCCGTGGCGCGCAGCCTGAACCCCGGCGACATCGTGCATGCCATCCTGAACGGCAAACGCGAGCGCGTCTTTGTGGTCGGCACAGTGGCTTCGCCCGAATACGTGTTTGCCTCGCAAGGCGGCGCGCCTGACGACCAGTCGTTTGGCATCTGGTGGATCGACGCGGCCCGCATGCTGGACGCCTTCGACATGCAGGGCGCCTTCAACCAGGTGGCGCTGCGGCTTGACGCGGGCAAGTCGGTGGCACCGGTGCTGGAACAGGTTGACCGGCTGCTGGCGCCCTATGGCGCCATCGGTGCGGTGGGGCGCGACAAACTGCTGTCGGCCAAGATCGTGGAAGACGAGTTGTCGCAGCTCAAGGTGATGGGGACCGTGCTGCCGTCGATCTTTCTGGCGGTGGCCATGTTCATTCTCAACGTGGTGCTGAGCCGCCAGGTGGCCACCCAGCGCAGCCAGATCGCCGCGCTCAAGGCGCTGGGCTACAGCGACGGCGCCATTGCCTGGCACTACATCCAGTTGGCGCTGGTCATCGCCGGACTGGGCGTGCTGGCGGGACTGGCCTTGAGCGTGCTGATCGGGCGCGGCATGCTGGGCTTGTACGACGAGGTGTTTCGCTTCAACGGCTTGGCCTACGTGACCGAACCCTGGCTGATCGTGACTTCCCTGCTGATCGCAGTCACCGCCGCTGCTTTAGGCACCTGGACGGCCATTCAGGCGGTGGTCAGCCTGACCCCGGCGCAAGCCATGCAGCCGCCGACACCGCCCACCTTCAAGCCCACGCTGATCGAGCGTCTGGGCCTGGGCCACTGGGTGAGCACCGGCGCGCTGATGGTGATCCGCAATTTCGAGCGTCGCCCGCTACGCGCTGCCTTTACCGTGACCGGCATTGCGCTGGCGGTGGCGCTGCAAATCTCGGGCGCGTTCTGGCTCGATGCCATCGCGCACATTGTCGATGTGCAGTTTCGCCAGGTGTTTCAGGGTGACGTGCAGGTCAATTTTCAGCGCCCGGTGCCGCTGGGCGTGGTGCAAGACCTGCAGCGCCTGCCCGGTGTGATCGCCGCCGAACCCTACCGCACCGAGCCCGTGCGGGTGCGCCTGCGGGGCCGCAGCGAAGACACCGCGCTCACCGGTTACCGCCCTGATGCCAGGCTGATGCGCGTGGTGGACGAGCAGCGCGGCGCGGTGGCCATGCCGGCGCACGGCGTGGTGCTGTCCGCACTGCTGGCGAACGCGCTGGATGCGCGGGTGGGTGACCATGTTGCGCTGGAGTTCCGCTTGTGGAACCAGGTGCACACCGAGGTCGAGGTGGTTGACATTGTGCACACCATGTTTGGCAAACTGCTCTACATGAACCTGGACGCGATGAACGCCCTGGCCCGCGATGGTGAGGGCGTGGCCAACGCCGTGCTGCAGGTGGAGCCTCGGTTCATGGGCGCTTTCTGGGCGGCGGTGAAGGCGGCACCGCTGATCAACGCGGTGTTTGACAAGGCCGGGTCGATGGCCAACTTCAACAAGACCACCTCGCGCAACATGGGGGTGTTCAGCGGCATCCTCACGCTCTTTGCGGTGGCGATGGCCGTGGGTATCATTTACAACGCGGCACGCATTTCGCTGTCCGAGCGTGCCTGGGAACTGGCCAGCCTGCGCGTGCTGGGCATGACGCGCGCCGAGGTGTCGGTGCTGCTGCTGGCCGAACTGGGCGCCGAGCTGCTGCTGGCGCTGCCCATCGGGGCGGTCACGGGCTTCGGGCTGGCCACGTTGATGATGCAGTTGATGTCATCCGACAGCATCGATTTTGCGGTGGTGATCGAGCCGTCCACCTATGCCTCGGCGGCGCTGATTGTGCTGGCCGCCGGCATCGTCAGCGCGTTGCTGGTGCGCCGGCAGATCGACCATCTTGACCTGGTTTCTGTATTGAAAGTACGCGAATGAATGACAAGAATACCTGGAAAAAGTACCAACGCTGGCTCATTGGCGCACTGTTGCTGGCCGCTGCGGCCGCGCTGATCTATGCCGTGTACCGGCCGCGCCCGCTCATTGTGGAGGTGGCCACGGTCAGCACCGGCACCTTTGAGCAGACCATCGTTGAAGACGGCCGCTTGCGCCCGAAGCACCGCTATGTGATCACCGCGCCCACCCAGGCCGCCTTGCTGCGCCCGACGCTCAAGGTGGGTGACCCGGTGCGCGCCGGCGACGTGGTGGCCCTGCTGGAGCCAGTGGCACCGCAGATGATCGATGCACGCACGCGCAGCGTGCTGCAACAGCGCGTGGGCAGTGCTGAGGCCGCGCGTCGTGCCGCCGCCGCGCAGGTGCAGCGGGCGCAGACGGCGCTGGCGCAGGCCGCGCTGGAGGCCGAGCGCTCGGCCAGGCTGGCGCAGGACAACTTCATCTCGGCTTCGGCACGCGACCAGGCCGTGCTGGCGCGCCAGGCCGCCCAGCAGGCGCTCACTGCGGCGCAGGCCGAGCAGGGCATGGCCGACTTTTCACTGGCCGAAGCGCGTGCCGCGCTGGCCCGCGCCGAGCCGGCAGCGACTGGGCAAGCCACGGGCCGCTGGGAACTGAAGAGCCCGGTCGATGGCCAGGTGCTCAAGCTGCACCAGGACAGCGCGGTCACGGTGAGCGCCGGCCAGCCGCTGCTGGAGATTGGCAACACGGCGGCGCTGGAAGCGGTCATCGATGTGCTGTCGGGCGAGGTGCGGCAGATCCAGCCCGGCGCGCCGGTGCAACTGTCCCTGGGCAGCGGCGCAGCGCCGATTGCCGGTCAGGTGACGCGCATCGAGCCGGTGGCGTTTACCAAGGTGTCGGCGCTGGGCATTGAAGAGCAGCGCGTGTATGTGATCGTGAGCCTGGAGCCGGTCGCAACCGATGTACAGCGCCTGGGCGATGGTTTCCGCGTCGATGCCCGCATCACGGTGTTCGAGCAAGCCAGTGCCTTGCTGGTGCCCACCGCCGCGCTGGTGCGCGACGGCGAGCAGTGGCGCGTGTTCGTTGTGGAAGCCGGACGCGCCCGCGCCCGGACGGTGCAAATCAATGACCGCAACGCCGATGTGGCATGGCTTAAAGAGGGGCTGCGTGAGGGCGAGACCGTGCTGTTGTACCCCGGCAGCATGGTCACCGACGGGCAGCCGGTGCGCTTGCGCAACGGGTAGGCCGACAGTGCCTGCTTACAATCGCGCCAACCCCAGGAGTTGAACCCGATGAGTATCAAAAGCGATAAATGGATCCGCCGCATGGCCGAGCAGCACGGCATGATCGAGCCGTTCGAGCCTGGCCAGATTCGCCAGGATGCGGCCGGCAACAAGATTGTCAGCTACGGCACCAGCAGCTACGGCTATGACATTCGCTGCGCGCCCGAATTCAAGGTGTTCACCAACATCCACAGCACCGTGGTGGACCCGAAAAATTTTGACGAAAAAAGCTTTGTCGATTTCAATGAAGAGGTTTGCATCATCCCGCCCAACAGCTTCGCACTGGCGCGCACGGTGGAATATTTTCGCATTCCGCGCAACGTGCTCACCATCTGCCTGGGCAAAAGCACTTACGCGCGCTGCGGCATCATCGTCAACGTGACGCCGTTTGAGCCCGAGTGGGAGGGCTATGTGACGCTTGAGTTCAGCAACACGACGCCGCTGCCGGCCAAGATTTACGCCGGCGAAGGCTGCGCCCAGGTGCTGTTTTTTGAGAGCGATGAAGTCTGTGAGACCAGCTACAAAGACCGCGGCGGCAAGTACCAGGGCCAGCGCGGCGTGACACTGCCCAAAGCCTGATTTCCCGGATCAACGATAATAAGCTTTTCTTACCAAGAAAACCTGCCCCGATTCCCGGGTATGACCAGCTATCGGACTGATAGCAATTGAACCTGAGCTTCAATGACCGACCTGACTACTGCGACCGCTTCCGAATTAACTTCTGACACCCCCATCATGGCCTTTGCCCAGTTGCAATTGGCTGCCCCGCTGGCCCGCGCCGTGGCCGAGATGGGCTACGAGACCATGACCCCGATCCAGGCCCAGGCCATCCCCGTGGTGTTGCAGGGCCGTGACGTGATGGGTGCCGCGCAAACCGGCACCGGTAAAACGGCTGCGTTTGCCTTGCCGCTGATGCAGCGCATGCTCAAGCACGAAAACGCCTCGACCTCGCCAGCGCGCCATCCGGTGCGCGCCCTGGTGCTGTTGCCCACCCGTGAGCTGGCCGTTCAAGTGGCCGAACAGGTTGAGTTGTACGGCAAGTACACCAATTTGCGCAGCGCGGTGGTGTTCGGCGGCATGGACATGAAGCCGCAAACCCTTGAATTGAAAAAGGGTGTCGAAGTGCTGGTGGCTACCCCGGGGCGGCTGCTGGACCACATTGAAGCGAAAAACTGCGTGCTCAATCAGGTCGAATATGTGGTGCTCGATGAGGCCGACCGCATGTTGGACATCGGATTTTTGCCGGACTTGCAGCGCATCTTGAGCTACCTGCCCAAACAGCGCATCACGCTGCTGTTTTCGGCCACGTTCTCACCCGAGATCAAGCGCCTGGCCAGCAGCTATCTGCAAGACCCGGTGACGATCGAGGTGGCCCGCTCCAATGCCGCGGCTTCTACCGTGGAGCAGCATTTTTACAGCGTCGAGGGTGACGACAAGCGCCATGCCTTGCACCAGGTGCTGAAAGACCGGGGCCTCAAGCAGGCCTTTGTGTTTGTCAACAGCAAACTCGGATGCGCCCGCCTGGCGCGCTCACTGGAGCACGAAGGCCTCAAAACCACGGCGCTGCATGGCGACAAAAGCCAGGACGAACGCTTGAAGGCACTGGAAGCTTTCAAGAGCGGCGTGGTTGACCTGCTGGTCTGCACCGACGTGGCGGCTCGTGGCCTGGACATCAAGGATGTGCCTGCGGTGTTCAACTTTGACATTCCGTTTCACGCCGAAGACTATGTGCACCGCATTGGTCGCACCGGGCGCGCGGGTGCCGCTGGTCTGGCGGTGACTTTTGTTGCCAAGAGCGATCAGCGCCTGGTGACAGACATTGAAAAACTGCTCAGGACCAAGATCGAGCTCGAAGCCATCGAGTTTGAAGAAAACCTGCCCGACATCCGCAAGCAGGGCCACATCAACGATGGCCGCAGACTCTATCGTGAAGACGGCAGCGACCAGCGCCGACCCGAAGACTTTGCCCGCGGCCCGCGTTCCGAACCCCGGCGCAGCCGTCCCGCGCCACAAGACCCGTTTTTTGAAAAGCCTTACGAGCCGTCGTTGCCACCCGAAGCCGCACCGTCCTGGGAAGCCGCCGCTGCGCGACCGGGCGTGCGCACGATTTCCAGCAACATCAAGACCAAGCGCAAAGTCGCAGCGCTGTTTCAGGCGGCCTGAGCGTCCGGGCTTATTGCCCTGGTTTTTGCGCCTGCTCGCACTTCTCCTGGATCAGTTCATGCGCCTGGCCTGCGCTGCCCAGTTTCAGGGCGCTCAAGTGACCACCCCAAACGCAGCCTGAATCCAGCGCCAGCAGATCGTCGCGGCCCAGCCAACCCAGCGTGGACCAGTGGCCAAAGGCCACCGTGACATCGCTCGTTTTGCGCCCGGGCACCTCAAACCAGGGGAAGTAGCCGGACGGTGCGGCATGCGCACCGTCTGAGGTCTCGAACTCCATGGCACCCTCTGCGCTACAAAACCGCAGCCGCGTCAACGCATTCACAATCACCCGCAGCCGCTCTGGTCCTGTCAGACTGTCGTCCCAGCGGTTGGAAGTATTGCCATACATCTGATGCAAAAAGTCGCTCAGGTCGGGGCCGCGCAACACGGTTTCAAATTCACCTGCCAGCGCCATGGTTTGCGTGGCTGTCCAGCTTGGCAGCACGCCCGCATGCACCATCAAATACGAATGCTTGTCATGTTCAAGCAAAAAAGCCATGTGCTGCTGGCGCAGCCATGCCAGCATGGCCTCGCGGTCGCTCGCTTGCAGCACATTGGCCAGCGTGTCTTTGCGGCTGGGCCTGCGCGCACCCACGCTGGCTGCCAGCAGGTGCAGATCATGGTTTCCGAGCAGGCATTGGGCGGCGGCGCCATAGCCCATCAGGCGGCGCAGCACACCCGCGGAGTCGGGCCCACGGTTGACCAGGTCACCCAAAATGTAGAGTGTGTCGCGGCTGGGTGAGAAGGAAATTTTGCTTAATAGACGTTGCAAAGCGCTGTCGCAGCCCTGCACGTCGCCAATCAGGTAAAGTGCCATGGTGTTTATTGTCGTTTGAGACGCATGGAATTTTTGCTGATTATTTTTTTAACGCTGCTCAATGGTGTCTTTGCCATGTCGGAACTGGCGCTGGCCGCAAGCCGCAAGTCGCGGCTCAACGCCATGACCGAAGCGGGCGACAAGGGCGCCCAGGCGGCGCTCACGCTGCTGGACAACCCCAACCAGTTTTTATCGACGGTGCAGGTGGGTATTACCTCGATTGGTGTGCTCAATGGCATTGTGGGCGAGGCCGCGTTCAGTGCCGGGCTTGCTGCTTGGCTGCAAAGCTGGGGCATGGCCGAGAAAGGGGCGGCCCTTGCTGCCACCGCGCTGGTGGTCACCCTCATCACCTACATCACCATTATTTTTGGCGAACTGGTGCCCAAGCGCATTGGCCAGTTGTACCCCGAGCAGGTGTCGCGCTGGGTGTCACGCCCCATGCTGTGGATGGCCAGGGCGGCGGGGCCGTTTGTCAAACTGCTCTCGGGCTCCACCGCCGCCATGCTCAAGCTGTTGCGCATCGACACCAGCGCGGTGCGTGCCATGACCGAAGAAGAAATTTCCGCCAGTCTGGAAGAGGGCGTCGATGCCGGCGTGATCGAGGAGCATGAGCACCAGATGGTGCAAAACGTGTTTGGCCTCGATGACCGGCAGTTGACATCTTTGATGGTGCCGCGCGCCGAGGTGGACTGGCTCGATGCCGGCATCAGCGTGGCGCAGGGTCTGCAAAAAGTGGGGGCCGATGGTGCCCAGCGCGCCCATTCCTGGTACCCGGTGTGCCGTGGCTCCATGGACGAGGTGGTGGGCAAGATCAGCGTGGCCCACATGCTGGAGTTGGGTGCCAGTGCACCGGGCACGCTGCAAGACTATGTGAGCCCGGCCGTATTTGTGCCCGAAACCCTCAGCGGCATGGCCTTGCTGGAGCAGTTTCGCGCCAAGGTGGGCCGCCTGGTGCTGGTGGTGGACGAATATGGTGTGGTGCAAGGCATGCTCACGCCGCATGACTTGCTGGAAGCCATCACCGGTGAGCTGCAACCCAGTGCCAAAACCGAAGCCTGGGCGGTGCAGCGCAATGACGGCAGTTGGTTGCTCGACGGCATGATGCCGGTGAGCGAGCTCAAGGCCCGGCTCGACATGGATGAGCTGCCATTGGAGGAGCGCGGCCGCTACAACACGCTGGCCGGCTTGTTGATGGCGGTGAGCGGCCACATGCCGGTGACCGGCGAGCAAATTACCTGCGAAAGCTGGGTGTTCGAGGTGGTGGACCTGGACGGCAAGCGGGTGGACAAGGTGCTGGCCAGTGAAATCAATCGCGGCGAGGCTACTCTGTAGGAGGCCCGCCCCGGGCCGATGGCTGTTGGGCCTGATCCGTTAAAGAAGATAAGGAATAAATCGGCGGGTGCGCGCCTGGTATTGTGCGTAGGACGGATGCAGGGCACTCATCCAGCGTTCTTCCAGCAAGGCCTTGACCAGCAACATCAGGCACAAAACACCCCAGAGCAGCCATGCCAGCGCAGAACCCAGCGTCAAGGCACAGCCAATGCCCAGCAACATCACCGACGTGTACATGGGGTGGCGAATCCAGCGGTAGGGGCCGTGCGCCACCAGCATGCCGTCTGCACGCGGCGTGGGGTGGATGTTGAAGTTGCCGGGCCGGTTGGCCGCCAGGGCCCATACGCCGACTACCCCGCTCAAGACCAGAGCCAGCCATGCCAGCGCTGGTACTGGCTGCTGCATGAATTTTGGCGCTGCCAGCACGGTCAGGGCGCCCAAGGTGCCAAACTGAACCGCCACAAGCAGGTTGCCAAGGGTATGAGGTTTCATGTGCGAACGCCAGGTTGAACGAATGTGTTGGTTGAAAAGCGAATGCTGGTACTGTAATGTCTTCGAATGATCAGAATGGAACCATGAACTCCGGCCAACCTCTTGTCGCCCGAACCCAGCGCCTTTTTTTGGCGCTTTGGCCTGATGATGCCACCCGCGGGCAACTGGCCGCACACGCCAGGCAATGGCGCTGGCCCGCCGGGTGTGTGCAATATCTGTCGGCAGA
>PHCO01000119.1 GCA_002842265.1 Betaproteobacteria bacterium HGW-Betaproteobacteria-18 | reverse complement strand
ACCATATTTCGATATGTTTTGGGGCGACCAGTATTTCAACCTTCTTGCCCTGTAACGAAAATGGTACGCTGTAGTAGGTCTTGTCGGAATCAATATAGACGACACCGGTGGTCGAAACGGTCTGGTTCAAAACAGCCGACAAATTGAAACGTGTATCGGGCAGGGTTTTAAGTGCGGACTGATCTGTTTGTTCAAACCGGATACGCCGGGTTCCGGGCAACTTCTGAAAAGGGGTATTGTTTATCCTTTCAACTGCCTGCATCCACCACCGAAGCATATCCTCCCGGGTCTCAAATCGGCGGCCGTCCATACGGGCAAGAATCTGACGATAGACAAGATTCACCGCGCCTTCTGCCAACGGTTTATCCTTGGGATGCCGCGGGCGTTCGACGACAGGAGAGCTCAGTTCTCAAGCATGGCGGAACTGGATGTCCCGATCTACATCAACCGTGTTCTTCACAAGACCAAGGTCAAGGTGGACGAGAAGGGCACCGAAGCCGCCGCCACCCGAGCGGGGAGGACGCGGTTCCATCGGACGGGCTTCGTTCACCACGAGGCCACGGCCACCGAATTGTTGGCCATTCATTGCGTTAATGGCGGTTTGTGCTTGCGCATCATCGCCCATTTCGACAAAGCCGAAGCCTTTGGAGCGGCCGGTGTCACGTTCCATCATGACTTTGGCGCTGGTGACGGTACCGTGGGCTGCAAAAGCTTGTTGCAGATCATCATCACGGAAAGAATATGGCAGATTGCCGACGTAAAGTTTGTTGCCCATGAAAGGACTCCTCAAAATAACTCAAAACGCGATGGAGTTCATAACCGCAATCAACAAACCAATAAAGACTTAGAGCAGACGCGAGACTGACATTCACCGCAAACCATGTACTGCTTTTAAAAAACAATACGGGCTGCATGATACGTCAAGTTTTTGATTTTCAATTATTTATTTTTTGCAAGCACCAAAATAAACAGGAAATTGCATGGATTGCCGCTCTTTGCAATGACGTAAAGTCATGGCTTGCCGTTTGATGTTTGGATGAATCACCATGAGCCTGTTGTTTTCCCCCCTGACCCTGCCCTCGCCAGGCGGTGGCCTGACGCTACCCAACCGGTTGGTGGTGGCGCCCATGTGCCAATACTCGGCGCAAAACGGTTGTGCCACCGACTGGCACCTGATGCATTGGGGTAACCTGCTCAACAGTGGTGCCGCGATGTTCACCATAGAAGCCACCGCCGTGCTGCCCGAGGGCCGCATCACGCCCAACTGCCTGGGGCTATGGGACGATCGCACCGAATCGGCGCTGGCAGACCACTTGCAACGCGCCCGTGCCCTGGCGCCGCACACGGCGGTGTGCATCCAGCTTTCCCACGCGGGCCGCAAGGCATCGAGCGCCGTGCCTTGGCAAGGCGGGCAACTGCTGACACCGGCGCAAGGCGGCTGGGAAACCTTTGGCCCCTCAAGCCTGCCTCATTTACCCACAGAGACGGCACCCACGACCATCTCTGCTGCCGGGCTGATCGAGATTCGTGACGCCTTTGTGGTCGCCGCGCAGCGCGCCGCGCGCCTGGGCGTCGAAGCCGTGGAACTGCACTGTGCCCACGGCTACTTGTTGCACCAATTTTTGTCGCCCCTGGCCAACCAGCGCAGCGACGCCTATGGCGGCAGCCTGGAGAACCGCATCCGCTTCCCGCTGGAATTATTTGCTGCGGTACGCCAGGCTTTCGATGGCGTGTTGGGCCTGCGCCTGTCAGCCACCGACTGGGTCGAAGGCGGCTGGGATTTGCCACAAAGCCTTGAATTTTCGCAACGCCTGCAAGCCGCCGGCTGCGACTTTATTCACGTGTCTTCCGGTGGCGTTTCGCCCCAGCAAAAAATTGCACTGGGAGCGGGTTACCAGGTGCCGTTGGCCAAGGCGATTCGCGCTGCCACCGGCATGGTCACCACCTCGGTCGGCCTGATCACGCAAGCCCAGCAAGCGGAGGGCATTTTGCAAGCAGGCGACGCTGACCTGATCGCCCTGGCGCGCGCCTTTTTGTACCAGCCGCGCTGGGGCTGGCAAGCCGCTGCGGCCCTGGGTGGCACCGTGCAGGCCAGCCCCCAGTACTGGCGCTGCCTGCCGCGCGAGGCGCAAACGGCATTTGGCAAGGTGTCGGTGGCGCAGCGATGATGTTGCTACGGTCGACTAAAGTCGACCCCACAGGGTCAACCAGGCCTCAATCTGAGCCACCACCTGGTCGCTGGCTGCTGTCAAGGCGCGCACCGCGCCCACCGCATCGGGCGTTGGGGCGGGTTGCTGTGCCACAAAACTGCGCTGTGCCAGCAAGGTTTCGCTGCCAGAGGTGCGCTGTGTCAGCGTAGCGCGCAGACGCAGCAAACCGTGGCTGCTGGTGGGGGAATCAAATACCTGGCTGAACTCTTCCAGCACCAGCCGCAGGTGCAGCAGTGGTGCCACGGCGCTCGGCACCAGCAAAGGAGCAGCCTGTGCCAATGTTTTGGGTACTGGTATTTGCCCCGGCGCACTGGCGACCATCAACTCACCCGGGGCCACCACAGCGCGCTGGGAACCGATTTGCTGGCGCAGGCGCTGGCCGATCAGTTGTGCTGGCGGCATGCTCCAGCGCGTTACAGCGTAAGGCTTGAGCTGCTGCGCATCGGCATAGCCCAAGCGGTACAGCACGGCATTGCCCTCCAGAGCCGGACTCACTTGAGGGTCAAACAACACGACGGCGGTCAAGCTGGCCTGCGGCCCGGTGGCAGAGGCCGGCAGGGGCGCGGGGCCAAAGTCGTACACCTGGCGCGTTTCTGCTGGCCGGGGCGAGGCACAGCCCGCCAGCAGCAACACCCCTACAAGCAACAAACCTTGAGTCATTTGCACCGCAGTTTTTTTCATGACGTTCCAATACAAATATCAGAAAACATGGATTGCCACGCTTCGCTCGCGATGACAACCGATACCGTACACGAACCGTGAACCCTGTGGGGCGGACTTCAGTCCGCCATGGTCGACTGAAGTCGACCCCACAACAAGTCTAAACGCTGTGTTCATGGAAAGCGAAGCGTGGTGATCCATGACTTCATGGTGCAGAAAACCCGGGCTCGCCGGGGCCGGGGCTGGGAACCGGGGCACCCAACAGCATGGCTTGCGGGGTGTCACGCAGGGTTTGCGCCAGCTCGCCAATTTGGCGCGTGCTGCGCGCCAGGTCCTGGGCCGCCAGGTTCAGACGCGGCAAGGTGACACTTTGCAGGGTTTGATTGGTGGCCACCCACACCTCAACGCCCTGCCCGAATTGGTCCAGTGTGCCTCCCGGCGCAAACATGCGCTCGGTCACCCGTTGAAAGGCGCGCGCCGACGTGCGGGCCGCGTCGGCACTTTCGCCCACCTGCAACGAGGTCGCCTTCAACGTCGCCAGGCTGTCGCGAGTGCCTTGGGCCATTTCAGGCAGCAAGGTCCGGGTTTGCGCAGTGAGTTGTTGAATTTCCGCTGCGGCCTGGCCCAAATTGCCCAGCGTGGTCATCAGGGTTTGCTGGTTTTGGCTCGACAGTAATTCATTGAGGCGCTGACTGGCCTCATCGAGTTGCCCCAAAACGCGCTCGCCACGGTCGGTCAGCTTGCTCATCAAGCCCGGTTTGAGCGGAATACGGCGGTTGTCGCCGAGCTGCGCCAGTGGCGCTGCTGCCGTTTGGCGCGGCTCGCTGTCGTCAAGCTGGATAAATGCCAGCCCGGTCACGCCCTGATAACCCAGCGTGGCGAAAGTGCTGGCGCTGATGGGGGCCAGATCATCGACCGCAATACGCACCAGCACATGGCCACGGGTCTGCGGGTCCAGGCCGATGCCGGTCACCTTGCCCACCGGTACGCCCTGGTAACGCACACTGGCCTGAGGCTGCAAGCCGCTCAGATTCACCGCCCCGGACAGCTCATAACTGCGCAACTGGCGCGTGTCACGCGTCAGCCAAACCGCCAAAGTGATCAGCAAGGCGGTGACAAACAGTACAAACAGGCCGGCGGCCAGCGCATGTGATTTGTTTTCCATGGGGTGTATTTAAACCCAAATCCTTCCTATTGCTACGGCCCGATGAAGTATGAACCGTTCGCCCTGAGCGCGTCGAAGAGCCTGCCCTGAGCCTGCCGAAGGGGCTTCGACAGGCTCAGCCCGAACGGAACTTAAAACATCATCGGGCCGAATCTATAGAATGCGCTCCTGTGGGGGCATAGCTCAGTTGGGAGAGCGATTGGTTCGCAATCAATAGGTCGGCGGTTCGATTCCGCCTGTCTCCACCACTTCACCGTGACGGTCAATGCGAACGGATCATGGTGCCAAAGGCCTGATCGGTCAAAATTTCCAGCAGCAGCACATGCGGCACGCGGCCGTCGATGATGTGCACCGAGTTGACCCCGCTTTTGGCGGCATCCAGGGCTCCGGCAATCTTGGGCAGCATGCCGCCGCTCAGGGTGCCATCAAGAAACAGCTCATCAATCTGGCGCGCGCTCAGGTCGGTGAGCAACTCACCGGCCTTGTTGAGCACCCCGCTGATGTTGGTGAGCATCATCAGTTTTTCAGCTTTGAGCACGGTGGCCAGCTTGGCCGCCACCACGTCGGCGTTGATGTTGTAGCTCTCGTTATTTTCACCAAAACCGATCGGACTGATCACCGGGATAAAGGCATCGTCCTGCAAGGCTTTGACCACGCTGGGGTCGATGCTGACAATGTCGCCCACCTGACCCACGTCGTGCTCCAGTGTGGCATCGGCGTTGTCGCGCATTTTGAGTTTTTGGGCACGAATCAGCCCACCGTCGCGCCCGGTCAGGCCCACCGCCTTGCCACCCGCGTGGTTGATCAGGCCAACAATGTCCTGCTGCACCTCACCGGCGAGCACCCACTCCACAATCTCCATGGTCTCGGCGTCGGTGACGCGCATGCCCTGGATGAATTCGCCTTTTTTGCCCAGGCGCTTCAAGGCCGCCTCAATCTGCGGGCCGCCGCCGTGGACCACCACCGGGTTGATGCCGACCAGCTTGAGCAGCACCACGTCTTCGGCAAAGTCGGCCTGCAAGGCGGGGTCGGTCATGGCGTTGCCACCGTACTTGATGACGATGGTTTTACCGTGGAACTTGCGAATGTAGGGCAGCGCCTGCGCCAGAATTTCGGCCTTGTCGCGCGGAGGAATGTGGGATACGTCAGTCATGGTGGGCTTTGGGTTTGATGTGAATAACGGCGAAGTACCATCAAATTGTGCCGCATGTTGCGGGCCGGCATTGCGCTGTGGGGCCAACTTCAGTCGGCCATGGTGGACTGAAGTCCACCCCACATCAATCACAAGCGCGCTTCCCCATAACCCTGCACACAGGTTTGCAGCACCGACTTGATGGCGGCAATGTCGGCCTGCCCGGCACCTTGGCGCAAAGCCTGCAAGTGCGGTTGCAGCGCATCCCACGTCAAACAAGCCTCGTGCGCTTTCATGATGCGGGCGTGCGCCGTGGGCTCGGGGTTGTCGCCAATCAAGAGCTCTTCATAGAGCTTCTCGCCGGGGCGCAAACCCGTGACCACAATCTCGATCTCGCCCTGCGGATGCGCACCGTCTCGCAGCGTCAAGCCGCTAAGCTCAACCATGCGCCGCGCCAGGTCCATGATCTTCACGGGCTGGCCCATGTCAAGCACAAACACGTCGCCACCCTGCCCCATCGCACCGGCTTGCAGCACCAGTTGCGCGGCCTCCGGGATGGTCATGAAATAGCGCATGACCTCGGTGTGCGTGACGGTGATCGGCCCGCCTTCGGCCAACTGGCGGCGAAACAGCGGCACCACACTGCCACTGGAACCCAACACATTGCCAAAACGCACCATGGTGAAACAGGTGGCCGGGTTTTGCGCCGCCATCGCCTGCAACACCAATTCAGCCATGCGCTTGCTGGCGCCCATCACGTTGGTGGGGCGCACCGCTTTGTCAGTTGAAATGAGCACAAACCGCTTGACGCCACTGGCCTGGGCCGCACGCGCCATATTCAGCGTGCCGAACACATTGTTCAATATGCCCTCGCCGGGGTTGTCTTCCACCATGGGCACATGCTTGTAGGCGGCCGCGTGGTAAACGGTTACCGGGCGATAGGCGTCACAAATAGCCGCCAGCCGATCCGGATTGGCCACGCTGCCCAGCAGCGGAATCAATTCAACGTCCAGGTTATGACCGGTGCAAATGCCCTGCAACTCCTGGTGAATGCTGTACAAACCAAACTCGTTGTGGTCGAGCAGCAGTAATTGGCGTGGCCGCTGCAGCACGATCTGGCGCGTGAGCTCACCGCCAATACTGCCGCCAGCACCGGTCACCAGCACCACCTGCGCGGTCAGGTCGCGCGCCAGCAGCGCTGTGTCGGGCGGCACCGGGTCCCGGCCCAGCAGGTCTTCCACGTCCAGTTCACGAAAATCCTGCACCGTCACACGGCCACTGGCCAGGTCTGACAAGCCCGGCAGGCTGCGAATGTGCACCGGCAGCGGCTGCAAGCTATTCAAAATGGCGTTGCGCCGGTCACGCGTGGCACTGGGCAGGGCCAGCAAGATGTCAGTAATCCCCTGCCGCGCCACCACTTGCGCCACCTCCGACGGCGCCAACACGGGCACACCATTGAGGTTGCGGCCCACCTTGCTGGCATCGTCATCCACAAACCCCACCAACACGAATTGCTGCGACATGCGCAACGCCACCATGGTTTGCACGCCGGCGGTGCCCGCACCGTATATGAGCAGACGGCCTTCGCATTGGGTGCGGGCCTGATGCAAATCAGCCAGCCAGAAACGCGCCATGGCCCGGCTCCCCCCCACCAAAAACAAAAATACCAGAGGCTGCAACACGCCCACGCTGCGTGGCACACCCGGCCATTTCTGCCATACCAAAATCGCCGTCAACAGGCCGCCATAAATAAGCACCGCCATGCCCGTGGCTTGCAGTGCAGCCTGGCCGGTATAACGAAAAATGGCCCGATAAAGGCCAAAGCGAATGAAGATGGGAATAAAGAGCGTGGGCGCCAGCAGATACACCCACCACTGCGCCCCACTGGGCCAATAAGGAATATCAAGCCGCAAGGCAAATGCGATCCACGTGGCCATCAAAGCCAAAACAATATCCAGCGACAGCACCACCAATTGCTTGACAGTGCGTGGCCAATCCAAAACCCGGCTTTGCAAAATTACCCCCCTAAAAACTCAAAACGCCTTTAACGGCGCTTTTATTGTTGTGATTTTACGTGACCATTTAACGTGAAAGAACGGCGGCATTGCGACAAATTTCCGTCATTGCGAGGAACGTAGTGACGCGGCAATCAGTGTGCGGTATCGGGCCGGATTCGGCAGGCTCGCGATGACGGCCTTCTTTCATTGTTCGAAGCGGCTGTACTGTCATGAAGTTAGATGGCAAACGCTTCTTTGCTTTGCCCTTGTGCCACCAAGGCAGCCAGCCAGCGCGGCATCAAACCACGGCCGCTCCAGGTTTCACCGTTGGGCCCGCGGTATTTGGCCGGTGCCGGGTTGCCAGACTTGGCAGCCGCCTTGCGCGGGCGGGCTTTGCCACCATCCAGGTCAGCAACAGTAATACCAAACGCAGCCATTTTGGCCTTGATCTCTTGTACCGTTTTATTGAACTCCTGGGCCTTGATTTCTTCGGCCTGTTTTTGCAGGATGGCGATTTGGTTTTGAATATCGATTAAATTGGTCATGGTATTTGATGAATATAAAAGTTAAAACACCTGATGGCACGTTGTTGCGGCTCTTTTAATAGGTCACATTATCTCTTCTTATTATCTATAATTCACGTATCTTTAATATATCTTGACCATGAATGCCATACGCCAACAAGACACCCAGCGACAAACAGAAGAAATCGCCAATATAGGCATCATAAAGGGACGAATTAAACAAACAGGACACCGCCAGGGCCGCCAGCACCGACTGCCCCGCCTTGGCAATGGGCGTGTCCATTTTCAGAAAGTCAAGCATGACGGCAGCCAGAAAAGCCAACAAGAGCAGGATACCGCCGACACCAAGCTGCACCCCCCACAACAGATACTCCTGGTGCGGATTACCGATAACCAGGCGCTGATGGGAAGGGGGTTTCAAGTATTCAAGTCTGTTGTATTCCGTGACCCAGCTGCCCACACCTGTGCCCGTCAAAGGATTTTTGGCGATGGCCGCCAAAGAAGCTTGCCAAATATACAAACGAATACCCGATGAGGTCTTGGACTCGGGTTGAAGCGCGTAAGCCGACACTTCTGTCTGGGCGGCTGAAAACCGCTGCGCCACCTTGTCAAAACTAAAAAAAGCCAGAATGAATATCAATGGCGGCACAACCAGCGAGGCCAGTCGATACCGCCTGGGCAATGCCCAGAAAATTGCCAGCGACACCATGGCCAGACCCACCAGATGGCCGGTACGCCCAGTGAACACAATAAACACATTTCCCAAGGCCAGCAAAGACATTGCTATGGCGGCATAAAACAGCGGCCGATTCGGTGCCAGCGCTTTCAAATGCCAAAAAATAGCGGCCACTACCGCACTCATGATGCCCTGATCCAGATAGCTGGAAAACACCGCGAAAGAATCTTTGGCATAGCTCGCAGTTGCCCACACCACCGGCACATAAAAATAAAGCAGCCAGGAACTGAGTAACAGAAAAGCCTGAGCCCCCACAAAGGCGGCCAGCGCAAAAGCAGCCTCTCGCCGCGTTCCAAGCAGCACCAACAGCGCCGGAATCACGAGGAATTTGCCATACTTACCCACGGCCCCCAAGGCCTGATCCATGGGCGCAGATGTCCACAACAAACTGCCGGCAAATGCCAACAGAATCACCAGGATCAATCTCGGCGTCCACAGGCTCTGCCACGGCGAATCTTCCGCCGTGCCCTGCTTGCCCCGCAGCAAAACCACCAGCGCTGAGACCAGCAACAATAGCTTGCCAAGACTGATCACGGCAATTGACAAGCCAGCGGATGCGGCCGCCAAAGAGGCAACTGCCAGACGGGCATTAAAGCGGTTCATCAACGAGCCACCGCGACCAAGGTAGCAAAAATAATTCGCACGTCCATCATGAAGCTGCGCTCCCTGACGTAACGCACGTAATAACCTAGCTTGATGGGCAATATCTCTTCAATATAAACGCGCTCAGCATCAACAGCGCCACCCAAAATGGCGTTTTCTTCCTTGAATTTGATCGAAGCCCAATCGGTAATACCCGGCTTGACCGACAACACAATGTCACGCACGTCCGCCGGATAGCAAGCCACATAGCGGGGCACCTCCGGGCGGGGGCCAACCAGGCTCATGTCGCCTACGAATACGTCAATCAACTGGGCCAGCTCATCGAGCTTGTACTTACGCAGCACGCTGCCCACGCGCGTCACACGGGCATCGCTGCCCACGGTAATCTGCAAGCCATGGCGCTCTGCATCCGTCGCCATGGTGCGGAACTTGTGAATGCGAAAGGTCTTGCCAAACCGCCCCACCCGCTCCTGCCGAAAAAACACGCGACCAGGCGACTCCAGTTTGATCGCCAATGCAATTGCCAGCAATAACGGCGCCAGCATCAGCAAACCCAGGCCACTGGCCACCAGAT
>PHCO01000444.1 GCA_002842265.1 Betaproteobacteria bacterium HGW-Betaproteobacteria-18 | reverse complement strand
GGCGTTCTGGTAATTTTCCAGCACCGCCACCAGCGTGCGGCCCACGGCCAGACCGGAGCCGTTCAGGGTGTGGACCAACTCGTTTTTGCCCTGCGCGTTCTTGAAGCGGGCTTGCAGGCGGCGCGCCTGGAAGGCTTCGCAGTTGCTCACCGAACTGATCTCACGGTAGGTGGCTTGCGCCGGCAACCACACTTCGAGGTCATAGGTTTTGCTGGCGCCAAAGCCCATGTCGCCGGTGCACAGGCTCATCACGCGGTAGGGCAGGCCCAGCTTCTGCAGGATGGCTTCGGCGTGGCCCGTCATGACCTCCAGCGCTTCGTAACTTTTGTCGGGGTGCACGATTTGCACCATCTCGACCTTGTCAAACTGGTGCTGGCGGATCAGGCCACGGGTGTCACGCCCGGCACTGCCGGCCTCTGACCGGAAGCACGGTGTGTGGCCGGTGAGCTTGATGGGCAGGTCGCTTTCGGCCACCACCACGTCGCGCACAAAGTTGGTCAGCGGCACTTCCGCGGTGGGAATCAGGTACAACGCCGTGTTGTCGGGCTGTTCCTCGCCCTCCTGGCCACCTTTTTTGGCGGCAAACAGGTCACCTTCGAACTTGGGCAACTGGCCCGTGCCCTTGAGCGTTTCGCCGTTGACAATGTAAGGCGTGTAGCACTCGGTGTAGCCGTGCTCCTGGGTTTGCACGTCGAGCATGAACTGGGCCAGGGCACGGTGCAGGCGAGCGATCTGGCCTTTCATCACGGTGAAGCGCGCGCCGGTGAGCTTGACGCCCATGGCAAAGTCCAGCCCCAGCGGTTCGCCCACATCCACATGGTCCTTGATCTCGAAGTCAAATTTGCGCGGCGTGCCCCAACTGCGCACCACCACGTTGCCATGCTCATCCGCCCCCACCGGCACACTCTCATGCGGCAGGTTCGGCACGGCCAGCAGCAGGGTTTGCATCTCGGCCTGAATCTGATCCAGCCGCTTGCTTGAGGCCTCCAACTCATCCTTGATGCCCGCCACCTGCGCCATCACCGCATCGACCTCGGCGGCGCCAGCCGGTCCCCTGGCCTTGAGCTGGCCGATTTGCTTGCTGGCACTGTTGCGCTGGGCTTGCAGCGCTTCGGTGCGCATCTGGATGGTTTTGCGCTCAGCCTCCAACGCCGTGAAGGCGGCCACGTCCAGAAAGACT
>PHCO01000443.1 GCA_002842265.1 Betaproteobacteria bacterium HGW-Betaproteobacteria-18 | reverse complement strand
CGCGATGCCTTGGCCAACGACGATGTTGCGTTAGCACGCTCACTATTGGCCCAATGGCAACATCTCGATACACAGTCCTGGTCGCGCAGCGAAATCATTGGCCGTGTCATTGAACTCTCCGTACTGGCCGCCCATCGCCATGTCTTTGGGGTGTTGGCCTGGTTTTCGGTCCTGGCAGCGCTTGGTTTGGGCCCTATGGGTGCTGTGTTGTATCGGTTAGCCGAATTTGTCAACCGCTATTGGCAGTACAAAAGCGAAACCCTGCAGCAACCCGTCAGCATTCCTTTGCAAACCAATGCGCGGGCGGCGTGGCATTGGATTGACGGCTTACCTGCACGTATGACGGTGCTGGGCTTTGCCGTGGTCGGCAATTTTGAAGAAGCCATTGATGGCTGGCGCCGTTACGCCGCTCAATCAGGCACAGACAACGATGGCTTGGTGCTGGCCGCCACAGCCGGCGCCATCAATGTTCAACTCGGAACGGCGAACACAGTCAGCTCGCCCGCACCTGCCGGATCAACACCTGCCAATGGTTTCAATCTGCGCCCGCCACCTGAGTTGGCCCACATGGCCATTCTGGTAGGTCTGGTCTGGCGTGCTGTGGTCATGTGGGTTGTTCTTTTGGCGCTTTTGACGCTGGCACGACTCATTGCCTGAGCTTGAGACCCGACATCCGCTCCCTGCTAAAACCGTCACCAACCGCCATTTTTTGAAGTGAACCCGTCTTGAACGCTCAATTTATTAGTCCTGTCGTCCAGCAACTGGTGCCCTATGTTCCTGGCGAACAGCCAAAAATAGCCGCTCTTGTCAAACTCAACACCAACGAAAACCCTTATCCACCCTCACCACGCGTGGTGGCGGCCATCCAGCAAGCCGCGCAACAGGGCCTGCAGCTTTACCCCGACCCCGATGGCAGTGCGCTGCGCCAGGCCATTGCCAGCCACTTCAAGCTCACGCCACAACAGGTCTTTTTGGGCAATGGTTCGGACGAGGTGCTGGCCCACGCCTTTTTTGCCTTTTTTCAACAGGGCTGCCCGCTGCTGATGCCTGACATCAGCTACAGTTTTTACAAGGTTTATTGCGGCTTGTACGGCATTGCTGCGCGCACCGTGCCGCTGCGCGAAGGTCTGCAACTGAACGTGGCCGACTATGCCTGTCCGGCCGAACAAGACTTCGCAGG
>PHCO01000442.1 GCA_002842265.1 Betaproteobacteria bacterium HGW-Betaproteobacteria-18 | reverse complement strand
CACCGAGTCTGCAGAGCGGGTCGCAAGCAATTTGCGGTTGATGCCGACAGCCAGACAGGCCGTTGGATCGTTGTTGGTGCCCAGAACGTGCCCGGCACCCAACGATGATGCGTTGGGTATGGATCCGATGAAGTTCCGCTGGGTAAGCTGATCGTTCACGGGGATGTCGACCCCCTGCGCGGCCATTGCGCGCTGCTTGGCCTGGTAGTCCAGTTCGCACAAGCGTTGCTCGAAAATTGCATACCCCAGGTCGACGGCGCTTTGCCCGCGTGGCGCCTTCACCGCAGACACGTTGATCAACGGCGCGAAGTTGTTCATCGCGTCCATTCCCTGGTTGAAGGCATAGTTACCGAAGGTAATGCCCCACGATGTCGCCAGGATCATCACGACCTGCGAGAGAGAGAACCCCCCGAAGACAGGAACGAGTGCGCCGATACCCGTGGCCATGCGCACAGGCATCCACACGGCGCTCAGGCGCTTGCCCAAGACCACCCCCTCATGCGCCGTTTGCACCACGCCGGCAATCACGCCGTAGGTGGCCCAAACCACGCCAGCAGAAAACACCACGACGTTGAAGGCCAGGAAGACCACGCCAAAGAGCGTTGTCGCGCCGATGCCCGAGGTCAGGGGCGAATCGAACATCGGGCCCAGGATGCCCCGCATGATGATCTTGGCCAGATCGGTGGGGGCTTGTCCGCCGGCATTGATGCTGTCGAGGTCAGCC
The DNA here is from genome assembly GCA_002842265.1 of Betaproteobacteria bacterium HGW-Betaproteobacteria-18. Lineage (GTDB taxonomy): Bacteria > Pseudomonadota > Gammaproteobacteria > Burkholderiales > Burkholderiaceae_C > Rhodoferax. The sequence continues at coordinate 457 of PHCO01000442.1, read as the reverse complement.
ATGCCGCCTGCACCCTGGGCAAGCACGGGGCCCACCCAGAACCCCATCAAGAGCACCATGCCGAGCACCCATTGGTGCAACGAAGGCAGGAGCGTGGCAGCGGTGTGAGATTGAAGGGGCTTCATGGGTTGGGCACTTTCAAAATCACATGGAAGGAGCCAGGACTTCAAAATCGTCCTCGTCTGGGAAAGAATGTGTGTACTTGGCGATAAACGCGTCGAGCTCAAGCTGCAACGCATCCACGCGCGCCTTGCCGTCAGGAAATGCGTCATTTCGCAGACCCAACTCCACCACCTCGCCGGCGGTCGCAGGGCGAAAGCCGTTCTCATCGGCAAGCATGCTCATCCATGCACCTGTCGCCGGGTCCAGATACTGGAACTCCAGGACTTCCAATTGTTCGGGGCCGACTTCTTCGTGACGATCAAACATGAGCGGGCTCCTGTTCCCTTTGTGATGC
>PHCO01000441.1 GCA_002842265.1 Betaproteobacteria bacterium HGW-Betaproteobacteria-18 | reverse complement strand
GAGGCCGACCGAGAGAACGGTGCTCTCATGCTCCTCGTTAGGCGAGGGGATTTCGATCAGGAGCAGCGCTGTCTTGCCGCGCAGCGCAGTGTGCTTCGCTGCCATGGCAGCGACAGACACTGTGCCAGCGCCACCAGCGTCAGCGCGGCCGTAAACCTCCTCTCCAGAGATTTCGTAGGCCACGCCATGGGTCTGACCCATGCTCCGCCATTGCTGGATCTGACGATGCTTGCCGCCACCATGTGGGTCAAGCACCGACCAGGCCAAGCCACTGGCCAGCGTGTGTTTTCCGAAGCGAGTGGTCTGCATCCCCAGGCCCTCAGATGCCCATGACCCGTGGGGTCACCATCAAGACGCTCAGGATCTTGCTGCGGCTGGCGCTTGTGGACGCACCTGTCAGGCCTTGCCGATCCTTGGAACCCCAGCCTTCAGACGCATTGCTGACGATGATCAGCGTTTCGCCGTTACGAACACGGAAGTTCTGGCTGAATTTTTTGCGGCTAAGGACTGGGGTGTTGATCTGTTGAAGGGTCGCACCAGAACCTGTGGACACCGAGTTCAACTCGACCAAGTTGGAACGCGTGCTGAAGAGCTGCAAAAGGACATCACCGTTGTTGCCCACGGTCGGGACGACCGTCACGTTGTCGCCGTAGGTGACGATACCCGGCGTCAGGCCAGGAACGCCTGAAGAGCCACCATCGGTGGTGCCACCTGAGGCAGGCTTGGTTTCTGCCAAATAGGCACGGTCCGTGACATCTTGCAGCCGGACCGGAGTGCGGTTCGTGGTGATGACCGAGCGCGTGGAATCGCTGACAACTTTGCCGACGCCGTTGAGGGCTTGCGCGGCAACCGACGTTCCATTGAAGTAACTGGCAGCGTTGGTGACATTGAGCGTCATCGACCCGGTGGCTGCGTCCACCAGGGTCTTGGGTGCGGTAGAGGCGATGTTGTAGTTCGGCGAGTTGGTGGTCAACCCATCAACGCTCAGGCCTGCGTCACGAAACCGGTTGTACACAAGGTTGATGTCCAGGCCGACGCTGGAGGAGCCCGTGTCTTCGACCAGGATCTCGCGCAGCTCGATCCGCACCTGGCGATTGAGCAGGTCGTTCTCGCTCTCGATGTACTTGCCGATGCGTTCAACGCTGTCCTTCGTGTCGGTGATCACGATCGCGCCGCTGGCCATATTCAC
>PHCO01000440.1 GCA_002842265.1 Betaproteobacteria bacterium HGW-Betaproteobacteria-18 | reverse complement strand
GTTACGCACAATGATACCGGCCAGCGCGATCATGCCGATCATGCTGGTCGCCGTGAACTGCGCACCGAACAGGGCATGACCCGGCATGACGCCGATGATGGTGAGCGGGATCGGCGCCATGATGATGAGCGGCGTCAGGTAGGAACCGAACTGCGCGACCACCAGCAGATAGATGAGAATCAGGCCGACGGCGTAGGCGGCGCCCATGTCGCGGAAAGTCTCGTAGGTGATCTGCCATTCGCCGTCCCACTTGATGGCGTAATTTCGATAGGTATCCTCCGGCTGGCGGATGAAATATTCCTCGAGCGGCTGACCGTTAGGCGCGATCAATTTGTGGATATCGCCGCGCATGGCGAACATGCCGTAGAGCGGGCTGTCCAGCTTGCCGGCCATGTCGCCGACCACCATGGTCAGCGGCAACAGATCCTTGTGGAAGATCGGCTCCTGCCGTGTGGTCGGTGTGACATCCACCAGTTCGCGAATCGGTACCAACCGGCCATCGGCGGAACGCACCGTGAGTTGCAGCAAGCTGTCAAATTCACCGTGGCGTTCGGGCGGCAGCAACATCTGGATCGCGGTCGGATACTTGCTCTGGTCGTGCAGATAAGTGATCTCCTCGCCGTTGAGGCCGGCACGCAACGTGGTGACGACCGCCTCCTGCGAGATGCCGAGCAGCCCTGCCTTGCGCCGGTCCACGGTCAGATTCAGTTTGGGCGCATCGACGATGGTGCTGTCGTCGACATCGACCACATAGTCGGTCTGTTCGAACACGGCACGCACCGCTTTCGCCACCTGATGGCGGCCTGCGGCTTCCGGACCGTAAATCTCGGCGACGATGGGCGACAACACCGGCGGCCCCGGCGGCACTTCCACCACCTTGACGTTGGCGCCGAAGCGCCGGCCGATTTCCTGCAAGGCAGGACGCACGCGGGCGGCGATGGCATGGCTCTGGTCCTTACGTTCATGCTTTTCGACCAGATTGACCTGCAGATCACCGACTTCGCCGCCGGCACGCAGATAATACTGGCGCACCAGACCGTTGAAATTGATCGGCGCCGCGGTACCGGCATAGGCCTGATAGTTGGTCACCTCGGGCACCGTTGCCAGATGTGCGCCCAGTTCGCGCAGGACGGCTGCGGTTTTTTCCACCGGCGTGCCGGCGGGCATGTCGACCACCACCTGGAACTCGGATTT
>PHCO01000439.1 GCA_002842265.1 Betaproteobacteria bacterium HGW-Betaproteobacteria-18 | reverse complement strand
AGACCTCATGGAGTTGCCCGAGGGTGCAGAGCTCAAAATGCCCAAGCCTGGCCACGCCGCCGTGTCCCAGGTTTCCTGTCTGCAAAAAGGCAACATGGACATCACCCGTCCATCGTTGCCCCTGCTGAGTTGCTGGGAAAGCGCTGCATCAGAAGTTGAAAGTGCTGCGGAGCTTCAAAAAGCCTGTCTGGTTCAAATGACCCCCATGAAGGTCGACTCTGTTCTGGTGCCCAAGTGTCCGTCCAAGGCGCTGGGCGTTTGCACCGATGCCAAGAGTGCCAAGGGAAGCTTGAGCAACCACTACCACTACACACCGCAATCCATGTCTGAATGGCGAAAGTCCAAGAAGAACTGCGAAAAAGCCGGTGGCGAGTGGCATGGCTTGGGCAACCCAACTTCGTGGTTCTGAGGTTCCAGTCACCCGGATGGGCAGCACATGGTGGTCAACCTGTGCAGCAACCGGCGCGGTGCGATCTATTACTGCCGCATGGTCGAGTACCGGATGGGTGACCAGCGCTGGCGCCTGATCCCGGGGCAAGAGGCGGGCAAGAGCTACCAATACCCCAGCTATTCGCACGACGGCAAAACCCTGGTGTTTGGTGTGGCGCAGTGTGAGCAACCCGACTGCAAGGGCAACAGTGGTTTCGGGCAACTCGCCACCATGGCGGTGCAGGCTACCGCCGGGCAACCCACGGTTTATGGCGCAGTCAAAGCGCTGCCCGTCCCGGGCGTGAGCCGCCCGAACTTCAGCCCCGACGACCAGCAAATCGTGTACTGGCGCGACCAGTACAAAAGCAAAAGCCGCCTGGCCAGCGGACGCGGCATCGGCAGCATCTCGGTGTTTGGCTACCGGCCCGCGACCGACGAAGAGACGCACCTGATTCCGGGAATGAACACCGACAAGCTCAGAACCCGCTTCATCAATGCGTTGTCCGGGCCGCTTTTCACACCCGACGGCGGCACGATCCGCTTCACGGCGCAAAACGATCCCCTGGGTGGTAGCGAAAGCGCCGCCAAGCGAGGAATGTCAGACGTGGATTACCACCTCCCGTCCGGAACAACCATAAGCCGGTACTGGCACCGCGTGGCCGAAGGTCTGGGCCGCGTGTACGCTGAGCACCCCACCCGGGGCGTCCTGGCCGGGGCGGGCAATTTGCGCTTGGTGGACCCGCTGCCGCCGCACGCCACGCGGGC
>PHCO01000438.1 GCA_002842265.1 Betaproteobacteria bacterium HGW-Betaproteobacteria-18 | reverse complement strand
CGGGATCGAGGAAAAGGTGCCGGTGGCCATCGTCTCCCAGGGGAGCCCTCTCATGTATACCCCCGCCCTCAAGAAGGCCGGCATCCGCGTCATTCAGGTCTGCTCGACGGTCCGGCATGCGCGCAAGGCGGCGGACGCCGGGGTGGATGCCGTCGTCGTGTCCGGAACAGAGGGGGGTGGACACAGCGGCTTCGATCAGCTCACGACCATGTGCATCGTCCCGCAGGTGGTCGATGCGGTGGACATTCCGGTCATCGCGGGTGGCGGAATCGGAGACGGGAGAGGTCTCATGGCGGCTTTATCCCTGGGGGCGGAGGGTGTCTATATGGGCACCCGGTTTATCGCCACCCGGGAATGTCCCGCCCACCCGCGGGCCAAGGAATTGATTCTCGCTACACCGGATACGGGCACCATCAGCCTCCGCCATGGAGCGCCCTCCCCGGCCGTCGATGATGCAACGGGAAACCGCGGGTTCGTGGAAGAGCGCCGCGGTTCCATCCGTCTCGTCATAAACGATTACCTCCGCAGGGTCATGGCCGATGGCAAGTTCTCCTATGATGAGATTTTCGGGAAGGCCAGTCCGGACGACCCCGGAAAGAAGAGCAATCGCACCGTCGACAGTTACATCTGGGGAAAGCTGGAGAATACATCCATTTCCGCGGGTCAGATTTCGGGAATGATCCGGGACCTGCCCACCTGCCGGGAACTCGTCGAACGCATGGTGGCCCAGGCCGAGGCCGTGCTGAAACGCCTGCGCGGATTCCATGCGGAGTGACCCTTTTTAGACCGAAGCGACCCGGTCCATCCCGATCACTCCTCTGCCCTGAACCGGTAGTATTCCAGCATCCGGGAATAGGCCCTCAGTCCCCTTTCCGGGGTGCTGTAAACGGGAATCCCGCTCGAGAGAAGGGTCGCTATGTGTTCCGGGCTGAAATAGGAAGCGCCCGGATACATGAAAGCCAGGATGTGTTTACTCGTCTTCTTCCGGATGGAAACAAGCCCCTGAGTGAATGCCTCCGCCGCCTCCGGCGTCCTCCCCCCGCCGACCATGAGCACGGTGTCCACCTCCGGGTCTTCCAGACAGATCTCGAGGGATTCCAGATAGAGGCGGGGGGCGAATGCGGCCCCGAGCCCTAAATCGACCGGATTGGAAGGTGAAGCTCCTGCCGGCGGCAGAAGGGCCCGCAGGCGTTCGAGAC
>PHCO01000437.1 GCA_002842265.1 Betaproteobacteria bacterium HGW-Betaproteobacteria-18 | reverse complement strand
GGCAAGTGGCGAGCGTATCCGAATTGCTCGCGATAAGTCGAGCCGACTGTCCAACGGATTTGCCGAACGTCACAGACACGTCGATCTAATACGGGATGGCGCCGAAGGCTTTGGCGTTGTCTGTACAGCAGCCGACCCCGATACGGCTGACGCCCCGCAAATCAAATCGTTCGACGATCAACTCTTGATTCGCTTTGGGCGCATCACGGAGGAAGGTAGCAATACCTACGCCGAAATTGTCGAGCGCGTTCGCGTCCATGAAGTGGCTTGTCAAAAATCGGCCGAAAGCACACTGACAGAGGATTTGCGTGCGATCAATCGTCAAAAGATCGATACAACAACGAAGGAAGCACTGGTCAACGCTCGCGTTGGTCAAGGTCTATTCCGATCACAGGTGCTGGCAATGTGGGGAAATAGCTGTGCCGTTACCGGTTCCAAAACGAAAGACGCCGTACGCGCATCACACATCAAGCCTTGGCGGAATTCATCCAATGAGGAACGGCTCGATCGAAATAACGGGCTTCCATTAATCGCGAGCCTTGATGCGTTGTTTGATACGGGGCTGATCTCCTTTGACGCACTAGGCGCGATGCTTGTCTCGTCGCAACTGTCGCCAACCGAGAGATCAATCTTTTCAATCGATGATCGTCGGCTGCTGAAGTCCCCCACAGACGCGACAGCCGACTTTCTCGCCTACCACCGTGACAACATCTTGAGGAAATGAGACCAGGCGCGCTTCCTCAATCTACGGACATGAGGGCGGAACATAATCCTTGAGCGCCGCAGTCAACTTGTCGTAGGCCACAAGGGCGTTGCGCACATCGTCGCTGAACCGCGCGAGATAATCAGGTGGAGTCGCTACGTATCCTTTTTCGCCCGTAAGCCGTATGAGAACTTTGCTTGCAACCGCAACGCGGCGCAGCGCAGCTAAATCCTCGTCTGTGGCCACGAACTCGACAGTCTCGTCGACGCCCCAACTCTCAGCGTCGCGACGTGCCTTCAGTTTAGAGAGGTCTCGGTCGAGTACAACCTCACCTTCCGCCATGATGGTTACGCGATTCAGGAAGAGCCAATCATGCTTCGAAAAGTAGTGCGGGCGAAGCACGTACTTCGGCAGGCCACAATCTACTAGCGCAATGTAGCTAAAGACGTACCGATCACCGAGCGCCGAGTACAGTTTGGAATTGAGAGGTGTGAAGAAACGTAC
>PHCO01000436.1 GCA_002842265.1 Betaproteobacteria bacterium HGW-Betaproteobacteria-18 | reverse complement strand
CCCGGCCGAGCCGGAGCACTTCTATCGCGTGACGATGGAGCCTGAGCAGTTCGCCGAAGAAGTCGGCCGACTGCAGGGGCTATGGCCGTCGCTCGACACCCACCTTGGGGCCGCGCAGCAGTCGCTGCGTCCACCGGCGCGGGCCTTGTCCCACTGGCATCTCGCCCTGGCTTTGGCCGCAGGCGCGATCTCGGGAGTCGTGCAATCCAAGACGGGGCGCGTGCTCGTCGTCAAAGGTGACACCCACAAGGACAAGACGCTCCAGCGGGAATTCACCGAACGCGACGACGGCTCCATCGCCGAAACCCGCATCCTCACCGACAAGTTCGTTCCTGTCATCCGTGCATGGGACATGACGCCTGGCTCCGCCACGCGGGGCGAGGTGTTGACCATTCGCTGATCGTTTCTCCACCGCCGGCGGTTCGCCGTCGATTTTTTCCACCCACCGGGGTCCAGTCGCCCCGATGGGGTGCCGTGGCCCCTCCATCTCCAGGAGCCTTCCATGGCAGCCCAAGCACTTTCCATCAGCCAGACCCCGAGCCTGCGCTTCTCGCCCGGCCAGGTGGTCATGACCTGCGGCGTCGATGACCTGATCCAACAGGGCCAATTCAACCCGATTCCGTATCTGCGCCGCCACCTCGGTGGCGACTGGGGCGACCTCGACGACAGCGACAGGCGGCAGAACGATGCCGCGCTGAAGTCCGGTGAGGATCGCCTGTTCTCTTCCTACCAGGTCACACCCGGCCTGAAGCTCTGGATCATCACCGAATGGGATCGCAGCGTCACCACGCTGCTGTTGCCCAGCGAGTACTGATCTTCTCCAACGCGGGGCCACCGACACCCCTCAAGGGTGCTGTAGCCCCTCTACTCAGAAGAAAGCCACATGACATCCAACCAACATGACAAGCATCGCCGCAAACGGCTGTTCGAGATCGGTGCACTGGAGTTCAGCGAAGGCGTCGAACGCCTGATGAACGAAGGCCGGCTCGATCCCATGCCGTTTTTCGAACGCCACATGCGTGGCGACTGGGGCGACGTCGCCGACAACCAATGGCAACAGAACAACGCTGCGTTGGAGTCTGGTGAACGCCTCGATTCGTTTTACGTCGTCACCCGTGACCTGAGCATCCGCATCTTCACCGAAGCAGATCGCAGCGCGACCCGCATCGTGCTGCCGTCCGAGTACTGACCGCGAGTTGTCACCGCAGG
>PHCO01000435.1 GCA_002842265.1 Betaproteobacteria bacterium HGW-Betaproteobacteria-18 | reverse complement strand
CCAGGCGCCGGGCGCCCACCCAAGCCGGCGCGGCAGGTGTTCGAGGCCATTGTGTATGTCCTGCGAACGGGTTGCCAATGGAAGGCTTTGCCCAAGGAGCGATTCGGCAGCGCCAGCGCGGTCCACAAGCGCTTCCTGGAATGGGAGGCGGCCGGCGTGTTCGAGGCCATCTGGCAGGCGGGGCTTGCCGAATACGACCAGATGGAAGGCATTGCCTGGAGATGGCAAAGCATCGATGGTGCCATGTTCAAAGCGCCGCTGGCACAAGAGGCAGTCGGGCCCAATCCGACTGATCGGGGGAAAAAAAGGCAGCAAGCGCCACCTGCTGGTGGACGGCCGTGGTGTCCCGTTGTCCCTCGTCGTGACCGGGGCCAACGAGCATGACGTCACGCAGTTGGAGCAAGTGCTGAGAGCCATCATGGTCAAACGTAAGACCCCGAGCAAGCGGCGCAGCAAACATCTGTGCGCCGACGCCGGATATCGAGGTCGGCGTGCCCTGGAGATCATTGAGTCGCATGGCTACATTGCCCACGTCGTCGGTCGGCGTACAGAAGCCGATGCCAAGCGACGTGACCCGACCAAGAAGGCGCGGCGCTGGGTGGTCGAGGTCTGCCATAGTTGGTTCAACCGATTCCGAAAGCTACTGGTGGCCGCGCAAGCATTGGAGTTCACCATCCTGACGACCTGCCGCTCCGGCGAGGTGCTCGGCGCTACCTGGGACGAGATCGATCTGGAACGCGGAATATGGCATCTTCCCGCCGAACGGACCAAGGCGGGGAGGGCGCACAGAGTGCCGCTGTCCACAGCTGCATTGCAGGTGCTTGCTCCTCCACAGGGGCGAAGAGGTCGGTATCTCTTTGCGGGCAATGCGGGAGAACGACCTCTGTCCTCCGTGGCCATGACCACCATGCTGGAGCGCCTCGGAGCTGGCGGAGTGACTGTTCACGGGTTTCGGTCCACGTTCCGCGATTGGGTGGCCGAGCGAACCCGGTATCCGCGCGAATGGGCGGAAATCGCTCTGGAACATCGCATTGGATCTGCCACAGGGATGGCTTACTTCAGAAGCGATGTGCTGGAAGAGCGCCGAGGCTTGATGGAGGATTGGGCCACATGGTGTGCTGGCGGTACTACCGGCAGATCCTGACGATTGACGGACGGGGCGAGATTTCGAAGTCGAGTGGGGAGGCAGAAAACCCTCTGCCCAATCAG
>PHCO01000434.1 GCA_002842265.1 Betaproteobacteria bacterium HGW-Betaproteobacteria-18 | reverse complement strand
GGCGGTCGCGGTGTTGGTGGTCACCTGTCCATGCGCCCTGTCGCTTGCGACGCCTGCTGCCATGCTGGCTTCTGCCGGCGCGTTGGCCAAGCGCGGGGTGTTGACACGCCGTTTGCAGGCGCTGGAGATGATGGCGGGCATCGATACGGTGGTGTTCGACAAGACCGGCACGCTGACCAATGACCGCATGAAAGTCAGCAGCATCCAGGTTCGGAATGGCTGGTCTGCCGATGAGGCCCTGCAACTGGCGGCGGCGATTGCGCAGCATTCCCTGCATCCGGTATCGCGCGCATTGGTAGACAGTTGCCCGCATGCCCGTCAGACAGTGGATAAGGTTCAGGAGATTTCAGGCCAGGGTTTGATGGCGGAAACTTTGCATGGGATGGTCAGACTGGGTTCTGCCCGGTTTTGTGAAGTCGATTTTCCGGATCAGGCCAACATGCAGGTGCAACTGGCTGATTCCCGCGGATGGCTGGCAAGCTTCGAGCTGGACGAGGATATTCGTGAAGATGCGGCCGCCAGTATTGCCCAGTTACGTGATGCCGGCATGGCCGTCGAGATACTTTCCGGTGACCGTCGCGCCGCGGTGCAGCGCGTAGCCAAGTCAGTGGGTATAGAGCAGATTGCTGCAGATAGTACGCCGCAGGATAAATTGATGCACATACAGCATCTGCAGCAGGCCGGACATCGTGTCGCCATGGTCGGCGACGGGCTGAATGATGGCCCGGTGCTGGCAGGTGCACAGGTTTCCATTGCGCTAGGGCAGGCAGCGCCGCTGGCGCAATCGCAGTCCGATTTCGTCATCCTTGGTGCCCGGTTGCAGACAGTTTCGCTTTTACTTTTGCATGCAAGGCGTACGATGTTTGTTGTGCGGCAGAATCTTTTATGGGCGGCAGTCTATAACGCAGTCTGCATCCCATTGGCCGTCACCGGCTGGATCAATGCCTGGATAGCCGGGCTTGGTATGGCCCTGAGTTCCTTGCTGGTCATCATGAATGCAGCAAGACTCGCCAAAATAAGGAGATAGGCATGGATATTCTATTTTTGCTGATTCCATTGTCCGTGGTTCTTGTGCTCGCCATTCTCGCAGGTCTCTGGTGGGCGATTTACAACGATCAATTCGAAGATATCGAGCAAGAGGGTGAGCGAATTCTGCATGACGATTGACCTATATCAAATGCTTTAGTTTCGCTCTGCGACAAAATGTCT
>PHCO01000433.1 GCA_002842265.1 Betaproteobacteria bacterium HGW-Betaproteobacteria-18 | reverse complement strand
CCCCGCGCCTTTGCCATCACCCTGGGTGCCGGGGTGCCGATCACGCAGGCGATCAACGCGGTGGCCTTCGCCTCTGACAACGCCTATCTGATTGGCAAGATCGTGGCGATGCGCACCGGCATCGAACGCGGCGATAGCCTGCTGCGCAGTGCCGAGAACACCGGCATCTTCACCCCGGTGATCTTGCAGATGATTGCGGTGGGCGAGGAGACCGGGCGGGTGGATGTGATGATGCGCGATGTCGCTGATTTCTATGATCGCGAGGTCGAATACGACATCGCCAACCTGTCGGCGGTGATCGAGCCGATTCTTACCGTAGTGATCGGCGCCATGGTGCTGGTGCTGGCGCTGGGCGTGTTCCTGCCGATGTGGGATCTCACCCAGATGGCACGGCAACGATGAGCGTGATACTGACAGCACTCTCCCTGTTCGCCAAAGTCATCGCCGCGTTGCTCGCCAGCGCCGGCGCGTTGTTGTTGTGGGCGCCGGCATGGTTGGTTGCGCGGATGCAGGTGCTGGCCGACGAGGCCAAGGCCACCGGTTCAACGGGCGTGTCGCTGGAACGCGGTTTTTATCGTCATCATCGGGCACTAGGCCTGTTCGTGGTGCTTGGCGCGATCTATATCCTGTATTTTCTGGTCTTCGCCTATTCGCCACACGCCGTGCAGGCGTTGTTGTTTGCGGGGATTGACGATCCGATCTCCCGGGCGATCCTGGGGCAGTTGCTGCAATTCCTGCTGTTCTTTGGTGCCTTGCTCGCTTACGCGGTGGGCATCCTGTTGGCGATCCGGCCCAGCGCGTTGAAGCCGCTGGAACAGCTTGCGCATCGGCCGGTGCGTATTCCGGGTTGGCAGCGATTGTTGTCGCAAGTGTTTTATGGCCGCTTGATTGGCGCAGTGTTGCTGGTGCTGGCGTTATGCCTGTGGTTGTTCGGCGGCCCGCGGTGAGTGCATCTTGCCCGCGAAGGGCTCGGCTCGTGGGAGCGGGCCTTGCCCGCGAATGATCTGACGAGGAGCTTCGCGCGCAGGCGCGCTCCCACAACAGCAAGTGGTGTGGGCTTTGGCTTGTGGGAGCGGGCCTTGCCCGCGAATGATCTGACGAGGAGCTTCGCGCGCAGGCGCGCTCCCACAACAGCAAGTGGTGTGGGCTTTGGCTGGTGGGAGCATGCCTGCCCGCGAAGCTGTTGGCGAGGTTTTTCGCCGGCAGGCCGG
>PHCO01000118.1 GCA_002842265.1 Betaproteobacteria bacterium HGW-Betaproteobacteria-18 | reverse complement strand
GATCTGTTCTTCAGTGAATCGCTTCTTCATGTCCAATCTCCTTGATGGTGGGATTGGACTCCAAAGTCACGTGCTACTCAATTCCGGGGGGACGTCGGGGGCCTTTTATGAAGGTCGAAGGTTTTACGGTCGGGCATTTCTCGCTCGGCTCAAAACTGCCCGCCAAGGCGCGTACCGACGAGGAGGCAGAGTCGAACCTTTTGCTACGTATGACCCATGATGCTCGGCGTCAGGTAATGGCCGAGCGTGGTGTAGACAAATTGGTACTTTCTGCACCGTCTCTTGCCTTCATGTATTGGGCCGGCGATTTTGGCAATGAGTACGCGAGCATCTGCAATGACGAGTTGTCAAAGTATTGCTGCGTTGATCCAGCTAAATTCGATTTTTGGGCAAATGCCAACCTTGCAAACCCAGCGCAGGCAGTCAGGGAAATTGATCGTGCAGTTCGGCAACTTGGCGCCCGCGGGGTTTGTATCGGGGGGGCGAATTTCAGCGGACTTGAAGCCCATAGTGAAGCGCTGTTTCCGGTTTGGGAAAAACTGGTGGAGTTAGATGTGCCAGTAATGGTGCACGGTTACAACCAGTCGATCTGGCTTGGAGAGAATCACCACCTAGACAAGTTTGAGACGTCATCCATTGTCGGTGATTGCGGCGATGAGACTTTGTTTTTCTGGTATTTGATCTGTGGTGGGGCGCTTGATGTTTTTCCCCAGCTCAAGGTTTATCTTACCCACGCAGGCGGGATGGCGCTGTTTCAGCTTGGCAGGCTGGCTGATCTCAATAGATCAATGGCTCCTGATACGAGGAACAAGCGCCCTTTGCTAGAATATTTACCGAACTTTTGGTTTGACTTGGATGTTCATTCTCCGGGGCTGCGCCGTGGAGTGGTTGATATTGTTGGGGTGAATCACTTGGTGTATGGGACCAATTTTGGTGGGGCCTATGATGCGGTTGATCCAACTGCCGGGCTGGGGCTATCGGCCGAAGATAGAGAGAAGATACGAAGCGGGAATGCCATCCGACTACTGGGGCTCGATTGTGCGCATTGAATAAGTGTTCACAAGGCGACTCGGGCGATGGAAGGGCGGTGATCACTCCGAGGAAAAATCTTTAAGCCATGCATGGTCGTCCATGCAGAGGGCCTCTGGCTGGTCGGAGAAATCCCAGGTCGATCCCATAATACGGATTGCATGGCGCGCGCGATGGGGCTGTTGCGCATAGCATCGGCCGGTCAGATGGGCGTGCGGTTCCTTATCAATGTCTTTTCTCCGGCCGAGCGCAATCAGCGCGCAGCGACGAAGTACGAGTGCTGCTTCAGCCTCGTCCTCAGCTAGCTCGTTCAAGGCCCATCGAGCCATGCCTTCGCGCATATTGATGCCGGCATAGGGCGGGGGGGCAATGATGTTACTTTCGTTGACCTGCCATGCGAGTCGAAATCCGTCATCGCGAACAAGTCTGGCCTCTGTTAGCCCATCGATATGTCTGGGTACTTCGATTTCGTAGACTCTATGAGTGATGCCTTGAGCTGCGACGGAGATTGCTATGCCTGCAAGATCGAACATGTGGGTACATTGCTGCGTCGCATCGGTAAAGCGAGTTACGGCAATGGAAATCCGGTTTAGCGGCATACCCACCAGTGCCTCGAGCATTGCTGTGGCCTCCGGGCAGGCAGAGAATGGGTGACGTGGCGCTTCCCCTGAAATATCGGACACAGAGCCATCTCGAAATCGTAGAGCGACTCGGAAATGGTGAAAGTCATCTTCAAGAACTGCTCGTACATAGCCACTACCTACGGTGTGGCGACCTGCGATTTCTATACGTCTGCGAAAACTTGCCATAGCGAGAGTTCCGGTTGGGGGTGTTTCTTTTTTATTATTGTGTACAATAACAGAAATATTGTTCATATAAAGAGGCGTGGCATGGGGCTATTGAGCAACAAAGTTGCATTGATAACGGGCGCCGGTGGGGGTATTGGTCAAGGCGTTGCCCGCCGCTTCGCGCGAGAGGGGGCGGCAGTCGTGATTGCTGAAATCAACCCCGAAAGTGGTGCACAGGTGGCTCGGGAGGTTGAGGCACTAGGCGGAAGGTCGCTATACATCCAGACAGATGTGATGCAGAAAGCCTCTGTTTGTGCCGCTATCGATGCTGCAGTTGGGCATTTCGGTGGCCTCGATATTCTCGTCAATAACGCCTTTGTTCCTACCCCCAACGTTCGGCTAGAAGAGAAAACCGATGAGATGCTTGAGCAGACGCTTACGTCAACGGTAAAAGCAACATGGTGGGCGATGCGTGCGGCACTTCCACATATGCGTAATCGCGGTGGTGGAAAAATCGTCAATTTCTACTCCATTGATGTGGATATTGGAGCCTGGCTGCATGCCGATTACAACACGGCGAAGGCCGGTATTGTAGGCTTGACGAGAAGTGCGGCGGCAGAATGGGGGCGTTTTAACATTACCGTGAATGCGATTGCACCGACGGCAATGGGTGCTACCTTCCATAAGCTGGCCGCTGAAAACCCTGGGTTTGCCGAGCGCTCTGCGGCGATGCGACCGCTTGGACGTTGCGGTGATCCGGAGGATGACATCGGGCCGGTTGTTGTATTCCTGGCTTCCGATATGTCGCGTTACGTTACGGGCGAATCGATTCACGTTGATGGCGGTCTGCATCTACCGGGTTATAACTCGCGGCCGGCAGATGTGCCGGTCAGAGAATACTAATCAAAATCGATGGGTGTGTTTAGAAATGATTGGTTTCTATGGGTGAATCACCAATCGTCGTCAGGCGGAATCGACGAGCAGAGCGGACGGTTGCCAATATTCTCGCTGCGACAGAGCGCTCACTATTGTCGGATGGGGCTGAACGCATTTCGATAATCGACATCTGTAAGGATGCGAATTTATCGCGTGGTACTTTCTATCGGTATTTTTCTTGTCAGGATGACCTGCTCGATGTCTATTCTCGCCACAAACGCGAGGAATTCTACGGTTCGATGCTTGCAGCAACGAGCCCGCACGACGATCCTGACCGTCGTTTCCGGGCGCTGGTTGATTTTCTTGAAAGCTATGCTGCTCAAGGGCAGGCGACGCATCTATTACGTGTTGCTCCGGAATACAGTCTTCGCTTCTATCAGCGAATTTTTAATGACTCGCGTGTTCGCATTGAAGAAATACTTAGAGACGTGTTCGACGCTTGGGACGAAAGATTCTGTATCCGGGTAGATCGCGATCTGGTTAGTGAGTTTTTGATTCGCTACATTCTGAGCGAACAACTGGTCCCTCCTGACCATCCTGGAGACGGTGTCGAGCGGGTTGAGCAGCTTATTCGTGTGCTTATCAATGCGGCGCCGTCTAGACCGGTTTGATTGGACTGCGGGAGCCCCGAAATGGGGTGCCGAGAAAAATTAAAAATAATTGTTAAACAGAATTGCGCAAACTGTTTAGTTTTGGCATGATGGGTCCACGAATGCAAAGACACTGACCAAGTGTCGCTGGATGGATACAGGGACAGAAACCCAGGCAAATCATTTCTGGGAGATGCTTGTTGCCATCAGCGAATGTGGCACTTGGCGGTACCACTAATTGATAGAAGGAGACCCCAAATGCTGATTGACCTACATGCGCACGCACCCCATCCCGACTACTACGATCAGGATCCATATTGGGGGCCTGCTTTCGAATCTCAGCCTGATGGCGACATAAAACTACGTGTCGGAGACTGGATTCTGAGTTTGGGTGCGCCGGAGCGTAAAGCTGCATTGCGCAAGGCAAAAGCAGAAGGCCATGCTCTGAATGTCCAGGAGTATATGTCCCGTTGGCGCGATCCTAAGACCCGCCTGGCCGGGATGGATGCCGCCGGCCAGAATGCCCAGGTTGTTTCGGTTCCTTCGCATTGCTATATGTACTGGACTGAGTTGGATTACGCGACCAAATTTTCGCGGAAGGTTAACGATGTTCTCTCTGAATACTGTTCTGCTGCACCAGACAGGCTTATGTTCTGGGCGCAGGCACCGTTGCAAAATCCTGAATTGGCTGCCAAGGAAATTCGACGCGCCTGTACTCAGCTTGGCGCTAAGGGGCTTGGGGCAGGCGGGTCAAATTTTGGTGGGCTAGAGTTCGATTCGCCAGAGATGGATCCCGTTTGGGAGGCTTTGTGCGACCTCGATTTGCCAATGTTCGTTCATGGTTACAACCAGTCTGTGACTTGGGGGAAAAACGCCAATACGGATCGCTATGAGACCACTGCTATCGTTGGTATGAATTACGATGAGACCAAGGCATTTTGGTACTTGGTTAACGGCGGTGTTTTCGATCGCTTCCCCAAGCTTAAAGTCTATATCACTCATGGTGGTGGCTACGTGCCATACCAATTGGGACGCTTGGCGCAGACCAATCCTAATCTTGACACTTATCACAACAAGAAGCCGGTATTGGATTACCTCCGGAACTTCTATTTCGATGTCGAATTGCATGAGTTGCCAATGCGCCAGGCGCTGATTGATGTGATCGGTGCTGATCGCATTCTCTATGGTTCGAATTTTGGTGGTAGCGATGCTGTGCGACACGACCTGACCGATGGTCTCAAATTGACAGATGGTGACCTGCAAAAAATTCGCTGGGGCAACGCCTGTGAGCTTCTCCACCTTGATCCGGCGAAGGTTGGTAGCGTCGTCGTAGCGAAGGCATAGGCATGAAGCTCGCCCGATTTGCTCACGAGGACGTGGTTTCATGGGGGCTGGTGGATGCAGGAAATGCTTCTGTTACGCCTATCCTGGGGGACTTTCGTGTTTGGGGACCCGCGCTGACCAGAGCTATTGCTGGCGGCAATGTAGAGGCCGGGCGGGCTAAACTACCCTTGGCGGTTGTCTCCTACCCCTTGGCTGACATCCGCTTGTTGCCGCCGATTGAGCCGATCAACAGGGTGGTGGTGGCTGGTGCTAATTATGCAAAGCATCTTGTTCATGATTTTGGACTGGCGTCCCCTCAGCAGCCAATCGCCTTCCTGAAAGCCTATGGTGCGCTGATTGGGGCACAGGATCCGATCCGTTATCCGCCGCTTACTCAAGAGTTGGATCACGAGGTTGAACTGGTCGTCGTGATTGGTGACGATCCGGTGAGTTGCGATGATCCATTGTCAAGTGTGCTTGGATACGCCGTAGGTAACGACGTGTCCGCCCGCGATATCCAGCGGAGCGGTCCATCGGGTATCGGAATGGACTTGTTTGCCGCGAAAAGCCAGGACCGGAGTACAGGTGTCGGGCCGTGGATTGTGACGCGCGATGAGTTCCCCACAGGTAGCCCGAAATTGCGGTTGGTCCTTAAGGTAAATGGGGAAATTCGCCAGGATGGACACACCTCAGAAATGACTTGGGATGTCGCTCATCTAATCAAGTTTGTCGAAGAGCGTTCCTCTTTCGCAGCGGGCGACATCATGTTTACTGGATCGCCGGCAGGTGTCGGAATGGGCACGGGGCGTTTCTTGAATCCGGGTGATGTTGTCGAAGCTAGCGTTGAGGGCATCGGTTCGATTTCAAATGTTGTCGGGCCAAAGGCCGGCGGCAAAGGAGAAAAGAATGATTGATAAAAAACACAAGGTTGTTGTGGTCGGTGCTGGCCTGATGGGTACGGGCATTGCACATGCATTTGCCAGCAGCGGATTCACCACGTATTTGGTCGATAGCAATACGGAGACTTTGAAGAAGGCTGAAGAAAATATTCATGCCATCCTCGATGGCGGCGTCAAGCTTGGCAAATTGGCAGTTGAGGCTGCCGAGACAGCCAAGGCGAATCTTCGTACGGATGCAGTACTTGCCCACGCGGCACAGGGGGCACATCTGCTTGTCGAAACCGTGTCGGAGAATTTGGCAGTCAAGAAGGCTGTTCTGGCCGAAGCTGTTCCTGTCCTGGCTACCGGGGCAGTCATTGCAACAAACACGTCGGCGCTAAGTGTGACGGAAATTGCAGCATCCGTACAATCTCCTGAGCGTGTCATTGGCATGCACTTCTTTAATCCAGTGCATAAAATGAAGCTGGTTGAATTGGTCCTTGGTATTGCTACGGATGAAGCAACGGTAGCAACCAGCCGTGCCTGGTGCGATGCTATAGGCAAGACCTCAATACTGGTCAATGAGTCGCCTGGCCTGACAACTAGCCGCATGTCAGCGATGCTGGGCAATGAGGCGATGTGGATGTTGCAGGAAGGCACCGCGAGCGCAGAGGATATTGATACCGCTTTGCGAATGGGCTTCAACCACCCGATGGGGCCACTAGAGTTAGGTGACATGACGGGTTGGGATACTCGCCTGTCAGTGTTGCGTTATCTTCACTCCACCCTCGGTGAAAAATTCCGCCCCTGTCCGTTGATCATCAAAATGGTTGCTGCAGGACGCTATGGTCGAAAGACTGGTCACGGTGTCTACAAATATGATGAGAAGGGGCAGCGAGTAGCCAATTCCGGTCTGAAGGCGAATAACCTGTGAGTGCGGTCTATATCGTCGAAGCCGTCCGTACTCCGGTTGGTAAGTACAAGGGTAGCTTGGCTGGCGTGCGCGCCGACCATTTGGGCGCCTGTGTCCTAAATGAGTTGCTGCGGCGAGCAGGTATTTCTGCTGATGCAGTGGACGACGTGATTTTCGGTTGCGTTACTCAGGTTGGCGAACAGTCGGCAAATGTTGCCCGAACCTCCCTATTGGGGGCGGGGTGGCCAGTCAACATTCCTGGTTTGACCATCGATCGTAAGTGCGGGTCAGGTGAAGTGGCTGTGCATGTTGCCGCAGGCCTGATTGCGGCTGGTTCTGCCGATGTGATCGTTGCCGGTGGGGCAGAGAATATGAGCCGCGTGCGTATGGGCGGTAATCGTGAGATCTACGGTGAAGCATTTGGCTGGCTGGCCTCTGAGAAATTTGAATTGACCAGCCAGGGCGAGGCTGCTGAGCGCGTAGCTGATATGTGGGGCTTGGGTCGCGAAGATCTTGATGAATTCGCCGCTGAAAGTCATCGTCGGGCTGCATCTGCAGCCGAGGCTGGATATTTTGCTTGCGAAACTGTATCTGTTCCGGTTGCTGGCTTGAAGGAAAGAGATTTTTCCGAGGCATCACCGGAGATTTTCTCGGTGGACGAAACCATTCGCCCAGGGACCAAGGTTGAGAAATTGGCCACTCTGAAGTCAAGTTTTCGTGATAACGGGAAAATGACTGCCGGGAACTCCTCTCAGATTTCAGATGGTGCTGCAGTTTTGCTGCTTCTGTCCGAGGCGGCGGTCAAGCGATTTGGTGTGAAGCCAAGGGCGCGTATTCGCGCCTTTACAACGGTGGGTTCTGATCCAACGCTGATGTTGACGGGGCCGATTGCGGCGACCCGAAAGATTCTCGAAAAAGAGGGACTTTCGGTCGATGACATTGATATTTTCGAAGTTAATGAGGCTTTTGCTCCGGTTCCGATGGTCTGGATGAAAGAGCTTGGGGTGCCGCAGTCCAAGCTAAACGTTAACGGTGGCGCCATCGCTTTAGGCCATCCGTTGGGTGCTAGCGGAGCACGGATTATGACTTCAATGTTGTATGAGCTGGAACGTCGGGGGGGGCGCTTCGCCCTTCAGGCCATCTGCTGTGCCGGAGGTATGGGCACCGCGACATTGATCGAACGCATTTAGATCATTTGACATGCGTCTGAAAATTGTCACTTGGGATTGTCGAAGCTGTTTCGATTTGATTGTTCAATGGTGGCTAGAGGTTCGGAAGATACATTATGCACATTGATCTCAGTGATAAGCGAGTCATCGTTACCGGCGCATCGCGCGGGATTGGCTTTGCCATTGCGCGTGCCTTCGCAAACGAGGGCGCTCGGGTGGCAATCTGCGCGCGAACTCTGGAGTCCGTGGAGGCTTCTGGCAATGAGTTGTCCGGCACGGCAAAGGCGGTTATTGCCCGAGCGGTGGATGTTACCGATACGATCGGTGTCAAGGCATTCGTGGATGAAGTGGCAGCGTCCTGGGGAGGTGTCGATGTTTTGGTCAACAATGCAGGACAGGGACGTGGAGGGAGTCTCGATACGCTGACGCCTGAGGCCATCCTCGAGCACGCCAATATTCTTCAGATGGGGCATTTCCGATTCGTTCAGGCGGTGGTTCCCTACATGCGAGAACAGCGCTGGGGTCGGATTATCGAAATCAATGCGCTGGCCGGTGTCATACCGACACCAGATGGAATTCCTTCGGTCATTAATCGTGCTGCATGTATTGCACTTTCGAAATCGCTCGGGATGTCCTTGGCTAAGGAAAACATACTTGTCAATTCGCTCAATATGGGATGGATTGATACGGGTCAGTGGGATCGACACTTTAAGGAGGTTGGTCCGGGTGTGACGCGTCAAGAGTTTGATGAAATGGCGCTCAAGGTGGTTCCTATCGGGCGCTTCGGAAAACCAGAAGATGTTGCTGGCATGGCGCTATTCCTGGCTAGCGAGTACGCAAATTTCATCAGTGCTGCGTCCATCGATATTTCCGGCGGTCTGCAAGGCCAGATTGCCTATTACCCAACTTTGAAGCGAGATTTCACTGAGGCAATGAAGAGTCGCATGCAATAATTTTCCCCATAAAATTCTAAATACAGAATATGAATCGGATGCTAGAATTATTTTGATATGCTTGCTACAATCAAGACAAGCGCAAATCCGAACTAATTTGGGGCGCGAGAGATATTCGAAAGCCTTGATTGGATTTACTGCGAGGCCGCCTAGTGCCTCAGCGGGCGCAACTAGTTTGGTCGTGATGTAATAACGAGAGGAGACAAGTGGATGAAAAACAGAAATGGTAATTTCATGAGCGGAGGCTTTTTGCTCCGTGGTACGGCGGCAGCAATCTCGCTGGCTTTTGCGGGCGGAGCGGCGGCATTTCAAGTCGAACTTGATAATCCCGATATCAAGATGCGCTGGGACAATACCGTTCGTTACACGGTTGGGGTCCGGGCAGAGGGGCAAGATCAGCGCCTGATGCGTAACTACATCTATGATGAAGGCGATAGCAAATTCAAACGTGGCGAGATCGTGACCAATCGCGTCGACCTGTTGTCTGAGTTCGACGTTAGCTATAAGGGGAAATTTGGTGCCCGGGTTTCCGGAGCTGCATGGTACGACGCAGCATATGACGATCACGCTGTCACCTCGCCGGCAGGCATGTCGACTGCATATTACGGCAATAGCTACAACAACCAAGTCAAAAAATATGTGAATGGACCTGCAGCCGAGTTTCTCGATGCATTTGTATGGACAAATCTTGAGCTGGGTAAAATCCCCCTCAATTTGAAGATTGGTCAGCAAACCAACGTTTGGGGTGAAGGGCTCCTGCTGGGTGCACATGCGGTTTCCTACTCTCAGGCACCGGTGGATGGAGTGAAGGCAGCGACCAATCCGGGCGTTGAGACGAAAGAAGTCTTTTTGCCTATTGGGCAGATCCATGCTAGCGCCCAGGTGACCGATTCTGTGACACTGGTCGGGCAATATTTCTACGACTGGAAGCCGATGCGCGTGCCGCATGCCGGAACCTACCTGATGGGTGCTGATACGGCGCCTTCATCTGACAAGCTTGCCTTCCCAGTTCCTGGTTTTTATGCAGATATTGTTGCCGCAAAGGAACCACCTAAGAGCGGCAATTGGGGTGTCGGTGCACGTTGGAATTTAGAGGAAATCGAATCGACGTTTGGGGCGTACTATCGGCAGTTCGATGATTACGCACCAGAACTCGCTGTTCAGTTGATGGGTTTCACTAGGCCGGCACCATTTAGTGCATTGCCAACGCAGGCGCGATTCCTGTATGCACAGAATGTTGAGCAGTACAGCTTGACCTTTTCCCGCGTTATTGGCGGGGGGGG
>PHCO01000432.1 GCA_002842265.1 Betaproteobacteria bacterium HGW-Betaproteobacteria-18 | reverse complement strand
CGGAGATCGACGGGGTGCTGCATTTCTTCCCCCGCGGCAACGCCTGAGTAGATCTTTTAAGCAAAATAAGGACACAATACCGTTCGGCCTGAGCCTGTCGAAGGCCCGTAGTAGCAAAAGGGCAGCGGTTCGACAGGGCTCATCGCGAAAGGTAATGGTCTTAACCAAGCGATCTCCCAGTTTTAGGAATATTTCCCCTTATCCGGCAAAATCCCATGCTGATCAACCCCAAGAGCGACGGCCATGTCCATACCCGGCTCTGCCACCACGCCAGCGGCGAGATGGAGGAGTATGTCCTTGCCGCCATCGACAAGGGGCTTGAGGAGCTGGTCTTTCTCGAGCACCTGGAATGCGGCATCCGCTACCCTGAGTCCACCTGGCTGACCGAGGAGGATTTTGCCGCCTACCATTGCGAAGGGCAGCGGCTGCGGCAGGTTTACGGGGATCGGCTCCGCATCGGGATCGGGGTGGAGGTGGGCTACAATCCCCAGCAGGTTCCTGCGATTCTTGATTTCCTCCAGCAGTACACCTGGGACCGGGTCGGTCTTTCCTTCCATTACTACGAGATCGACGGGCATCACTACAACGTGGTGAGCCGCCGCAAGGGGAATCTGGAGCCTCTGGGCAAGCAGGGGGTGGAGCGGGTGATCTCCGACTATTTCGCCACCCTGCTGGAAGCGGTCGAGTCCCTGCCCGGCACGGTGCTTTGCCATCTGGATGCCGTGCTTCGCCATCATCCCGAGGTGCATTTCACCGCTTCGCATCAGCGCCAGATCAGCGAGATTTTTCAAGGGATGCGCGGGAAGGGCATGGCCTTGGAGGTGAATACCTCCGGGTTTTCCCATCGGGGGGAGCAGTATCCGGTGCGCTCACTGATCGACGAGGCTGTGGCCTTGGGGGTTCCGCTGGTGGCTGGGTCGGATGCGCATCGGCCAAGCGAGGTGGGGCGGTTTTTTGACAGGCTATGAGAGGGGGAAGGAGGCAACGGGACTGAACAGTCTTAGCGTCCAGGTTTCTTCCCGCCAGATTTTTGGTCTTGCCACGGCATCCATTGCGGGGAAGCCAGACAGAGGGCCGGCACGGCGGTAATGCCTTCGGCCAGGGGCCACGGTTCTCCCGCCCCATGACACACCACAGACAGATGTTCCAAACCGAGCGCCTCGCGAGCCGAAAGCATCGACGGTGTCACCTTGGGCGAGCGCGTGAGCTTGATTTCAAAGC
>PHCO01000117.1 GCA_002842265.1 Betaproteobacteria bacterium HGW-Betaproteobacteria-18 | reverse complement strand
AGCGCCAGCCCGGAGGTCATGCCGCTGGTGCTGGCCGGCCAAGTGGGCAGCGAGCGCCTGGGCTTTGTGACCCAAGCCAAGGTCAGTGGTACCTGGCCCACTGCCGCCCCAATGACGCTTACAGAAGCGACAGCAACACAGCGCCCGGCAGCAACCAACACGCCCATCCGCGCGCCCCTGAACCTGCTCTCTTCGCTTTGGTTGGCCCTGCTGGGGGCCTTGTTGGGCGGCATGATTTTGAACCTGATGCCCTGCGTGTTCCCGGTGTTGGCCATCAAGGTGGTCGGGTTTGCCCGCCACAGCAGCAACCAGCGCCGCCAGCGCGTCGGTGGCCTGGCCTACAGCGCGGGCGTGGTGCTGTCATTTGTGGCGCTTGGCGCGCTGATGCTGGTGTTGCGTGGTGCTGGCGAGCAACTGGGCTGGGGCTTTCAATTGCAGTCCCCCGCCGTGGTTGCCGCACTGGCCGTACTGTTCACCGTGATTGGACTCAATTTGGCCGGCCTGTTTGAATTTGGCCAGTTTGTACCCTCCAGCGTGGCCGCTCTTGAAGCCAAAAACCCGTCAGTGGATGCGTTCTTGTCAGGCATTCTGGCGGTGGTGATTGCCTCTCCCTGCACCGCGCCCTTCATGGGTGCCTCACTGGGCTTGGCGCTGGGGCTGCCCGCGATGCAGGCGCTGGCGATATTCGCCGCCTTGGGTATCGGCATGGCATTGCCTTATCTGGCGGCCAGTTGGTCGCCCGCACTGGCGCGCAAATTGCCACGCCCGGGGGTCTGGATGAATACCTTCCGCCACGCCATGGCGTTCCCGATGTTTGCCACCGTGGTCTGGCTGGTATGGGTGCTGGGTCAGCAAAGTGGCATCAACGGTGCATCTGCCCTGCTGGCGTTGCTGTTGAGCCTGGCACTGGTGATCTGGGCGCTGGGCCTGCAGGGTCGCAGCCGCGTGGTGATGGCGACGCTTTCAATGGCGGCGCTTGCTTTTTTAGCAGGCTCTATTGGCCAAAATATCATCAAGCCGCTGGAAAGCACCAACGCCACAGCCAGCACGGCGTTGTGGCAGCCTTGGGCGCCGGGTAAAGTGGACCAGTTGCTGGCCACTGACGCGCCGGTGTTTGTGGATTTCACAGCGGCCTGGTGCGTGACCTGTCAGTACAACAAGTCAACCACGCTGGCCAATGCAGCCGTGCTAGCCGACTTTGCCGCCAGAAAAGTCACCTTGCTGCGTGCCGACTGGACGCGACGTGACCCGGCCATCACCGCCGCGCTGGCACAGTTGGGGCGCAACGGTGTGCCGGTGTATGTGCTTTACCAAACCGGCCGCGCACCTGTGGTGCTATCAGAAATTTTGTCGGTGGGTGAGGTGCGCAGCGCGCTGGCTGCGCTCTAGCCCGCCCCACAATCAAGGGGCGTTGATCCATATCAGCATAAGCCCCCGTCCGGCTAAGAAAGTCTTAAGACTCGTCAGTTAGGCTTGACCCCATGTTTACACGGGACTCAAGCATGACACCTTTCAAATTATTCACTTTAAGTCTGGCTTTGCTGGGCTGTGGCACTGTGG
Organism: Betaproteobacteria bacterium HGW-Betaproteobacteria-18; assembly: GCA_002842265.1. Classification (GTDB taxonomy): domain Bacteria; phylum Pseudomonadota; class Gammaproteobacteria; order Burkholderiales; family Burkholderiaceae_C; genus Rhodoferax. Next base: position 8,398 of record PHCO01000117.1, on the reverse strand, counting down.
CCCTGGCCGATGGCGCTGGCCAACGCATTGCGTTGCATCCAAAAATGGAACAGGAATGTTCTGCCTGCCATATTGCCTTCCGGCCCAACTTCTTGCCCACATCCTCCTGGATGCAGGTCATGGGCTCACTGGACAAACATTACGGTGCAGATGCCTCTTTGACACCGGCTGACCAAAAAGAAATCACCGACTGGATGCATGCCAACTCACAAGAACTGGGTGAAGCGCCCCCCGACAACCGCATCACCAAATCGTTCTGGTTTACCCGCAAGCACGGCACCAACCACGTCAAAGCCGAAGTCTGGCACCGCGCTTCAATCAAGAGCCCAGCCAACTGCCAGGCCTGTCACGTCGATGCTGCCAAAGGCGACTTCAACGAGCACAAGATTCGCATTCCCCGCTAAACCAGCGTCTTCTTTCTTCTCCAGTTAACTTAAGGACACATCATGACCGTTACACTTCGCCCCTCTCACCTGTTTGTCTGCCTGGCTATTGCCTTGCCCGTGGCCGCCAGCGCCAACACCATTCTGGACGGCTACCGAGCCCAGGCCAAGCAGGAAAACGCTGCGTTCAAAGACTTTACCGTGGCCGCAGGCCAAAAGCTTTACAACACCGTGGGCCCGAAACAACTGTCCTGTGCCTCGTGCCACACCGATTCCCCCAAAAATGTCGGCAAGCACGCCACAACCAACAAAGCCATCGACCCGATGGCTCCCAACGTGAACGCCAAGCGTTTCACCGATGCCGCTCAAGTTGAAAAATGGTTCAAGCGCAATTGCAATGACGCCATGGGTCGCGCCTGTACCACACAAGAAAAAGGCGATTTCATGACTTACGTGTTGTCAGTTAAATAAAGAGGCTCCCATGAAACACATCAAACCTTTGCTGCTGGTTGTGCTGGCGGCTACTTCGCTGGGGGCATTCGCCAAATACAACGGCGAAGACCGTGGCAAACCGGTCATGCCCGCCCAAAGCAATGCCAAATGGGCTGCTGAATGCGGTGGCTGCCACATGGCTTACCCGCCCGGCTTGCTGCCTGCGTCCTCCTGGAAGAAAGTCATGAGCGGTCTGGACAAGCACTTTGGCACCGATGCTTCGCTGTCGGCAGCAGACACCAAAGAAATCACCGACTACCTGGTGAACTACGCATCCAACCGCTGGACTTCCAGCGCCGCGCCGCTGCGCATCACCGACGGCCAATGGTTCAAGGCCAAACACTATGACAAAAAGGAAATTGCGCCGACCGTCTGGAAACGCGAATCGGTCAAGAGTCCGGGCAATTGCATGGCGTGTCACAGCGGTGCCGACAAGGGTAATTTTGATGAAAAATCCATCAGGATTCCTCAATAACGGAGCACTTTGCCCCTGCTCAGCCACAACTCTCCTGAAAGCCTGATGCCATGCAACGCATCCTGATCTGGGATTTGCCCACCCGCCTGTTTCACTGGACACTCGCCAGCAGTTTTGCGCTGGCCTGGCTCACCAGTGACGGCGACCAGTGGCGCTCCATCCACGTGTTTCTGGGCTATTTGATGCTGGGACTGGTGGTCTTTCGACTGATCTGGGGCTTTGCTGGTTCTCATTTCTCACGTTTTGCCAGTTTCTGGTTTGGACCAAAAGAAGCCATTGACTACCTGAAACAAGTAGCGACCGGCCACGCACCGCGCCATGTGGGGCACAACCCGACCGGCAGCCTGGCGATTTACATCTTGCTGGCCATGGCGGTGGTGGTGGGCCTGACCGGCATCCTTACCCTGGGCGGCGATGAACAACAAGGCATCGCTGCCGGTTGGTTCAGTTTTTCGCAAATCAAATGGATAAAGGAGCTGCACGAAGCGGCAGCCATTCTGATGTTGGTGGTGGTCATTGGCCACATCACCGGTGTCGTGGTGGAAAGTGTCTTGCACAAGGAAAACCTGGCGCGCGCCATGGTCACCGGCGTCAAGATGGCCGATCCCGACACACCAAAAGCCACGGCGCGTCCTTGGGTGGCCGTGCTCATGTTGCTGGCCATGCTGGGCTTCGGCGGCTGGTGGTTCGCTTATGCCATTGATCGGCAAATTGATGGCCAGGCCTGGCACATCAGACTGGAAACCGGCATTGGCGAAGAGCCCCACGTGAAATTTGTCGGCAAACAATTACCTGACCACAAACAGTGGCGCGAAGAATGTGGCAGTTGCCACGCGGTGTTTTACCCGGCGCTGCTGCCGAGCCGCTCCTGGCAAAAAATGATGGCCGAGCAAGACCAGCACTTTGGCTCCGATCTCGGGCTGGATGCCGCTACCACTGAAGCCATTTTGAAATTCATGGTCGATAACGCTGCCGAGAAACATGCGGTGGAAGCGGCCTTCAAGATTGAGCAATCCATCCCCGCCTGGGTGACCCCGCTACGCATTACGGAAACGCCTTACTGGATCAGGAAGCACCGCGAAATTGCCGCCTCCGACTGGACCAACCCGATGGTGATGAGCAAAACCAACTGCGCCGCCTGCCACAGCGATGCCGACGTTGGCACCTTTGAAGACGGTGCCATGCACATTCCCAAGGCACCCACGGCAGCAGCGACTTCCCCGGCATCCAGACCCTGACGCACGTGGTTTGTCACACAGCCGCATTTTGTGGCGCGGCGGGATGCGACAATTACGCCATGAACTCAACGACACCCCCCCCCTACGCCCCCCTGAAGAACGACACTTTCCTGCGCGCCTGTTTGCGTCAGGCCACCGACTACACGCCAATCTGGATGATGCGCCAGGCCGGTCGCTTTTTGCCGGAATACCGAGCCACCCGCGCCAAAGCCGGCAGCTTCATGGGACTGGCCACCAACACCGACTTTGCCACCGAAGTCACGCTGCAGCCGCTGGACCGCTTCCCGATTGATGCGGCCATTCTGTTCAGCGACATCCTGACCGTGCCTGATGCGATGGGCCTGGGGCTGTCATTTGCATTGGGCGAAGGCCCCAAGTTTGCCCATGCGGTGCGTGACGAAGCCGCCGTGGCCAAGCTCGAAGTGCCCGACATGAACAAGCTGCGCTATGTATTCGATGCCGTCACCTCGATCCGCAAGGCGCTCAATGGCCGCGTGCCACTGATCGGCTTTTCCGGCAGCCCCTGGACGCTGGCTTGCTACATGGTGGAAGGCGCAGGCTCCGACGATTACCAACTGGTCAAAACCATGATGTACAGCCGCCCGGATTTGATGCACCGCATTTTGCAAATCAATGCTGACTCGGTGGCGCAGTACCTCAACGCCCAGATTGAAGCCGGTGCCCAAGCCGTCATGATTTTTGACAGTTGGGGTGGCGTGCTGGCCGATGGCGCGTTCCAGGAATTCAGCCTGGCCTACACGCGCCGCGTGCTGGCGCAACTGCACAAGGAATTCAACGGCGCGCGCATTCCCAGCATTGTGTTCACCAAGGGTGGCGGCCTGTGGCTCGACGAGATGGAGCAGCTCGATTGCAACGTGCTCGGCGTGGACTGGACCGTGAACCTGGCCAAGGCCCGCGCCATCGTCGGCGGCAGCAAAGCTTTGCAGGGCAACCTGGACCCCAACGTGCTGTTTGCCCAGCCGGCGCAAATCGAAGCCGAGGTGGTTAAGGTGCTGAACGCCTTTGGCACCCCGCACAGCGGCGCCGGCACCGGCCCCACGCATATCTTCAATTTGGGTCATGGCATCAGCCAGCACACAGAGCCTGAGCACGTGGCGGCCTTGGTGCAGGCAGTGCACAGCCACTCGCGCCGGATGCGCGGCGCTTGCTGATGGATGCACCGGTCTTGACAAAACTTGTCGTGACCGGACTGTTAGCACTTTTTTAGCCTTTTTGTCAGCATAAACCAAAAAATAATTTGTCACTTATGCACAAAATTGGTGATGCAATGCAGCAAAGCAGGGTGGCACCAACCCTCTCGCTACAAAAGCCATAGCGATTGCAAGCCATTGATTTATAAGCATTTTTTAAATTGCCTTTTTTCTGTGCAGCTTAAGCGAGGCCTTGATTTTCAAGGCCTCGCAGGCTTTGTTGACCACTTATCAACAAAGTTATCCACAGATTACTTGGATGACTGACAAATGCTCTCAAAATCAAGCACTTAACGCCTTTTTCGCAAGTTCACTTGAACAAAATGCCGCAACCACCCGTGCCAATGACCATCCTGAATCAGGTGCTGCTTCACACCCCTGCCTACAGTCAGATGGCAGGCGCGCTGACCTATTTGAGCGACGCCCCGCTGCCGCCAGGAACCCTGGTGCGCGTGCCCTTGGGCCAGCGCGAGCTGTTGGCCGTGGTGTGGAATAACGGTCCGGCACAACCCTCTGACGCCGCGCTGGACCCTGCCAGATTGCGCCCGATTGCCGCCGTACTCGATGCCTTGCCACCCCTGAATGCCAGTTGGCGCGCCCTGATCAGCTTTGCCGCCAGCTACTACCAACGCACTGCGGGCGAGGTGGCGCTGGCCGCCCTGCCACCACAATTGCGAGACCTCAGCAGCGTGCAACTGGCGCGCAAACTGAAAAAACTCGCCAAAGCTGCAGCCGCAGTTTCTTTGGACACCCCAATAGACGCTTTGCCCACGCCAGAGGGACACACCAATAACGCTGTCCATCCCGTCGTGCTGAGCGACGAGCAGACCAAGGTGATCAGCCAATTTCATCAAAATCCTGGACCATTTCTGCTGTTTGGCGCCACCGGCAGCGGCAAAACCGAAGTGTTCATGCAGTGCACCGCCGAACTGCTGGCCAGTTCGCCCGATGCGCAGGCGCTGGTGATGGTGCCCGAGATCAACCTGACGCCGCAGCTCGAAGACCGCTTCAAGGCCCGCTTTGGCAGCCGCTACGGCGCCGATGCCGTGGTGTCGATGCACAGCGGCATGACGCCGGCGCAGCGCCTGAACAACTGGCTGGCAGCGCACAGTGGCGCGGCCCGCATTGTGCTGGGCACGCGCATGGCGGTGTTTGCCTCCATGCCCCAGTTGAAGCTGATCATCGTCGATGAAGAGCACGACCCGAGCTACAAAAGTGGTGAGGGAGCGCGCTATTCGGCCCGTGACCTGGCCATTTACCGCGGCCGCCTGGAAGGCGCCAAAGTACTGCTGGGCTCGGCTACGCCGTCGCTGGAAAGCTGGTACCACAGCCGACCGGCAGCGGAGGGCGGGCGCTACCTGCGGCTGGCCATGCCCAGTCGCATCGGCAGCGGCAAGTTGCCCCTGGTGCGCCGGGTGGACATGAACCACCAACCCAAGTCCTGTGTGATCTCGCCGTCCTTGCTGGCAGCCATCGCGCAACGCATCACTCGCGGCGAGCAAAGCATGGTGTTCCTGAACAGGCGCGGCTACGCCCCGGTGCTGCAATGCACCGACTGCGACTGGAAAAGCGAATGCCCGCACTGCAGCGCTTACCGCGTATTCCACAAAATTGACCGCACCCTGCGCTGCCACCACTGCGGCCTGACCGAGCGGGTGCCGCGCGCTTGCCCCGCCTGCGGCAACCCCGATATTGCGCCGCTCGGGCGCGGCACCGAGCGACTGGAAGAACATCTGGCCGAGTTACTGGCAGAGACCCGCCGCCCGGACGGTCAACCGGTGCGCATCGTGCGCATTGATGCTGACACCACGCGCCACAAGGGCGCGCTGGAATCCCAACTGGCCCAGGTGCACACCGGCGACGTGGACGTGCTGGTGGGCACGCAAATGATTGCCAAGGGGCACGACTTTCGCCGCATCACGCTGGTGGCTGCCGTCAATCCCGACAACGCCTTGTTCTCCAGTGACTTTCGTGCGTCTGAGCGGCTGTTCAGCCTGCTGATGCAGGCTGCGGGCCGGGCGGGCCGCGATGAGGCGGTGGCCAACCAGAGTGAAATGTGGCTGCAAACCTGCCACCCCACGCACCCTTTGTATGAAGCGCTGAAAAAACACGACTACCCCGCCTTTGCCGCGTCACAGTTGAAAGAGCGACTGCAAGCCGCCATGCCACCCTTCAGCTTTCAGGCGCTGGTGCGCGCCGAAGCCCGTACCCAGGATGCCGCGCAAGGTTTTTTGAATCTGGCCAGTCAGGCAGCCGCCCGGCAGAGTGATACGGCTGGACTGCTCGCACAACTCACGCTCTACCCGGCTGTACCGATGAGCATTGCCCGCATTGCCAATGTGGAGCGCGCGCAAATGTTGGTGGAAAGCCCGTCACGCGCCGCGCTGCAGCGGTTTTTAAGTGCCTGGCAAGGTGTGCTGCACAACACCCGTACCCAGCCAGAATGCAAGGGCGTGATACGTTGGGCGATTGATGTGGACCCGCTCAGTATCTGAACGGGTGATTTGACGGTGCTCAGGCGGCTTTGGTTGCCACAATCACCTGGAAGTTACCAAAAAAAGCAGTATGGCGCTCACAGGTCACACCGGGCATGGCCTGCAGTTGCAACACCGGGTCGTGGGTATTCCACAGCGCCAGCCCATAGGGCTCGAACACCTTGAAATAGGTCCAACTCAGGGCGCGCAGCAACCAGGGGCTGGGGCGGTGAAACTCACCCAGATACAGCTTGCCGCCGGGGGCCAGCACCCGCATGGCTTCGTTCAATGCCTCAATTTTCAAATGATGGGGTAGCTCATGCAGCAGGAAAAACATCACGTTGGCGTGCACCGAGCCGTCCGACTGCTGCATGGCAATGGCGTTGTCTTGCGAATAGACAATTTTCCCGGCATAGTCACCCAGCTTGGTTTGCGCATGATCCAACTCATTTTGGATGATATCGGCAATCAGCACCTTGCGTGCACCCGATTTGACCGATGCCTCGACCACCCTGGGAATCACATTGCCAAAGGCGCACGAGGTGATCAGCACTTGCTTGTCCTGCAAGTCAGCAGCATGCAGGCCGTGCGTGATGATGGAGACCAGTCGGCTGTACTGGAACAGCAAAATGGCCGAGATGATGGGTTGCCAGTCCACCAGGCGAATCAGACGCATATTGGAATAGATGGGATACACATGCGACGCATCGTGCGAGAGCCGCCCCATGGCACCCCGCATGAGCAGCGCGCCACGGGTCAGGGTGAAGAAAAACAAAGCGGTGCTGGCAAGCACCACAACCACGGTAAAGACGGTATAAGAAAACCAGGCAGACATTGCATTCTTTCAAATAACGGGCGTGTAAACAACCCAAGGAATCAAAAATTTCCAGCGCCGATTACACGCCCCTGAGAAAACCCTGTGTTGATTTAGATCAAAATTCGAAGAGGCTTGTTGAAAAGAGCCATAGTGACACCACACTAGATCATCAGTGAAACGGCCATTGAAAACGTGACAAACGCTGAGGCGGTCGAGACCAAAATGATGCGGGCAATGCGCCCGTTGTCGGCGCCAAAGCGCTCAGCCAGCAGCGACACATTGCTGGCACTCGGCAATGCCGCAGTGAGCACCATCACCGTCAAGGCAAAGCGCGACAGGGGCAGCCCCTGGCTGATCAGCCCAGCCCCCACCAGCAACACCAGCAGTGGATGCAAAAACAGCTTGAACAGCGCCACCGGCAAATAGTCACGCAGCATGGGCGCCGTGGCGTGACCCGCTTTGGATAGCATTTGGGCACGCGCCAGCACGGCACCAATGGTGAACAGCGCCACCGGGGAAGCCGCGTCTGCCAGCAAGCCAATCGTTTGCGCCACCGGTTTGGGCGGTTCCCAGCCGATCACCGACACCAGTGCGCCCAACAAAATCGCCCATGGCATGGGGTTGGCCAGCACACCTTTGAGGGCTTTTTTGAGCGCCTTGGCCGCACCGTGCTCATCAGCACCATCCATGCGTGACAGTGCGATGCACAACGAGGTGGTCACGATCATGTCAATCACCATGGTCAAAATCACGGGTCCTGCCGATGCCGCGCCCAGCAAAGCCACCAACAGCGGCACACCCATGAAGCCAGAGTTGGGAAAAGCAGCCACCAAGGCGCCAAAAGACGCGTCATTCCAGCCGATGCGCGCATTCAGACTGACCGCCACCGTGAATCCCACCGTGATCAGCGCACACAGCAGCCAGGTGGCAAAAACACCCACATCGAGCAATTGACCAATGGGTGTGCTGGCGCCAAACCGGTACAACATGCACGGCAGGGCAAAAAACAGCACAAACCCGTTCAACCCCGGAATGGCTTCCAGCGGCAACATGCGCCTGCGGGCAGCCAGGTAGCCACACAGAACAAGAGCGAAAAAGGGGAAGGTAATGACAAAGATTTGCAGCACAAAGGTATTGTCTCAGAGCTTGGCGCTCAGCTCAGAAGTCTGTCTGAACGGTCAGGCCAAAATCCATCAAATAGCCTGAAGCTGTACTGGACCCCGTTACGTGGACGCCACGAAGCACGAAGAGCGTTATCCACGGACGGCCGGTTCGGTCGCTTGCGACGAACCGGAACCGGCCGGCGGT
>PHCO01000431.1 GCA_002842265.1 Betaproteobacteria bacterium HGW-Betaproteobacteria-18 | reverse complement strand
GGCGCAGGCGACACCCTGACCGATACCATCACAGTTACAGCTTTTGATGGCACGACTCACGACATCACCATCACCATCAACGGCACCAACGACCTCCCGGTTGCCAGCAATACAAGCTTAACTACCAACGAGAACATCCCTTTAAACGGCAGTCTTCCACCAGCTACAGACGTAGATGGAGACAGTGTAACCTACACCAAGGGTAGCGATCCGACTCATGGCACGGTTATAGTTAACACAAATGGTACCTTTACCTACACGCCGGCTCCAGGTTACAGCGGTTCCGACAGCTTTAGCTACACGATCAGCGACGGCAATGGCGGGAGCAATAGTTACACTGTCAGCGTTTCAGTTATTGACAATATTCCTCCTGTTGTACCCGTCATCACCAGCGCTGACGATAATGTCGGTCCAGTTCTCGGCAACGTAGCCAACGGCGGCACTACCAACGACACCACACCGGCACTTTCCGGCACCGCTGAAGCAAACAGCACGGTCAGCATCTACGACGGCGGTACACTGATCGCGACGGTAACAGCCGACGGCAGCGGTACCTGGACATACACTCCGGCAGCACTTACCGGCGGTACGACTCACAGCTTTACTGTCACAGCAACTGACGCCGCCGGCAACATCAGCCCAGTCTCCGCCCCCTACGTCCTGACTGTTGACACTACACCACCAGCCACGCCGACGGTTAATGCCATCACTACCAATGACACTACGCCGACGATCACTGGTACTGCTACTGTCGGCGCTGGTGAGACTCTGACTGTTCTGGTCAACGGCAAAACCTATACTGTAGGCGACGGTAAACTCTCTCTGTCAGGCACCGCCTGGACACTAAATATTCCGGCGGCTGATTTGCTCACTGACGGGGTTTACAGTGTTACTGCTACTGTAACCGACTCCGCTGGCAATGCCACTTCAGATGCTACTGCCGCTGAGCTGCTCATTAAAACCACAGCTCCGGTCGATGTTCCCCCGGCTTTCGATTTCAACAAGATCATTGCGCCCGGCAACACCTCAAACAGGCATGCCTTCCCTGAATTCTTCGACCATGAAGACGCTATTGCCATTGAGGATACTGCCGGCGAAATAGGTCATTTCCATGAACTTGTCCGTGCAGCGGTATACGAATCACCGAATCTGATCAGAGAGGGCAAAAGTGATCTGTTCGCTCGCCTTTACGGTGTGGGATATGGCAGGGAACAGATAAGACCAGTTA
>PHCO01000430.1 GCA_002842265.1 Betaproteobacteria bacterium HGW-Betaproteobacteria-18 | reverse complement strand
AAGGTCACCAGGCCCGTGGCGTAGCTGTACCTGATGGACCCTCCTTCTTCAGTCCCCCCGGCCAGGCCCCCGACATAGCCATTTCCCGAGACCGCGCCGGTGGCGTAGCTCGAGCTGATGGACCCTTCGTTGCTTCCAGCCAGACCCCCGACAAAGTCGTCTCCTGAGGTCGCGCCGGTGGCGTAGCTCGAGCTGATGGACCCCCCTGTGTCGTTAAATCCGACGAGGCCCCCGGCATAGTCATTTCCCGAGATCGCGCCGGTGGCATAGCACGCGCTGATGGAGCCGGCGTTATATCCGACGAGGCCCCCGATGAAGCCGTTTCCGGAGACCGTGCCGGTGGCGTAGCTGTTCGTAATCGCCCCCTCGTTATACCCGACGAGGGCGCCCATTCGATCAGAAGCGTGTCCATGTGTCGAGCCGCCCTTCAATCCCACATTGCTTACTCTGGCGGCCGCGGATGTACGACCGAAAAGGCCGATATAATACCGGCCAGGCCGGTCGATCGTGAGCCCCGTGATCGTGTGGCCCAGGCCGTCAAAGGCGCCGCTATAGGAAGCCACGGTATTGCCGACGGGATCAAACCCTACTGCGCCCCAACCGCTCGTGGCCGAGGCGTCGATATCGGCGCCCAGGGCGTAGTTGCCGGCGAGGTCCCCGCTCATCCCCTGGAGGTCCGTCCCCGTCACGCTCCCCTGCGCCCCGAGGTCGGTGATGACGGTAAAGGTCTTTACCGCGCCGTCAAAGCCGAGTTTGGTAAAGAAGTTGTCCCCCGCCGGCAGGCTAACGGGGGCCTTGACGCTGTAGGTGGCGCTGTTGCCGGCCGCCTCCCCCCCCTGGCCGTAATAGAGCGCCAGTTGCGCCGTGCCCGACCCGTTGAGGCTCTGGTTTATCTCGATGTTGCGGTACGCATTCAGGGTAAGCCTGTGAGCGCTCCAGGTGATGCTGTCGTTCACGAAGATGTCGCCGTTGGCGCCCGAGGCGCCTCCCGAGCTCTGGATCTCCAGGTCATTCAAGGCCAGGGCCGCTGTCGCCTGCGCTCCCGTCATGTCCCCCCCCGAGGCCGCAATGGTAAAATCGACGGGATCGATGAGCCACCTGCCGCTCCTCCCCTGGGCGGCCCGGGTGGTGACTTGCGCGTCTGTGCCGATCGTCACCTTCTTCCCGGAGGTCTCGATAAAGCCTCCGTTGCCGCCCCCGGGGGCCGAGGCGTCGAGCTTCCCCCCCACGAC
>PHCO01000001.1 GCA_002842265.1 Betaproteobacteria bacterium HGW-Betaproteobacteria-18 | reverse complement strand
GCGACACCTTCGGTGTCAATGCGTGCGATCAATTGATCGGCGGCCACCGTGCTGCCATCGGGTTGCACGATTTCAACGATGACACCAGCCGATGGCGCTGGCACTTCCAGCACCACCTTGTCGGTTTCGACGTCGATCAGGATTTCATCCACAGCGACAGCGTCGCCCACTTTTTTCTTCCACTGCAACAAGGTGGCTTCAGCCACGGATTCTGAGAGTTGCGGGACTTTGACTTCTACGATTGCCATAACAATTCTTTCAATAAATATTCTTGAGGACTTGCGAGGCGGGTGACGCACCCATCGCAAGCGGTTTTAGTGGCTCGGTTCGCGACCTTACTTGGTTAAAACGAAACCTTTAAGCTTGCCAAACGCACCCTCCACCAGCGCCTTTTGCTGCTCCTGGTGCAAGTGGGCATAACCCACAGCAGGTGAAGCAGATGCGGCACGGCCGGAATACCCGAGCTTTTGACCTTCAAGCATGTTCTCAAAAATGTAGTGCTGCACAAAGAACCAGGCACCCTGATTTTGCGGCTCATCCTGCGCCCACACCACCTCGGTGGCGTTGGGGTATTTTTTGAGCTCTGTGGCAAATGCCTTGTGCGGGAACGGGTAGAGTTGCTCCACCCGAACAATTGCCACGTCCTCGGCACCTTTTTCTTCGCGCTTTTTGGCCAGGTCGTAATACACCTTGCCAGAACAGGTGATCACACGCTTGACCCTGTCGCCCTTGAGCGTCTTCTGGTCAGGAATGATGGTCTGGAAACTGCCTTTGGTGAATTCGGCCAAGGGCGATGCAGCGTCTTTATGACGCAGCAGCGACTTGGGTGTGAAGATCACCAAGGGCTTGCGCAGGTTGCGCACCATTTGGCGGCGCAACACGTGGAATATCTGGCTGGCCGTGGTCGGTTGCACCAGTTGCATGTTGGTATCAGCAGCGAGTTGCATGAAGCGTTCGACCCGGGCTGAGGAGTGCTCGGGGCCCTGGCCTTCATAGCCGTGCGGCAGCATCATGGTCAAACCATTGACGCGGCCCCATTTGACTTCACCAGACGCGATGAACTGATCAATCACCACCTGGGCACCATTGGCAAAGTCGCCAAACTGGGCTTCCCAGATGACCAGCGTGTTCGGGTCATTCGACGCGTAGCCGTACTCAAAACCCAGCACCGCTTCTTCAGACAGTATGGAGTCAATCACGACAAAAGGAGACTGGTTTTCAGCCACATTCTGCAGCGGCACATAGGTGCCAATATCCCACTTTTCACGGTTTTGGTCGTGAATGACGGCGTGACGGTGGGTGAACGTGCCACGACCGCAGTCCTCACCCGACAGGCGCACCGGGTAACCGCTGGCCACCAATGAAGCAAAAGCCATGTGCTCGCCCATGCCCCAGTCCACCGGGAGATCGCCACGGCCCATGGCCGCACGGTCGTCGTACACCTTTTTCACCAGTGGATGCGGTGTCAGGCTGGCAGGCAGCGTGGTGATTTTCTCGGCCAGGCGTTTCCACTCTGACATGGGAATCGAGGTGTCACCGGCATCCGTCCACTTTTTGCCGAGAAACGGCGACCAGTCCACCGCGTACTTGCTCTTGAAGTTGGTCAGCACCGGATCTACCGTGTGCTTGCCCGCGTCCATTGCAGCGCGGAATGCCTTGAACATATCGTCACCCAAGGTGGCCCCCATGCCCTGTGCGCTCAGCTTGTCGGCGTAGAGTTTGCGGGTGCCTGGGTGCTGTGCAATTTTCTTGTACATCAGCGGCTGGGTCAACGCGGGGGTGTCCTGCTCGTTATGTCCGAGTTTGCGGAAGCAAATGATGTCCAGCACCACGTCTTTGCGAAACTCCATGCGGTATTCCAATGCCCACTGCATGGCCAGGACCACGGCCTCAGGATCGTCGCCATTGACGTGCATCACCGGTGCCTCGATACCCTTGACGATGTCAGTGCAGTACAGCGTAGAGCGGTAGTCACGTGGGTCAGAGGTGGTGAAACCGATCTGGTTGTTGATGATGATGTGTACCGTGCCTGCGGTGGTATAGCCGCGGGTTTGCGCCAGCGCCAGGGTTTCCTGGTTGACACCCTGGCCGGCAAAGGCAGCATCACCGTGTACCAGCACGGGCAACACCTGGCGACCCGTCGGGTCAGCACGGCGGTCCATGCGGGCGCGCACCGAACCTTCCACCACCGGGTTGACAATTTCAAGGTGGGATGGGTTGAACGCCAGGCTCAAATGCACCGGACCGCCAGGAGTGGTCACGTCCGAGCTGAAACCCTGGTGGTATTTCACGTCACCAGCGGGCAGGTCTTCGGGGGCCGTGTGGTCAAACTCGGCAAACAAGCCCGCAGGCAATTTACCCAGTGTGTTGACCAGCACGTTCAGGCGGCCACGGTGGGCCATGCCAATCACGATTTCCTGCACGCCCAAGCTGCCCGCTTGCTGAATCAGTTGATCCATGGCGGCAATAAAGCTCTCGCCACCTTCGAGTGAAAAGCGCTTCTGGCCCACATACTTGGTGTGCAGAAAACGCTCCAGGCCTTCAGCAGCCGTCAGGCGGTCCAGGATGTGCTTTTTCTGCTCGGCGGTAAAGCTTGGCTTGCTGCGCACGCTTTCCAGCTTTTGCTGCCACCAGCGCTTTTGCGTCTGGTCAGTCAGGTACTGATATTCGGCACCCACCGTGCCGCAGTAGGTTTCGCGCAGCGCGTTGAGCAACTCGCGCAGTGGCATTTTGTCTTTGCCGAAAAACGTGTTGCTGGTGTCAAACACGGTCTCAAAGTCGGCATCATTGAAGCCGTAGAACGCAGGGTCAAGCTCGGGGATGTTGGGGCGCTCGGTGCGTTTCAGGGGGTCAAGGTCAGCCCAGCTGGCACCCACATTGCGGTACGCAGCAATCAGCTGCTGCGCAGCAGTGCGCTTGCGACCCATCTCGGCATCCACGCTGGCCACCACCACTTTGGTGCCACCGGCTTTGGCGCGCTGCGCAAAAGCGTCAATGACAGGCTGGTGCGGCACGTCTTTGGCGTTGCTGCCATCTACGGCGGGCACATGTTGCAGGGCATCAAAGTAGTCGCGCCAGGTGTCTGGCACGCTGCCAGGGTTGGCCAGGTAGTTTTCGTACATCTCCTCGACATACGGGGCGTTGCCACCAAAAAGATAGGTGTTCGCCTGGTAGGCTTGATAAACCGTGTTGGTCTCACTCATGTTTCGCTGACTTTCATTTCCCTTGGGGAAACTTTGGCTGGTTAAAGCTGATGGTTGATTAACCTCCCGCGTCACGGCTTGACCGTTTGGCGGATGCGACAGTGGCGTTGGAAGGGCCTGATGCAAGAAAGGATTGTGCCACCGAAAAGCAGCACAATCCTTACAAGGAAATATTGACCCTGATCAGGAGTTGATCAAATCCTTGATCTGCTGCAAGGCAGCCGGGTCGTCCATGGTGGTCAGGTCGCCGGGGTCGCGGCCTTCGCACACCGCCGTGATGGCGCGGCGCAGGCACTTGCCGCTGCGTGTTTTGGGCAACACGGTGACGAAGCGGACGCGGGCTGGCCGCGCCACCGCGCCCAGATCCCTGTCCACAATTTTCATGATTTCGCCCTCCATCTTGAGCGCGCTGGCCTCATCGGCAATCAGGCTGGCATCCTTGACCACGGCAAATGCCATCGCCACCTGGCCTTTGAGCTGGTCCGCCACACCAACAACCGCCACTTCAGCAACATTGGGGTGCGCCGAGATACTTTCTTCAATCTCACGGGTACCCAAGCGGTGCCCGGCGACATTGATCACGTCGTCAGTGCGACCCAAAATAAAGTAGTAGCCATCGGCATCACGGACACCCCAATCAAACGTGCTGTACACCAGTTTGCCCGGCACGCTCTTCCAGTAGGTGTTGACAAAGCGCTCATCATCACGCCAGACGGTTTGCATACAGCCCGGCGGCAGCGGACCTTCGATCGCCACCACGCCTTTTTGGTTCGGACCAACCAATTCCTCACCCGTCTGGTCGTCCAGCAATTTGACGTTGTAGCCATAAACCGCCTTGCCCGGTGAACCAAACTTGCTGACAGCCTTTTCAACACCATTGCACAGCGACAGGATTGGCCAGCCGGTTTCGGTCTGCCAGTAGTTGTCGATGATCGGCTTGCCCAGGCCAGCGCTGATCCACTGCGCAGTGGGCTCGTCCAGCGGCTCGCCCGCCAGGAACAGCGCACGCAGACTGGACAGATCGTATTTGGTGAGCAGCGCAGGGTCTTGTTTTTTGAGCACCCGAATCGCGGTGGGTGCACTGAACATCACGGTGACCTTGTATTTTTCGACCAGACTCCACCAGATACCTCCGTCCGGACGCGTCGGCAAACCTTCGTACATGATGGTGGCCATGCCAGCGATCAACGGCCCATAAATGATGTAGCTGTGGCCTACCACCCATCCGATGTCGCTGGTGGAAAAATAAGTTTCACCAGCGTTGCCACCGTAAATATGCTTCATGCTGGCGGCCAGTGCCACGGCATAGCCACCGGTATCACGCTGGACGCCTTTGGGTTTGCCTGTGGTGCCGCTGGTGTAGAGCGTGTAACTGGGATGCGTGGCATCGACCCATTCGCATTCCACCACGGTGGTGAGGTTCTTTTCGCGCCATGCGCCCCACAGCTTGTCACGCCCCGCGACCAAACTCATGGCCACCAGACCACGATCCACCAGCAACACGGATTCGGGTTTGTATTTTGAGAGTGAAATGGCTTCGTCCAGCAGCGGCTTATAAGCCACCGCCTTGCCGCCACGTGAACCCGCATCGGCACTGATGATGACCCTTGGTTCGGCATCTTCAATGCGGGTAGCCAGAGAACCGGAAGCAAAACCACCAAACACCACCGAGTGGATGGCGCCGATGCGCGCGCAAGCCAGCATGGCAAAGGCAGCTTCGGCAATCATGGGCATGTAAATCAGCACGCGGTCGCCTTTGGTCACGCCCAAATCTTTCAGCACTGCAGCCATGCGCTGCACTTCGGCATGCAGTTCACGGAAGGAATACACCTTTTCCTGGTTGGTCTCGGTGGACACAAATATCAGCGCCGCCTGATCAGCACGGTCTTTCAAATGCCGGTCCACCGCGTTGTGGCACAGGTTGGTCACGCCACCCACGAACCATTTTGCAAAAGGCGGGTTGCTGTAGTCACAAATCTTCTGCGGTTGGACTTTCCAGTCCACCAACCGGGCTTGTTCGCCCCAAAAGCCGTCTCGGTCGGTGAGGGAACGTTGATGAAATTCGGCGTACGAGGTCATGGGCTGTCTCCGGTGATTTTAAAAAACTGAATTTATAATTATGAACGCTGAGCTTGCATGGCCCTGACTGTCATTGCCTCCTGTCAGTGAATTAGATGCGCTCAACGAAAGCTATAAAAGTAGAGCATTTTGCATTCAAGATGAACCGCTTTAAAGCTTATTTCTCAGGAACGCCAATACACCCTGCCCGGCGCCAACACCACTGGCCAGGCAAGCTGTTAACAAGTAACCGCCCGTGGGCGCTTCCCAGTCGAGCATTTCACCGGTACAAAACACACCAGGCAAAGACTCCAGCATCAGTTGCTCCGTCATGGCCTCAAACAGCACGCCACCGGCGCTGCTGATGGCTTCGTCTAGGGGGCGAACCGCCGCCAGAGTGATGGGCAAAGCCTTGATTGCCTGAGCCAACAGAACGGGATCAGCCATTTGTTCTTTGCTCAATAACTCATAAAGGATGGCCGCCTTGATGCCCTCAATATGCAAGCGGCTCTTGAGGTGGCTGGTCAGCGAACGCGATCCGCGTGGATGTTGCGCTTGAGTTAGCACACGCTCCAGCGGCATACCGGGTAACAAATCCAGGTGGAATGTAGCCGTACCATGCGCCAGGATGTCATCACGCAGCCAACTTGATGCCGCATAAATCAAACTGCCCTCGACCCCGGTAGCCGTGGCAACAAATTCTCCCCTGCGGGCAAATTTGTGACCTTGCGCATTGGTGAACTCAATCGCCACCGATTTGAAAGGATGGCCAGCGAAACGGCTGGCAAAGTGCGCGCTCCAGCCATTTTGCACATCAAAGCCGCAATTGGCAGGCAGCAAGGGGGCCACCGCCACGCCTTTGGCCTGCAACAAAGGCACCCAGGCGCCGGTGGAGCCAAGGCGCGACCAACTGCCGCCCCCCAGTGCCAGCACCACCGCGTCAGCCTGCACGTTGAACGGGCCCTGCGGTGTGTCAAAGTTCAACCAGAGGGGTGTTGCCGATGCAATATCGCGATCGTCGCCAGGTTGTGACGCGGGTTGGTGCCAGCCCGTCCAGCGATGCCGCATAAAAAACGCCACCGGCGGGCCACTTGTAGGGTGACGCAAACGCGCCAGCCAGGCCCGCAACAGCGGCGCAGCCTTCATGTCGGTGGGGAAAACCCGCCCCGAACTGCCCACAAACGTCTCAATACCCAAAGAAGCCGCCCAGGCACGCACGCTGGCGGCATCAAATGACTTGAATAAGGCTTCAATTTGCTGTCGGCGCTGCCCATAGCGCGAAGCAAACAGGTCGGCAGGTTCGGAATGCGTCAAATTCAGCCCACCTTTGCCAGCCAGCAAAAATTTGCGGCCAATGCTGGGCATGGCATCAAACAGTTGCACCGCGATGCCCGCGCTTGACAAAACATCAGCCGCCATCAACCCGGCTGGACCGGCTCCTATCACCACCACTTTTTTCATCATCGACCTTGGTAATTCTTAAAAAACAAATGCTGTACCTGGCTTCATCGCCGCTGGACATTCCTGCGCGGGTCACTTAAATCGTCTGCATTTGGAACCTGTGCGACGTGTCCTGTTTTGGTTTCTGTCACAATTTCTCCACTGTAATCTTTTCAAAACCTCTTTTTAGGAAAAAATCATGGCCAGTGAACTGATCAAACATGTGTCCGATGCATCGTTCGAAAGTGACGTGTTGCAGGCCAGCGTACCCGTGTTGGTGGACTACTGGGCCGAATGGTGCGGTCCATGCAAAATGATTGCCCCAATCCTGAACGAAGTATCGACGGCTTACGAAGGCAAATTGCAGATTGCCAAAATGAATGTGGATGAGAACCGCGACATTCCTGCCAAATTCGGCATTCGCGGCATTCCCACTTTGATGATATTTAAAAACGGCCAATTGGCTGCCACCAAAGTGGGCGCCATGAGCAAAGCACAACTCACCGCTTTTATCGATCAGCAATTGGCATAAGCCTGTTTTTTGCAGCTGCCACGCATCTGCTTGGGCCCAGCCATCCTCGTTGGGCTTTTTTTCCTGTCATAATTCACCGCACTCGCTCTCCCCCATCAAGGGTCAGCTCGAGCCATAGGCGCAAAGCCGATGCGACTTGAACCATCACAAGTCCTTAGCGCCGAATCATCCCCCTTCACGGCAGATTCCATACCTTCACTAAGCCACTCCATGCATTTAAATGAACTCAAGGCACTGCACGTGTCAGAAGTCCTCAAGCAAGCCGAAGATCTTGAGATTGAAAACACGGGTCGCATGCGCAAGCAGGAATTGATGTTTGCCATCATCAAAAAACGTGCGCGCGCCGGCGAGCAGATTTTTGCCGATGGTGTGCTTGAGATTCTGCCCGACGGTTTTGGCTTTTTGCGCAGCCCCGACACCAGCTACACCGCCAGCACAGACGATATCTACATCAGCCCCAGCCAGGTGCGCCGCTTTAACCTGCACACCGGCGACATGATTGAAGGCGAGGTACGCACGCCAAAGGATGGTGAGCGCTACTTTGCCTTGAACAAGCTTGAGAAAGTCAACGGTGGTGGCCCCGAAGAAAACAAACACAAGGTGATGTTTGAGAATCTGACCCCGCTGTTTCCCAACGTGCAGATGCGGCTGGAGCGCGACATCAAGGGCGAAGAAAACATCACCGGGCGCATCATTGACATCATTGCCCCCATCGGCAAAGGCCAGCGCGCCCTGATCGTGGCGCAGCCGAAAAGCGGCAAGACGGTGATGATGCAGCACATTGCACACGCTATTTCCGCCAACTACCCCGACAGTTACCTGATGGTGCTGTTGATTGACGAGCGCCCGGAAGAAGTGACCGAGATGCAGCGCACGGTCAAGGGTGAGGTGATTGCGTCCACGTTTGACGAACCCGCTGCGCGCCATGTGCATGTGGCTGAAATGGTGATCGAGCGGGCCAAACGCCTGGTCGAGCTGAAAAAAGACGTGGTGATTTTGCTCGACTCCATCACCCGTCTGGCCCGCGCCTACAACAACGTGGTGCCATCTTCCGGCAAAGTGTTGACCGGCGGTGTCGATTCCAACGCCCTGCAACGTCCCAAACGGTTCCTCGGTGCAGCTCGCAATGTGGAAGAAGGTGGCTCCCTGACCATCATCGCAACCGCACTGGTTGACACCGGCAGCCGCATGGACGAAGTTATTTTTGAAGAATTCAAAGGTACCGGCAACTCGGAAATTCACCTGGACCGCCGCTTGTATGAAAAACGCGTGTTCCCGTCGATCCAGCTCAACCGCAGCGGCACACGCCGTGAAGAGTTGCTGCTGGCGCCCGACATTTTGCAAAAAACGCGTATCCTGCGCCAGTTTTTGTACAACATGGATGAAATCGAATCCATGGAGATGGTGCTCAAACAAATGCGCGCCACCAAAAACAACAGCGAGTTCTTCGACATGATGCGTCGAGGTGGCTGATCTATAATCGCTGGTTTTTAGCGAAAAGTACGAGCAGCTTTGAATTGCGCAATGGGTTGTGCAAGGGCTGACGCGGCTAACGCATCTGATGGAGAAATCATGAAAGAAGGCATTCACCCCAACTACCGCGACGTTTGTTTCCTGGACTCGTCCAACGGTTTCAAATTTGTCACCCGCTCTTGCGCCAATGCCAAAGAGATGATCAAAATGGAAGATGGCCGCGAACTGCCACTCTTCAAGCTTGATACCTCCAGCGAATCGCACCCCTTCTACACAGGCACACAAAAGTCGGTGGACAACATGGGTGGTCGTGTGGAACGCTTCCGTAACCGTTTCGGCAAAACTGCTGCCAAGTAAGCTATCAAAAACGCTTTGCCAAAGGCAGCCGGGTCACGCCGTGCTGCCTTTTTCTTTGCACTGATCAAACCTCTTTAACCAGCGCACGCTGTGAATCAGCCCACCCCCGCCATCGTCGCTCAAGGTGCCGTCAAGCGCTTGCCGCGCCTGGCGCTGCTGCTGTTTTGCCTAGCTTATGTGTTACCCGGTTTTCTGGGACGCGTTCCATGGAAGTATGACGACATCAGCACGTTTGGCTACATGGCTGAGCTGGCACGCGGCGCGACCGACTGGTGGCGTCCAACATTGGGGGGGGTAAGTCCTGAAGTCGATGCCTTACTGCCCTACTGGTTGGGCGCCTGGGCCATTCAGGTGGCACCCCACTGGTTGCCCTCTGATCTGGCCGCGCGCGTGCCCTTCATGCTGTTGTTGGTGCTGGCGCTGATGGCCACCTGGTATGGCACTTACTATCTGGCCCGCAACCCGAAGGCACAGCCGGTCGCCTTTGCCTTTGGCGGCGAAGCGCATCCCACGGACTACGCACGCGCCATCGCCGACGGCGCTTTGCTGGCCTTCATTGCCTGCCTGGGGTTGGCACAACTGGCCCATGAAACGACACCCGCACTGACGCAGTTGTGCTTTACCGCCCTGCTGTTTTACGCCACGGCGGCCCTGCCCTACCGTCCCTGGGCTGCGGGACTGAGCGCCGGTGTAGCGTTGTTTGGACTCACACTGTCTGGTGCACCCTCCATGGCCTTGGCTTTGGGACTGGGCGGTGCCACTCTCTACCTGCTCGCACCAACCGCAGGCACGACAAATGCGTCACAGAAAAAAATCAGGGCCAATGGCTTGGTAGCGCTGACACTAGCGTCTGCTCTGTTGGCTACTGTTTTAAATTTGTGGCGCTGGCGTATTGAGTTACCCCAGGCCGACCTGGCTGAATGGCAAAGCCTGGGACAGCTTTTTTTGTGGTTTACCTGGCCTGCCTGGCCACTGGCCATCTGGACGCTGTGGCGCTGGCGCCGGCAACTTGTCAGCGCACGCTTCTCCGGGCTGCACCTCTGGTTGCCGATCTGCTTTGTCGCAGTGGCCAGCGCGGCGACCTTGACCACCAGCGCTGCCGATCGATCCCTGCTGCTGGCCTTGCCCGCCTTGGCCGCATTGGCAGCCTTTGCCTTGCCCACGCTGAGTCGCAGCGTGGCTGCGCTGATTGACTGGTTTACCCTTATTTTTTTCACTGGCTGCGCATTGGTGATCTGGGTAGTATGGATTTCCATGCAAACCGGTTTCCCGGCACAACCGGCTGCCAACGTGGCGCGCCTGGCGCCAGGCTTTGTTCACAGCTTTTCATTCGCACCATTTTTGATTGCGGTTTGCGCCAGCCTGGTGTGGGCCTGGCTGGTCAAATGGCGCGTTGGCCGGCACCAGGCTGCCATCTGGAAAAGCGTGGTGCTGCCTGCGGGTGGTGCGGCCCTGTGCTGGCTGCTGCTGATGACCTTATGGCTGCCGTTGCTCGACTTTGCCAGAAGCTACGCACCACTGGTGCGCCAAGCCACTTCCAGCATGCCGCAGAAACCTGGTTGCGTGGCCACTTTGGGTCTGAACCGAAGCCAGTTCGCAGCCTTTCAGTTTCACGGTGGACTTGAACTCCATGCATTGCATGCCAACAGCCCGTGCGCCTGGTTGATCGCAGATCTTCGCACCGTGGATCAGCGCCCCGACATCACGCAAAACCCAAGTTGGCAATTGCGCCGCACTATGGGCCATCCGGCCGAGCGAAAAGAGTCTCTGGGCCTATTTGAGCGTCAGCCGCAGCCTTTACCTGCACCACCCTTGACGCCGGAAAAGTCAGAGTAAACACCGAGCCCTGGCCGACAATGCTCTCAATCGTCAGCGTGGCCCCGTGGCGTTGGGACACATGTTTGACAATGGCCAGGCCCAAGCCGGTACCACCCGTTTCACGTGAGCGGCTCCGATCCACGCGGTAAAAACGCTCGGTCAAGCGGCCCAGGTGCTCGGCGGCAATGCCAGGCCCAGTATCAGAGACCGAAAAAACCAGACAGCCATCCGAGCGTTGCCGAACGCTCACGTTGATGCGCCCATCTGACGGCGTATAACGTACCGCATTGCTGATCAAATTACCCATGGCGCTGAGAAGCTCACTGGCCGCACCTGCCAGATAGCCGTCAAATCCGCACTCGAACACGAACTGGTGATCCGTGTCACCCACCGATCCCATGACCTGCGAAAGTGCCAAGGCATCAGCTTCAAGCTGGCGCATCAACGACGGCACAGCGACATGCGCATCCAGGCCCGGCGGGGCACTGCCCTCAAGTCTTGAAAGTGTGAGTAAATCACTCACCAAAGTCTGCATCCGGTCCGCCTGCTGTGCCATCAGCGCAAGATACTGCTGACGCTCGGATTCCTGCAAATTCAGCGTTTGCAGGGTTTCCACAAATCCAGCCAATACCGTCAGGGGCGTGCGAATTTCATGTGACACATTAGCCACAAAATCGCGCCGCATCGCCTCGGCCTGCTCCAGCGCCGTGATGTCGCGCGACAAAAGCAGTTTGCGATTCTGGCCATAAGGATGGAGTTGCACAGACAAAGTGACTGGCCTTGAGGGCGTACTGTCACGCCCAGGCATGGTCAGACTGCTACCGAACTCATCACTGGCCAGGTAACTGGCAAACCCGGGATCACGCACCAGATTGCCAATGGTCTGCATCAGGTCACGCTGAATATCCAGACCAAAATGCATGGCGGAGGTCTGGTTGCACCACTCAATGCGCGCCTCACCATCAAGCAACATCACGCCGTTGGGAGACGCCTGCAAAGCTGATAAAAAGTCCTGTAAACGCGACTGACTATCTATCGTCTGGCGCTCGCGGTCGCGTAACAAACGGCGTACACGGGCCGTGATGTCACCCCAAACGCCAGTTTTTGGACCCCCCTCAGAAGAAAGACCCAGGCGCAACCAGCGTAACAATTGCCCGGCACGCAAGCTATCCAACAGTATCCATGACGAGGCCGCAATCACCAGCCCGACAGCCATGGCATGGGCTTGGGGCCAAACCGAATCAACCCAAGCACCCAGCAAGCCGCCTAGCGACAGGTAGCCCAAGAAAAGAGTGAATCGGCCCAGCATGCGCGCGCCTGATTTATGCCTGCTTCGCCGGCACGGTTTGCGCGGAGAGGCGATAACCAGCACCGCGCACGGTATCAATCATTTGCCCGCCATCGCCCAGCGCTTCACGCAGGCGTTTGACATGCACATCCACCGTCCGTTCTTCGATAAAAACGTGGTCACCCCAGACCTTGTCCAGCAATTGCGAGCGGCTATGCACCCGCTCGGCATGCGTCATCAGGTAGTGCAACAGCTTGAATTCAGTGGGCCCCAGTTTCAACAACTGCCCCTGGAATGTGACGCGGTAAGTGGACGCATCAAGACTCAAATCACCAACCGTTACCAATCCCGCATCCTGCTCAGGGGCGCGCCGCCTGAGCACCGCACGAATGCGTGCCAGCAGTTCTTTGGTGGAAAACGGTTTGGCAATGTAATCGTCGGCCCCGGCATCCAGACCGGCCACCCGATCCACCTCGTCGCCACGGGCGGTGAGCATGATGATCGGCACAGTCTTGGTACGTGGGTGCGCACGCCAGCGCTTGGCCAATGTCAAGCCACTTTCACCGGGCAGCATCCAGTCCAGCAAAATGACATCGGGCAAAACAGCCTCCAACTCCGCTTGCGCGGTGATACTGTCCATGGCCCAGACTGGTCGAAAACCACTGTGGCGCAGGTTGACCGAAATCAGTTCGGCTATGGCAGGTTCATCCTCAACAATCAGCACACCAGGCAAACGTCTCATTTCACCACCGATTCAATTTTCTCCATGGGTGAATGACGCACATCGGCCCCTTTGACGATGTAGATGATCAATTCGGCAATGTTCTTGGCATGGTCGCCAATGCGCTCGATGGCTTTGGCCAAAAACAGCAAGTCCAGGCTGGGCGAAATCATGCGCGGGTCTTCCATCATGTAGGTGATGAGTTTGCGCACAAAGCCGTCAAATTCCTTGTCGATCAGGTCGTCTTCCTTGAGGATCGCCAGTGCCGCCGTGGTGTCGAGCCGGGCAAAGGCATCCAGCGCTTTGCGCAACAAGGCAGAGGCCATGTCAGAGGCCACGCGCAATTCCAGCGATGGCAGCGAACGCGGCGCGCCGCTTTGAATGATGGAGCGCACCATGCGGGCAATTTTTGCGGCTTCATCCCCCACCCGCTCCAGGTTGGCGGTGGCTTTGGAAATCGCAATCAACAAGCGCAAGTCGCGTGCCGTCGGCTGGCGCCGGGCGATGATGCTGGAAAGCTCCCGGTCAATGTCAATTTCCATGGTATTGACCCTGCTTTCAGCCGCTGTGACCTCATTGGCCACTTCGACACTGAATTGCGACAGGGCATAAATGGCTTGGTGAATCTGCGACTCGACCAGGCCGCCCATCTCCATGACACGGGTAGAGACAGCCCCAAGCTCGCTGTCAAACTGGGACGATAAATGTTTTTCACTCATGTCAGATCCTTGTTGTTTAACCGAAACGGCCGGTAATGTAGTCTTCAGTTTCCTGACGCTTGGGCTTCATGAAAATGTCACTGGTTTGACCATATTCCACCATCTCGCCCAAATACATGTACGCCACAAAATCGGACACACGGGCCGCTTGCTGCATGTTGTGGGTGACAATCAGAATCGTCACCTTGCTTTTGATTTCACTGATGAGTTCTTCGATGCTGCCCGTTGCGATCGGATCCAGCGCAGAGGTGGGTTCATCAAACAGGATGATTTCAGGGTCGGTGGCCAGTGACCGGGCAATGCACAGGCGTTGCTGCTGACCACCCGACAAATTGGTGGCGGGCTCAGTCATACGGTCTTTTACCTCATTCCAGATGGCAGCGGCTTTGAGTGCCGCCTCAACTTTGTCTTCAATATAGGTGGTGGACTTTTCACCGCGCACCCGCAGGCCATAAGCCACATTCTCGAAAATGGATTTTGGAAATGGGTTGGGTTTCTGGAACACCATGGAAATGCGCATACGCACTTCTATGGGGTCAACAGAGGCATCCAGAATGTCCACATCATCAGGATGTAACTCAATTTTGCCATCGTAGCGATGCCCGGGATACAGGTCGTGCATGCGGTTGAAGCAGCGCAAATAAGTGGACTTGCCACAACCGCTGGGGCCAATCAAGGCGGTCACACGGTTTTCATAAACCGGCATGGAAACGCCTTTGAGCGCCTTGAAATCGCTGTAATAAAAATCCAGATTCTTTGATTCGGCTTTCAAAACAGGCGGTCGATCAGGAAGCGTAATGGTGGAAGACATAAGTTATTTGCTCTTTGAAGGATTTACCACTTGATGTTTTTGCGCAGCCGATAGCGCAGCCAGATGGCCAACGCATTCATGCCCAGGGTCAGCACCACCAGCACCAGACTGGCAGCCGCCGCATTGGCATGGAAGGCTGGATCGGGCCGGGACGTCCAGTTAAAAATCTGGATCGGCATGACGGTGAACGGTGAAAAAAGCCAGTCGAACATGCCAGCCACCGGCTCACCCGTGAATGGCACGGGGGGCAAAAAGGCAATAAAGGTCAGCGCACCAATGGTGATGATGGGTGCCGTTTCACCAATGGCGCGCGACAAACCAATGATCACACCGGTCAGAATGCCGGGCATGCTGTACGGCACCAAATGGTCACTGACCACCTGCCACTTGGTGGCACCACAGGCGTAAGCCCCTTCACGCACCACTTGCGGGATCGAGCGCAAGGCCTCGCGGGTGGTGACGATCACAATCGGCAAGATCAACAGCGCCAGCGTCAAACCGGCCGACAGAATGCTTTGCCCAAAGCCGAAGGTATAGACAAACAAACCCAGCGCCAGCAAACCATACACGATCGATGGCACACCCGCCAGGTTGCTGATGTTGATTTCTATCACATCGGTAAACAAGTTCTTGCGGGCGTATTCCTCCAGATAAATGGCGCTGGCAATGCCTATGGGAATAGCAAACAAAGCCGTCACCAGCATGACCAAAAACGAGCCCACCCACGCTGACAAAATGCCGGCCTGACCGGCACGACGCGACGGGAAGTTGGTGAAGAACTCGGCAGTGATGCGCGGCGCACCATCAATCGCCATCTGGCTGAACAGCGCGACCAAAGTCAATATGGCCAGCGCAATCGCCAAAATACCCACCACAGCAAAGATCAAGTCCCAGCGCTTGTGCGACTTGATGATGGCTCGCAGCTCTTCTGAGCGAGACAATTGCGTACCCATTAATAAGCCTCCCGGAATCTGCGGCGCATCCAGTGCCCCAAAAGATTGAACAAAAGCGTGATCAACAACAACGTCAAACCCGCCGCAAAAATCGTCTGGTAGCCAATGCTGCCATGCGGCAAATCACCCAACGCCACCTGAACGATGAACGAAGTCACTGTCGCAGCAGGCTCCAGCGGGTTGAGTGTCAAATTCGGCTGCATGCCGGCGGCTACCGCCAGAATCATGGTCTCACCCACGGCCCGCGACACACCCAGGATATAGGCCGAGGCAATGCCTGAAATGGATGCCGGCACAATCACGCGCATGGCCGTCTGGAAGCGCGTTGCCCCCATGGCGTAAGAGCCTTCGCGCAGGCTCATGGGCACGGCACGCATGGCGTCCTCAGACAAGGACGACACATAAGGAATGATCATGATGCCCATCACAATGCCCGCCGACAGCACATTGAAGGTCGGCAAATCCGGGTAAATCTTTTGGATCAGCGGGGTCACAAACAGCAATGCAAAAAAGCCGTAAATGATGGTTGGTATCCCCGAGAGCAGTTCCAGCACCGGTTTCAACACCTCACGGATGCGATGTTCGGCAAATTCCGATAAATAAATGGCAATGATGGTGCCCACCGGAATTGCAATCAACAGTGCCACCAGGGAGCTTGACAGTGTGCCAGCCAACAACACGGCAATACCAAAGTGCGCATCGTCAAACAATGGTGTCCATTGGGAATCCGTCAAAAAATCCCATAACGGCACATGTTTAAAAAACACCACCGATTCGCTGATCAACACGTACATGATGCCCAGCGTCGTGAACACAGAAACGCAGGCGGCAGACAACAACACGAACTCGATGATGCGGTCAACCCTTTTGCGAGAAGCCTTGATCTGCGCCAGTTGCGCAAGCCGCGCTGCACCTGTTAATCGTTTTTCCATTGCCTGTGGCTCTGTCATGATTGAAGCGTTCATTTTAAGGAGAGGCCCATGCCTTACTTGATCTAAAAACAAGGCGGCTCAAAAACATAGTACGTTTTCAAGCCGCATTGCTTGGCTTTAGTCAGAACCCGGATTCAATTCTTGGCTTCGCGTTTCACCAATTCTTCAATACTGATACCCACTTCGTTTTTGCCACCAAACACAGTACCTTTTTTGCCCGTGGCCATGTGCTTGATATTGGCTGCATAAACGCTGTCTGGCAAGGCCACATATTTCACTTCGTTGGCCATCTTGCCGCCATGGGCCATGTAGAAGTCAACAAACTTCTTGACTTCAGGTTTTTCCAGTGATTTGACATTGACATAAATGAAAATTGGGCGTGCCAGAGGCTGGTAAGAGCCATCAGAGACCGTCTTGGCGCTCGGTGCCACAGCAGGCTTACCTTCCTTTTCGACAATTGGCAGCGCCTTGAGCTTGTTGGTGTTTTCGGCGTAGTAAGCGTAACCAAAGAAACCGAGCGCGTTCACGTCACCAGCGACACCCTGCACCAGCACATTGTCATCTTCCGAGGCCGTGAAGTCGCCACGGCTGGATTTGGATTTGCCCACAATGGCTTCCGTAAAGTAGTCAAAGGTGCCAGAGTCAGCGCCAGCACCAAAAAGCTTCATGGGTAAATCTGGCCAGGTTGGGTTGACCTGGTTCCAGCGAGTAACTTTACCTTGGGCAGCAGGTTCCCACATGGTTTTGAGCTCAGCCACGGTAGCTTGCTTGAGCCAGGTGTTCTTCGGGTTGATCACCACGGTCAAGGCATCAAATGCCACAGGCAATTCGTAATAGTCAACACCGGCAGTCTTACAGTCTGCCATCTCTTTGGCTGCAATGGGACGTGAAGCGTCAGAAATATCGGTTTCACCGCGGCAAAACTTCTTGAAACCACCGCCGGTGCCAGAAACACCCACAGTCACTTTCAAGCCTTTATTGGCTTTCTGGAAGTCTTCAGCGACACCTTCAGTGATTGGAAACACCGTGCTGGAGCCGTCAACCTTGACAACTTGTGCGATGCTGGCCAAGGGCACAGCACTCAAAAATGCAAGTGCAGAGGTGGCCAAAATAGACTTAAAAACACTTTTGTTCATAGGGAATCCTTAAATTAAATGGATCAGTTGTTGAACCACATTTGGCTCGACAGGGCGTAATTTACGACACCAATGTGTCAAAGCCGTGACAAAACGACCGTTTTTGAAAGGGCAAGATAACAAGGCATCTTTCATGCAAGTGTCACTGTAATGTCATCAAATATACGATGGGCATCGGCTATCCTAGGGAAAACGGGAATACCAACCGCTCACTGATATCGCAACCCTCTGACAAGCAGGTCGTCTTACGGGGACCATCAGCACAACCTTGAATGGAAATAAACACATGCTTGCCATCAAAAAAGCCCGCAAACTGATAGAAGCCACCCCGGACGACCCAGCCGCGCAGATCATTGCTGCATTGGTGCTGGCACTCGAAAGCGAAACCAGCATCTCGGTGGCGCAACTTTACAAGCTCGACGACAAGCGTTTCGAGCTGGCCCTGGAAATATTGAACGAGTGGCGACTCGACCGGCATTACGCCAGCAAGCTGCGCCTGCTCGATTCGAGCACCATGGTGCAGGCCTTGAGCCAAATCCCCCAGGATTCACCCGTGTCAGCCGGGAAATAAGCGCTCACAGCCATGCCAAATAGCCACAATAAACCATCCATGGAGTTGAATTTGGATATCAACGAGAAAAAACTCATCCAACGCATCCGCCGCGATCTGGCCGACAGCAACGACGAAGAGTTCGAACTGGAGCTCGAAGACCGCAATCTCGAAACCATGGCCGGGAGCGCCCTGGACATGGAGTCCGAGCAGTACAGAAACAGCAGAAAACTGTATTTCCGCGAGCTTTTCCGGCTCCAAGGTGAACTGGTCAAGCTGCAAGACTGGGTGGTCAAAACTGGCCAGAAAATTGTGATCTTGTTTGAAGGGCGCGATGCTGCTGGCAAGGGTGGCACCATCAAACGCATCACGCAGCGTCTGAATCCGCGGGTCTGCCGTGTGGCAGCATTGCCGACTCCCAACTTGCGGGAGCAAACCCAGTGGTACTTCCAGCGCTATGTAGCTCACCTCCCTGGTGCTGGCGAAATGGTCTTGTTCGACCGCAGTTGGTACAACCGGGCGGGGGTGGAGCGAGTCATGGGGTTTTGCTCTGACGAACAGTACGAAGAATTTTTCCGTTCCGTGCCCGAGTTCGAAAAAATGCTGGTGCGCTCTGGCATCAAACTCATCAAATACTGGTTTTCTGTCTCAGACGAGGAACAACAACTGCGTTTTTTAGGGCGCATTCATGACCCCCTCAAACAGTGGAAACTCAGCCCCATGGACATGGAATCGCGCCGCCGCTGGGAGGAATACACCAAGGCCAAGGAAGTCATGTTCGAGCGCACCCACATCCCGGAATCACCCTGGTGGGTGGTGCAGGCCGATGACAAGAAAAAAGCCCGGCTCAATTGCATTCACCACCTGTTGAGCCAACTGCCCTACCAGGAAGTTGAACACCCGTCGATCATGTTGCCACCGCGTGAACGCAATGATAACTATGTGCGCCTGCCCGTTCCCAATGAAATCCTGGTGCCGGAAATCTATTGAAACCTGGCACGCAGCCTGCGCGTGATGATCAACTTGATTTCTTTCAACAAAATAAACTGCATGAACCACCTAACTCCAGGAAAATGACCATGTCCTCCACAGTCCAGAGTGAATCCTTAACAGTGCCAGTCAAAAGAACCGCTGCGAAAACGGTGACCAAATCGGTCGTAAAAGCAGCCTCCAAGACTGCGACCCGGCAAGTTGTCAACCCCGCGCCCAAAGCCCCCGTGAAAGCCGAACCCAAAGCAGCATTGGCACCTGCGGTCAAAACAAAATCCGAAAAGCTGCTCAAAGGCAAAAAACCAAAACTGGTGCGTGACAGCTTGACTATCCCAAAGCTTGAATACCTGGTACTCGAAGAACTCAAGCAGCGCGGCGGCAAACTGGGCAGTCCGGTCAAAAAAAACGAACTGATCCGGGCTGGCATCAAAACCTTGGCAGCCATGCCAGATGCCCTTTTTTTAGCCGCACTCAAAGCCGTTCCCGCAATCAAGACGGGACGCCCCTCAAAAGACTGACGCGGGGTATCTGATTCAGGATTTCTGCAGTATCGCGATCACTTCGTCGTCATCCACTTGAGGAAAGTGCCGGTAGAACTGCCCCACTGCCCGGAAAAACGGGGGCGCTTCAAGACACACCACCTCGTCCGCCAGGTCAGCCACTTTGGCCAGCGTGTCGGGTGGCGCAACGGGGATGGCACAAATGAGTCTGGCGGGCTTCTTGGCACGCAAGCCATGCAGCGCAGAGATCATGGTGGCACCGGTGGCCAGACCATCGTCAATCACGATCACAATGCGTCCACTGGGGCTGATGGGAGGGCGAATCGGGGTGTACTGGACGCGACGCTGGCGAATGGTCTCCATCTGGACACGCTTCTCGGCCTCAATGTAGTCGGCACTGCCACCATAAACTTCAGCGAAATCGACCAGATAAGTCCAGCCACTCTCATCGACTGAGCCAATGGCCAGTTCTGGCTGCCCCGGCGCACGCAATTTGCGCACCAGCACCACATCGAGTTCACCGTTCAGCTTGTCGGCGATGACTTTGGCCATCGGCACCGCGCCGCGCGGAATCCCCAGAATCAGCGGATGCTTGCCCCGGTAGGCATTGAGTTTGTCGGCCAGCCGATGGGCCGCTTCATCACGATCACGAAACATGATTCAGGTGTCCGGGAACGCTATTTCACCTGGATGCGCGACAGGTAGTCGAGCAGGGAGCCAATGCGGTTGCGTGCATGCAGGTCAGCGGGCTGGGTGTCCTCGGCCCGGTAAATGTAGCCCCAGACCGGCATCGCGCGCGCACCGTGAACCCCAATCAGAACCGACGTTCTGCCGTCGATCACTTCCCATGCATACTGGGTCGGAAACACCCCACCGTTGCGTTTGGCCAGGGTAGTGAGATCGGAAGGCGCTTTGGTCAGGTGCTTGCTCACCGGGCCATCACCTTTGGCAGAGACGCCATGACAACTGGCACAACTGGCCGCGTACTCATTTTTCCCAAAGTCAACACTGGACTGCGCAAAACTTGCGCTGTTCACGACAGCCAGAGCCACCAAAAGTCCTGTCAAATACACTGACGACTGTTTCATGATTGATCTCCTGAAAATTGAAACTCCCTGACTTATCGCCGTGTAGTTTCCCTGTCTGGCAAGATCAACGCTTGATTATTCGCAAGAAGCCATCACCGACTCGGACCAATTATCGAGAGCGACATGCGCCGCCACAATGTCACTCTCACCTCACTCTCAAAGTACAGGAACGCCGCTGATGTAGCCGATGGCCGCGCTCTTCCTGTTGTTCCAGTTGGCATTGATCAGCGGCTCAACCCCCGCTTTGATGATCGAATGGATCACGCCCCAATCGCCCGGATGCTGGAAGTTTCCCAGGATGTAGGAAAAACCATTGAGGTTGTCCACCACGTCAAGACCAGTCGCCTCAGCGCCTGCGGGCACCGACAAAATGCGCGATAGCTTTTTGGTGTCCACGTTATAAGCCCAGACAAAGTTGTTGACGTGCTGACCGGAGTCTTCGCCGATGAACAGCGTGCGCAACTTTTCCGAGAATTTGAGGTTGTCAGCGTTGGAAATTTTGTCCACATTGGCGGAATTGCCCACGGCATCAGCGGCCTGATCTTCACCGACCAGGGCCGGGATGGCCGTCATCACGGTGGGCACCCATGTGCTGCCGATGGCAGTGTCTGTGTTGTCCTTCTGCGCGGCGGCAAGCTGGAGTTCGTAGGTAGCGCCGGCGCTGATCTTACCGACCTGAATGTCGCCGACGCCATCGCTCATGCTTTTCTCGATGCGCGACATGGCCACGTAGGCCAGCTTGTCCTTTCGGTTGAGCGCCACGCCCTCCATCTTGCTGAACTCCATGGAGGCACCCAGGAATGCGGCGTAGCGGTGGGTTTCCAGGAAGGCTGCGGCGATTTCCTTGCCCGGCGCAAACTTGACCCACTCGGTAACGCCGTTGAAGGCGATCTTGGTGAAACTGGTGTCTGCTGGCGTGGCAAGTGCCGGGTCGCTGGTGCTGACGGTCACGATGTCGCTGGCCGTCAAAGTGTCCGCCAGACCCTTCACATCGTCGCTACTGGCGCTGCCCAGCTTGATCCAGCCCAGCGTGGCGGTACCACCTGCCGTGGCCGAAGTCTGCGTCCACTTGGCCACATAAAGTGTGCCGGCGCTCAGGTCTTTTTCCTTGTCGGCAATGAACATGAACAGGCCGGTGTTGGCGCCGTCGTCGCCCATCAGCACGGTCTTGTTGTCGGGGCACACCTCGACCAGTTCGCGGGCAACGCGGCCCAGGCAGTAATGCTTCTTGATGCTGGCCGTGCCATCGGGATTGACAGTGACTTCGGGCACGTGCGCGTAGTGGTAGGGATTGGCGGCTGTGGGGTTGCCAAACAGGTTCTGACTGAAGTCCTGAAACATTGTGTTGGTCGCGATGTTCACGGCATCGGGCTCGTACTCTTCGCTCGACAAGTGGGTGTTCCACGGCGACAAACTGGAGGCGCAGGTGATCCAGAGCCCATGCACTGGCTTGGTGTCCACGTTGAAATGCTTGACCGCCTTGAGCGCGCCGGAGGTCTTGTTCTGGTCCAGCGAGGTCACGGTGATTTGTGAGGGCAGCTTGCCGTACATGCTGACACTGGCGTTGTTGATGGTCTTGTACTCGTATTGCGTCACCAGGAACAAGGTGTTGCCGGTGACGCCGGGCACGGTCGGGTTGGCCAGGGCCAGCAGAGAATTGCCGTCCGGGCAGTCGGAATAGAACGGCTCGGCAGACGCCGGGACGGAGTTGTCGATGATCGGGTTGCCGTCGATGTCGTAGTAGGCGCCGGCAATCACGTCGGCGCTGCCGTTCTTGAGCGTGTCCCCGGTTTTGAAGATGGTGTTGTAGGTGAGCGCTTGGGTTTTCGTGGTTGCATCGGAATAAGCGATCTTGACGCTGGCACTGGTGAAGTTGGTGGCGCGTTGTGCGTCGGTCATGGCGGCGGGCATACCGATGAATTCCACACCCGTGGCGGTCACAGGGGCGGCGTCGCTGCCGCCGCAGGCGCTCAGGCCAAAGCTGCTCAGGCCCACGGCCGTGAAGCCACCCAGTGCACCTTTGAGCACGTGGCGGCGCGGCAGGTTGACCTGGCTTGCGGCAGTGCCAAGCACAGACAAGGCGTTTTCAGAAGTCAGGGACATGGCTGAAGTGGGTCGGGTCATAAAAAAGCTCCTTTGCGTTGATGAGAACTTGAATCTAGAGGGCGCGTGTGACAAGCCCGTGACCGAAGCAAGAAGATTGTGTGAATCGTCCCGCTTGAATTGTCCGCAGCAAAAATTCATGACCCGTCATGGCGAGGGACTGCCGGGGGCAGCGCCTTGTTAACATGCCCGTCTTGGTATTTTTTTCTGGGACACCTATGCAACAGACCAGCTGGACGCCCGATGTGCTGCCTGGCTTCGAGCAAACCACCTTGAGCGGGCCGATGGCCTTTGATGGTCCGGCGGATGCCGTGCTGGTGCGCCGGCGCTGCAATAGCACTGGCGCCAGGGCTGTGCTGTATGTGCATGGCTATGTGGATTACTTCTTTCAGACCCATCTGGCAGACTTTTACAACCAGGCCGGTTTGCATTTCTATTCGCTCGAGCTGCGCCGCCACGGCCGCGCCATGCGCGCCCACCAGTTGCCCAACTTCACCCGCGCCATCGACGACTACCTGGAGGATGTCGATGCGGCCATTCACGTCCTGAAAACCAGCGAAGCCGTTGATTGGCTGCTGCTCAATGGCCATTCCACCGGTGGGCTGGTGGCGGTCTTGTACGCGCACCGTGGCAAAAATAAATCGGCGGTGAATGCGCTGTTCCTGAACAGCCCTTTTCTCGACATGAACCTGCCGCCCTGGCAGGAACGCTTTCTGGAGCCCTTGCTGGCGGCCCTGGGAGCATGGTGGCCGCGCCTGGTCGTCCCTGTGGTGACCACCGTTTACGGCCAGAGTCTGCACGTGGAACAGCATGGCGCCTGGCGCTACAACACGCTGTGGAAACCCATTGCAGGCTTCCCGATCTATGCCGGCTGGCTCCATGCCATGCACCGCGCCCATGCCGAGGTTGCCCGGGGGCTGTCGATCCAGTGCCCGGTGCTGGTGCTGCACGCCCGGCGCAGCAGCTGGCCCAAGGAGTGGTCGGAAGAGGCCATGAGCACGGACGTCGTGCTCGATGTGGCCGATATTGCGCGTCTGGCCCCTGGCCTGGGGCCTAAGGTCAAACTGGTGGCGATTAAAGACGGCATCCACGACCTGGTACTGTCACAACCCGAGGCCAGAGCACAGGTGTTTGCCGAACTGAAGGCTTGGCTGGTGGCAATTGGCGGCGCCCAATAAATTTGAGACCTTGCGGGTCAGACCACTCGCGTAGCGACGTGCTCTGACCCCAACTGATTAAAGGAAAGCATGACTCTTTTTTCGCAGGACGCGCTGCAACCCGGTGTGCGCAAGCGCGAGGTCTTTGGCTGGGCCATGTACGACTTCGCCAACTCGGGCTACACCACGGTGGTCATCACCGCCGTCTTTGCCGCCTATTTTGTCGGCGGCGTGGCGCAAGGCGCACCCTGGGCCACCTTTGCCTGGACGGCGGCTCTGAGTCTGTCCAACGCCATCGTCATGTTGACCATGCCCAGCCTGGGCGCCTACGCCGACCTGCGCGCTGCCAAGAAGCGGCTACTCACGCTGTTCACGGCAGGCTGCGTGCTGGCCACGGCGGCGCTGGCGCTGGTCGGCCCCGGCAGTGTGGCGCTGGCGGTGGTGTTGATCGTGGTCTCCAACACCTTTTACGCCTGGGGTGAATCGATGACGGCAGCATTTTTGCCTGAATTGGCGCGCACCGACTCGCTCGGCAAGGTCAGCGGTTGGGGCTGGAGCTTTGGCTACTTTGGCGGCATGCTGGCGCTCGGGCTGTGCCTGGCCTATGTGCTGTGGGCGCAGGGCCAGGGCCAGAGCGCAGCGCAGTTTGTGCCGGTCACGATGCTGATCACGGCAGCGCTGTATGGCTCAGCCGCGCTGGTCACCTTCGCCCTGCTCAAGGAGCGCGCCCAACCCAACCCGGCAGCGCTGGGACAAGGCGGCTTCAAGGCCGCCATGCAGCAGTTGCACCGCACCTTTATGCAGGCCAGGCAATTCAAGGACTTCATGTGGCTGCTGGCGTGCGCGGTGTGCTACCAGGCCGGCGTGGCAGTGGCGATTGCGCTGGCCGCCATTTATGCCGAGCGGGTGATCGGCTTTGCGCAGCAGGAAACCATGGTGTTGATCTTTGTGCTCAACATTGCCGCGGCGGCGGGCGCCTTTTCATGGGGTTACCTGCAGGATCGCATCGGCCACAAGATTGCGCTGGCCAGCACGTTGCTGGGCTGGATCGCCACCTGCATCATCGCCGGCATGAGCACCACCAAAGGCGGCTTCTGGTACGCCGCGGTGATCGCCGGCCTGTGCATGGGCAGCAGCCAGTCGGCCGGACGTGCCATGGCGGGCGTCTTTGCGCCACAGCGCCAGGTGGCCGAGTTTTACGGCCTGTGGACCTTCGCCATCCGCCTGGCCAGCATCGTCGGCCCCTTGAGCTACGGCTCCATCACCTGGGCCACCGGTGGCGACCAGCGCACCGCCATCCTGAGCACCTCGGTGCTGTTTGTGCTGGGCCTGTTGCTGCTGGTGCCGGTGAACATGCAGCGCGGGCGCTCGGCGGCGCTGCAAGCCGACCGGCAAGCCGGAGCCTGAACCATGCCATCGCGGCTTGCCCGACTTCCCTGTCCTGTCTTTAAACTGTCATATTTCGTGGCTACATTGCCATGATGGACCTGATTTTGTGGCGCCATGCTGAGGCGCAGGAATGGACGCAAGGCTGTGACGACATGGCCCGGCGCCTGACGGCGCGCGGCGAAAAGCAGGCGGCACGCATGGCCGGCTGGCTGGACCGCCAATTGCCCGACAACACCCGAATTTTTGTCAGTCCGGCGCGCCGCGCCGAGCAGACCGCGCACGCCTTGGGTCGAAAGTTCAAGACCAAAGAGGAACTCGGGCCAGGCTGCACGGTGGCCCAGTTGCTGGAATTGGCGCAGTGGCCAGACGCCAAGGGATGCGTGCTGGTGGTGGGCCATCAACCCACCTTGGGGCAAACCATTGCCCAATTGATTGGGCTCAGCGATACCGAGTGCCCGGTCAAAAAAGGCGCCGTCTGGTGGCTGCGCAGCCGCCAGCGCGATGCCCTGCTGCAAACCCTGGTCGTCTCGGTGCAAACACCCGAACTGCTGTAGGCGCGATCAGCCCAAAAAGTGCTTGCGGTAGCGTGAGGGAAGATCGTCGATGCGCATCAGCATGGGCAAATCCGCCGTGTTGAAGTCGGGGTCCCACGCCGGCGCCCCCAAAATTTTGGCACCCAGACGCAAATACCCCTTGATCAGGGCGGGTGGCTCGACCGCCAGGCTGCTATCGAGCTGTTCCACCGGCAGCGGCAAGCGCGCATGCACACGGTGTTCAATGGGCGCCAGATGCGTGGTCTTGAGTTGCTGCCAGATGCTGGCGGCCACGTCGCCGCTGATCACGCCGTTGTGCAGCATGGGAATGCTGGCGCAGCCGATCATGGTGTCGAGCTTGTTGCACTGCATGAATTCAGCCAGCGCACCCCACAGCGCCATGATCACGCCGCCATGGCGGTAGTCCGGATGGACGCAACTGCGACCCAGTTCCACCATGCGGTCACGCAGGTTGCGCAGGCGTGTCAGGTCGAATTCGAGATCGCTGTAGGTGCTGCCCACGCGTTTGGCCTGGGCTGGCGTCAGCAATCGGTAGGTACCCACCACTTCGCGGGTGGCTTCATCACGCACCAGCAAATGCTCGCAATAATTGTCAAACAGATCGATGTCATGGCCCGGCACGGGCGTGTTCAGGCGGGCGCCCATTTCCTTGGCAAACACCTCATGGCGCAGGCGCTGGACCTGGCGCACTTCATCCTGGTGCCTGGCCCACGACACCAGCAGCGCACCGCGCTCAGGCTGCGGCGCCTTGAGCGCGCCGGAAGCCTTGAAATAGACGACAGGTCGCTGCAGCAAGCCTTTAGGCAGGGACAGGGGGGACAGGGCAAAAGTTGGATTGGGCAGTTCTCTCATGGGGCTCTCCTTGGGTTGGATAGCCCTATGGTGACTGCGCAAGATGACATGCCTGTGGCGATTTCGTGGCAATTTGATGACGCAGGCCATAGCCCAAACCTCATGCACCCGGCCCGCGCCAACGACTCACTCAGCCTGCATGTGCCGGGCCAAAGCGGCGTTGACTGCGCACTGGGTCAGCACCGCCAGGGCACGCCGGTCCTGGCCGCAGGCGTCGATCGGCGGCAGGTAGCTCACGGTGACCTGAATGCCGGGGCTGCAAACAATTTGCCACAGCGACTCGATAAACGTGATGTCATCCACAAAAGCCGCCGCATCGTGCCAGGCGCCATGCTGGTCGTGGTAAAAAATGGCAATGGGCTGAACCCGGGCGCCCGCGGCCACGGCGCTTTGCAGCAGCGGGGCATGGAAGTGCACGGCCTGGTCAGGCGTGGCCGATGTGCCCTGCGCAAACAGCCCCACCGCACTGCCCTGCTGCAACAGTCCCGCCATGCGCGCATTGACGTGCACCGTGTCGCTGCGCACCGCGCGCCGGATGAACAGGGTGCCCGCGCGCTGCACCAGCCAGCCCAGCACCGGCCAGCCACTGACCTCGGACTTGGCAACAAAGCGCGCCGGCGTCACCACGTTGAGCGCAAAGATGTCGAGCCAGGACACATGGTTGGCCACCAGCAGACAAGCCGGTGCCTGCGCGCCCTCTGGCTGGCCACTGACGTGATGCTGCACCTTGAGCAGTTCGAGCAGGCTGCGCGACCACCAGCGCATGAAGCGCTGTTGCGCAGGCACGCGCAGCGCCGGATAAACCCCGGCCACGGCGAAGGCGCAGGCAATGTGCAGCGTCAAGTGACCCAGACGCAGGCCGATGCCAAGCAGCAGCCATGGCGAACGCTTCATGAACCGGCCATCTTCATTCAGCTGGTGCCTTTGATAGTGTGTACCCAGCCACAACGCCCTGCAGGAAGACCTGAATGGCAGGATCCAGGCCGTGCCTGGCCACCAGCGCAGCGGCCTGCGCCACATCGCGGGAAAAGCCCAGCGTGTTCTGCAGCCCGATCGCCTGCGCGCTGCAAGTGTCGGCCAGCCGCTTGGGCAAGAGCTCGCGCAGCGCCTGAACGCCATAGCGCAACCGTTTGGCGAGAATGCGCACACGATGTTGCTGCGCCAGCGTGGTGGCATTTTTTTGGGCCAGCGCCAGGCGCTGCTGCAAACACGCGATGCGGCGCCGGGCCCAGCGCTGCAGCGCCGCCTTTTTGACAGGCCCGGCGTGCTCCAGGCCAGAGAGCTGTTCCAGCCATTCGGTCAGCGCCAGCAAACACAAGCCCACGGCCGGCACCTGCAGGGTCTGGCGCACGGCCTGGCGTTGCCGCGCGGCGGCTTGTGCCAAGGCGCCCAGTATGGCCTGCCAGGCTTGCGCCCGGGCGGCGTTGTCCACGGCATAGGCATTTGACAGGGCTGGCAAGGTTTCCGTGACTGCCACATCCAGGTTGCGCAGATCGCCCAGTCCCGCCAGCAGCGGTTGCAGATCAAGCCATGAGGGTGCTTCTGCAGCCGCCAGGGTTTTCCTGAAAAGACGCAGGCACGAGCGCAAGCGACGCCAGCCCACGCGGGCCTGGTGCACCACCTCGGGATCGTCGGATGTGCGCAGGACGTCGAGATTCTGGGTGAAGTGGGCAAACATCTCGCGCAGCACGCGCTGCACCAGTTCGGGCCGGCTCAGCGGCAAAACGAGCTCGGGCGTGCGGGCGCGCTGCGGCCGGTCAAGCGCGTCTTGCGCCAGCAGAAAGCCGCGCTCGGCTTTGCTCTGGTTGGCCGGCAACACGGCCACGCCCTGGGCCAGTTGGCGCGCCAGGTCGAAAAGCGCAGCGGGCTGGCCCGCCTTCAATTCAAGCTCAAGCTCACAAATGGGCGCCTGCTTGCCTTCTGCTTCGATGTGGCCAATGTCCAGCGCCACTTCCACCGCACTGCCGTCGCGCCGGCGCACCGGCCAAAGGCTGCGCTGGAAACGGGTCACAAAGCACGGCGCCAGGACGGCAAACAGACGGCCATCGGGGTCGATCCCGGTCCAGACTGTGTCAGCCAGCGCCGCCATCTCCAGCGCCGGGCCAGCCACCGCGCATTCCCATTCGCCGCGCTGGCTCAGCGCGGAAAGCTCGCCCGTGCTGGTTTTCAGGGTTTGCAGCCACTGCGGATCGGCCGCGCTGCCGACCCGGCGCAAGCGCAAGGCAACACCCCTCTGGCGCAAAGCCTGCTCCGGCGTATCGAAATAGATGTTGAACAAAGCAAGCTGCGTCGGCTTGCGTCGCGCCAGCGCAGGCGTACGAGCCAGGCGCTTGGCCAATACCGCCGGATCAGCGCCCGGCAGGCACAGTTTGAGTTCAACCTCCTGATGCGCGCAGTTGCGGGGACGTGACTTCATGGCATGTGGCCCTTCAACGTGATGTCAAAAACCATTCTCGCACCTGCCGGAAAATCCGGTTCAGTCGTGCG
Source organism: Betaproteobacteria bacterium HGW-Betaproteobacteria-18 (assembly GCA_002842265.1). Lineage (GTDB taxonomy): Bacteria > Pseudomonadota > Gammaproteobacteria > Burkholderiales > Burkholderiaceae_C > Rhodoferax. The sequence continues at coordinate 30,590 of PHCO01000001.1, read as the reverse complement.
TTCTTGAGTTCAGACCCCGGAAGCGGTGTCAACTCAACCGGCAAATCATGAGATAAAAAACTGTCAACATGGTTACCAAGCTTAGCTTGCCGAGATGTCAAAACGATGACATGAATTTGACCTGCTCACTATCAGGCATCGTCTATTTTTCATGCTATGGTCATGAAAGGACACTATAAAAGCAGCATGAAAAACCCAAGCCACGTGCGTGCTGCTGCATCTCCAGCGTCAGCGTCAGCGTCAGCGTCAGCGTCAGCGTCAGCGGGGGTGATGTTTGCGTGCTGCGACCTGGCCGTCGAGTGCGGTTACGAGCGTCTGGGGTTGAGCCAACGCCCCGGTTTCTGATGCTATGCTGGCAGCTCTGATGACAATGACCCTTTGACCATGCAAAAAACAAAGCGCCTGGCGGCTGTTGACCTGGGCTCCAACAGCTTCCGGCTGGAAATTGGCCGCATCGAGCACGGCCAGTTCTACCGCAGTGAATACCTCAAGGAAACCGTGCGCCAGGGCAATGGCCTGGACGACAACCGCAACCTGACCCACCAGGCCATGCAGCGCGGCTGGGACTGTCTGGCCCGCTTTGGCGAGCGGCTGGCTGGTTTTGACGAATCGGAAGTGCGCGCCGTGGCCACGCAAACCCTGCGCGAGGCCCGCAACCGCGACGATTTTCTGGCCATGGGGATGCAAAAACTGGGCTTCCCGATCGATGTCATTTCGGGCCGCGAAGAAGCCCGTCTGATCTACCAGGGCGTGGCCCAGGCCCTGCCCCGCACCGAAGAGCGGCGCCTGGTGATCGACATTGGCGGGCGCTCCACCGAGGTCATTCTCGGCACCGGCCGCGAACCGCTGCAAATGGAGTCGTACCGGGTCGGCAGCATCGCCTGGTCGATGCGCTATTTTCCCGACCACCAGTTCACCAGACACGCCTTCCAGATGGCCGAAATTGCCGCCAAGGCGGTGCTCGACGAGGCGCTGACGGTTTTCACGCCCGACCAATGGGACGTGGCCTATGGCTCGGCGGGCACCATCAATGCCGTGGTCGATGTGCTGGTGGCCGCCGGCTGGCCCGCCGGCATCGTCACGCGCGAAGGCCTGGACTGGCTGCAGGACAAACTGCTGGCCGCCCAGAGCATCGACAAGCTGCGCCTGGCCGGCATGCGCGACGACCGTAAGCCCATCATCGGCGGCGGTTTGAGCGTGCTGCGGGCCTTGTTCGACCTGCTCGGCATTGAGCGCCTGGAACAAGCCAGCGGTGGCCTGCGCCACGGACTGTTGCAGGACATGCTGGGCGCCAGCCGGCAATACGCCGATTTGCGCGACCATTCGGTGGCGCGTCTGGCCGCCAAATTTGGCGCCGACCCGACCCACGGCCAGCGCGTCGGCCGCGTCGCCAATGCGCTGTTTGTGCAAATCGCCCCGGGCGGCGTGGATGAGCGCGTCCGCCGCAAAATTACCTGGGCGGCGCAATTGCATGACATCGGCAACCACGTGTCGCACAGCGACTACCACAAGCACGGCGCCTATATCCTGGAAAACACCGACACCATGGGCTTTGCGCTGACCGAATTGCAAAAACTCGGCCTGCTGGTGCTGGGCCACCGCGGCAAACTGCGCAAGCTGGTGAACGCCGACTTCGAAGACCAGCTGTTCGTCCAGCAACTGCTGGTGCTGCGCTTGGCCGTGGCCCTGTGCCACGCCCGCCGCGACCCGGAGCTGGGCAGCATCAGCCTGCGCCAGGATGCCAAAAACAGCCGCCAATTTGTGCTGGGAATCGGCAGCGACTGGGCTAGCTCATTCCCCCAGTCGGCCTACTTGCTCAACGAAGAATGTGTGGCCTGGCAAAAAACGCCCTGGTCGTTGCGCGTGATCGAAGCCTAAGCCGCTATCACTTGCATCAGTGCGGCTGGAACAGCAGGATAGCTTCAAGCAGGCAGCATCGGTGCACCTTGCACTGATTCATCAGCGCTCAGGCCAGCGCCAGAAAATTCATGATGTCATCCAAATGCTGGTCAAAATCGCTCAGCGCGTGGTCCCCAGCGGGCAGCAGCTTGAGGGCCACGCCGGGGTAATGGCCGGTCATCTCGCGCCAGTCGAGCACCTCGTCGCCCCGGGCGATGATGGCAAAGTAGCGCTCTGGGTGGCTGATCCGGGCAATTTCCTGCGCCAGCAGTTCGTCCACAAAGGCCGACTCGAACAAGAAGCTTTGCTCGGGGTCGTGCCACAGGGCGTTGTCACCGATGTAGGCCGCCAGGTCGCGTGCCGGATGCACCGCCGGGTTGAGCAACACCGTCTTGCAGCCCAGGCGCTCGGCCAGCCAGGTGGCATAAAAACCGCCCAGCGACGAGCCCATCACGGCCATGCTGTCCTTGGGCCAGTGGGAAACAGCCTGCAACACTTCAGCCATCGCCTGTTTGGGCGAAGCGGCCAGCGATGGGCACAACCAGGTCACATCAGGGTGGCGACCGGCCACCGCAGCGGCCATCAGGCGCGCCTTGTTGGAAGCGGGCGAGGAGCGAAAACCGTGCAGGTAGAGCAAGTGGGTGGTGGGCATAGTGGAATAATGATAGTGCAACGCAGCGCCAAAAACGCCTGTGGGATATCCTCACACCAAGTCAATGAAACCGGTTGCCGTTACTCTGCGCCGATGATTGAACACCCTTTTTTAGACCAGCAAATACCCATGCACTCAAACCTTGCCATCACCCATAAGACCCAAAAATTCATGCACACACGACGCAGCTTGTCAATGGCCTTAGTTGGCCTTGCTTTGACCCTGGGAGCCACCGGCTCGCATGCGGCCCAGGCCGATTCAGTGACGCTGGATGTCGCACGCGCAGAGTTTGAAGCGGGTCGCGCCATTCTGATTGACATCCGTGAGCCCAATGAGCACGCCATGGGCGTGGCAAAAGGTGCGCAGTTATTGCCCATGCGTCAACTGGGCGCGCGACTCGCGGAAATACCCATGGCCACCGACAAGCCGGTGCTGTTGATCTGCAACACCCAGAACCGCTCCAGTTCAACCCTTGCGGCATTGCGACAACGGGGCTACCCCCACGTGCGCTTTGTTCAGGGGGGCATGAGCGAGTGGGTGCGCCGGGGTTGGCCGGTGGTCAAGCCCTGAGTCTTGGTGACAATACCCTGACCCATGGCAGCCAAGCACGACACCCCAAAAACTTCCAGCGCTGGATTGACTGAGCACCGCATCGCGCTGCACACCCCGCTGCTGCGCGGTGCGCGCCGGCTGCGCATCGCCCTGGTGGGCTTGCCGGGCGCTGGCAAAACCACCTTGTTTGATGCGGTGTCGAGCACCGCGCCACAGAAAGGAGAGTTGACCGACACGCACCGCATCTACCGTGCCTGCACGGTGCAGATCGGCCTCGACGAAGCCAGTGTGGTGGATCTGCCGAGCCTGAGTTCCCTGCACCATTTGCAGGACGATGACCTGGGCACGCTCAAATACCTGCTGTGGGGCAATGACCGTCCGCCGGTCACCGCCCATGAGCCCGGCGCAGCCCCGGCACCGTTCGAGCCGCCCGACCTGATCGTGCAGGTGGTCGATGCCACCAACTTGCAAAGTCACCTTGAACTGACCCTGGAGCTGAGCCAGCTTGGGCGCCCCGTGGTGCTGGCGCTCAACCATATGGACGAGGTGCGCCGCAAGGGGCTGCACATCAACATCCGGGCGCTGTCCACCCAGTTGGGGGTGCCCGTGGTGCCCATCTCCGCCCTGATGGGGCAAGGCATTGCCGAGCTCTTCAGAACGGCGGTGGCCACGGCGCGCCAGGCCATCTGCCCGCTGCCGCAGGCGCCGAGTCGGCACATTGCAAATAGCCTTGAGCCGCTGAGCGCAGCCCTGAAACGGCCAGAGATCGAGACCGCCTTTCGCGTGCCCCAGCAGCTGCTGCTGATGTTGTTCGCCTCCGGGCATGGCTATTTCGAGCGCGAGTTGCAGGAACACTTTGCCGCGCTGATGCCTGCGTTGCACGCCCTGCGCGAGGCTGCTGGACAAGGCCTGCCGCGCCCGCTGGCCGAAGAGATCCACGCCGACCGGCATCACCGCGCCGCCACCATTTTTGAAGCGGCGTTGCGCCCGGGGCCACCCCAAGTCGGCCGTGGCTGGCGTTATTGGCTGGATGCCTTCATGCTGCACCGGCAATGGGGCCTGGTGGCCAGTCTGGCGGTGTTTGCCGGCGTGCTGTTTGTGGTGTTCGAGGTCAGCGGCTGGATCGACCGGCAGACCACGGTGCGCCTGATCGAAGCCGCCAGCGCCTGGCAGCCGCAGTCCACCCTCGGCGTGGTGTCACGCGCCGTGGTGGACGGCTTGATTGGCCTGACCGGCATCGTGGTGCCCTACATGCTGCCGCTGCTGCTGCTGCTGATCGCGCTGGAAGAAATCGGCCTGATACAACGCATCGCCTTCGTGGTGGACCGGGGCTTTCACAAGATTGGGCTGCACGGCGGCGTGGCGGTGCCGTTCTTGCTGGGGCTGGGCTGCAACGTGCCGGCCATCTCGGCGGTGGCGCGCAACTCGACGGGCCGCGAACGCCTGATTGCCTCGGTGCTCATTACCTTTGTGCCCTGCTCGGCCCGCTCGGCCATCATCCTGGCCGTGGCGGGCAAGTATCTGGGGGTACTGGGGGTGATCGGCATTTATGCACTGACGCTGTTGCTGATCGCCGTCATGGGGCTGATCCTGTCGCACCGACAGCAAGAGGTCGGCCCGGGCCAGGTGCAGGAGATTCCGTCCTACACCTGGCCCGACTGGCGCGCCATGCTGCGTGAAACCTGGGCCCGCTCCAGCGACGTGCTCACCATTGTCACGCCGCTGCTGGTGGGCGGCAGTGTGGTATTGGCGCTGCTGGGCCACTTTGGCTTTGACGGTGTCATCAACACCCTGTTGACACCACTGACCAGCTGGTGGCTCGGTCTGCCACTGGTGCTGGGCCTGCCGCTGCTGTTTGGCGTGCTGCGCAAGGAGCTGTCCCTGCTGATGATCTTTCAGTCGCTTGGCACGCAGGAGATCGACACCGTGCTGGGCACCGTGCAGATCGTCACCCTGCTGGTGTTCATCACCTTCTATGTGCCCTGCATTTCCACCTTCGCCATCATGAACAAGACGCTGGGGCGCGCGCAGGCGGGGTTCTCGGTGCTGTTGTCGGTGGGGGTGGCCCTGGTGCTGAGCGCGCTGGTGCGCCTGCTGATGGGGCTGGTGCTGCCGTTTGTAGGTTGATCCAATATTTTCCGCTTCGGGTCGCTCCCATGATATTTATCAATCGACCCGCATGCCATCGCGCTAGGCTGCACGCCTGAGGTGATCGGTTGGCGTGCGCCCGTCAGGCTACGCTGTCTTGTCACCGTATCCCTGCTGGAGGTGCAATGCAGACCAAACCCGAAGCGAGCGTGATGGGTGCCTGCCGACGCGGCGTGCGGTTGCTGCTGCGCAACTGGCTGCTGGCGCTGGCATGGTGTTGGTCTGCAGTTGCGCCACCTGCTGCCGCGCAGGTGGCGGTGCTCACCGTGCACGATGCCATTGGCCCGGCCAGTGCGGATTACATCGTCCGCGGCTTGGAGCGCGCGCAGCAAATGGGCACGCCGTTGGTGGTGATTGAGCTCGACACCCCGGGCGGTCTGGACACCTCGATGCGCCAGATCATCCGCGCCATCCTGGCCTCGCCCGTGCCGGTGGCCACCTATGTGAGCCCGGCCGGATCAAGGGCAGCCAGCGCCGGAACCTATATTTTGTACGCCAGCCACATCGCCGCCATGGCGCCGGCCACCACGCTGGGCGCGGCCACGCCGGTGGCCATTGGCCTGCCGGGCGTGCCGCCAGCGCCAAAAACGGCCCCCGAGCAAGCCCCCGGGGCATCCGCGCCGTCACAGGCCGCCTCAGCGCCCGCGGAAAAACCACCGGCTCTGCCGGGCGGGGCCATGACCGCCAAGCAGGTCAACGATGCAGCGGCGTTCATTCGCGGCCTGGCCGATCAGCGCGGTCGCAATGCCGTGTGGGCCGAGCGCGCCGTGCGCGAGGCGGTGAGCCTGACGGCGGCGGAGGCGCTGCGTGAGAACGTGATCGACGTGGTAGCGAGCGACATCACTAATTTGCTGGTGCAGATCGACGGCCGCACGGTGCGCATGGCCAGCGGCGAACTGCGGCTGCAAACACGCGACCTGGCCACCCAGGCGCACCCGCCCGACTGGCGCCATCGTCTGCTGGGTGCGATCGCCAACCCGAGTTTTGCGCTGGTGCTGCTAATGATCGGGATTTACGGCCTGATGTTCGAGTTTTCATCGCCCGGCTTTGGTGTGCCAGGCACCGTGGGGGCCATCTGTCTGCTGCTGGCCATGTTTGCGCTGCAGTTGCTGCCGGTGAATTACGCGGCACTGGCGTTGATCCTGCTCGGGTTTGCTTTACTGGCCGCCGAGCTGTTGACACCCGCTTTTGGTGTGCTCGGTGTGGGCGGTATCGTGGCCTTCATGGCCGGTGGGCTGCTGCTGTTCGACCGCGACGTACCGGGGCTGGGGGTGCCACTGCCCCTGATTTTCGGTATTTCAATCACGGCAGCAGCAGGGGTGTTGCTGGGTGGCAGCATGGCGTTGCGGGCGCGCCGCGCACCAGTGGTCAGCGGAGCCGAGCAAATGATCGGTGCACGCGGTGAAGTGCTACAGGTCAAGGATGGCCAGGCCTGGGCGCAGATTCACGGCGAGCGCTGGCAAGTGCGGGCAGAGGCCCCTTTGCAGCCCGGGCAGCGCGTGCGCGTGGTGGGAATGACCGACCTGGCGCTACAGGTGCAAATTGAAAACGACACCCGATCTCACGACAAACCAACCTGAAGGAGGAAAGCACGATGTTTGATTTCAATCTTGGACTGGGCACGATTCTGGTGCCCGTTGTACTGCTTCTGCTGGCGACTTCGTTTCGCATCCTGCGCGAGTACGAACGCGGCGTGGTGTTCCAGCTGGGCCGGTTCTGGAAGGTCAAGGGGCCTGGCCTGGTGATCGTGATCCCCGGTTTTCAGCAGATGGTGCGGGTGGACCTGCGCGTGGTGACCATGGACGTGGAGCCGCAGGACGTGATCTCGCGCGACAACGTCTCGGTCAAGGTCAACGCGGTGGTTTTTTTCCGCGTGGTCGCACCCGAGAAAGCGATCATCCAGGTGGAAAACTACCTGATGGCCACCAGCCAGCTGGCCCAGACCACCCTGCGTGTGGTGCTGGGCAAGCACGAGCTTGACGAAATGCTGGCCGAGCGTGAGCGGCTCAACCTCGACGTGCAGCAGATCCTGGATACCCAAACCGATGCCTGGGGCATCAAGGTAACCAACGTCGAGATCAAGCACATCGACCTGAACGAATCCATGGTGCGCGCCATCGCGCGCCAGGCCGAGGCCGAGCGCGAACGGCGCGCCAAGGTGATCCACGCCGAAGGCGAAAAGCAGGCGGCGGTGTCGTTGCTGGAGGCCGCACAGATGCTGGCGAAGCAGCCTGAGGCGATGCAACTGCGCTACCTGCAGACCATGACGCAAGTGGCGGGCGATCGCGCCTCGACCATCGTGTTCCCTCTGCCGATGGACCTGTTGGGACGGATGCTGGACAAACCCCGTACCCCAACCGATGCCACCTGACTGCAGGAGAAAAGGAACTGTACGTTGACCGTGCGGTGGCGAATATCATCCCCCTATCTGCAGGTGAATTCTTGATGATTCGTGAGAGATGAGTGACCGCTACCAGTTTAAAACCGTCATCTATTGAGCCATCAAAACCCTTGCCAGCATTGGATTTTTGGGCCAACCATTTATTAAAACCGCATCGGCGTAAATCCTGGTCCGTGTCCGCCCTGTAGAATTTGCTCCGTTCAGGAGAGAGCCAACCACTTGAGGTGGCCGCCGAAGGCGCAGAGTTGCTGATTGCAGCAATTTGAACGCTCAGGCAAAAGGACTGACAAGCGTTTGAAAGTTTCCAGACTTTTTGACGATTCCCCACTGGAGAGAGGTCAGCGTTGGCAGAGATGCCGATGCGGATCCACCGAAGGAGCAACCCAAAGCCAGCGCCATACGTGACTGGCGGCGGCGAATCTCTCAGGTAAAGCGGACAGCGGGGGCAGCCCATGGCATTGACGCAGCGTCAGGCCATGGAATTTGATTTGCCCCCTGCTCTATTGGAGTCCTGATGTCCGCCACGCCTGATGATCTTCTTAAAGTTCCCCTGAACGACCTGCACATTGCTTTGGGTGCCCGCATGGTGTCATTTGCCGGTTACAGCATGCCGGTGCAATACCCGGCGGGCCTGATGGCTGAACACAAACACACACGCACGGCCGCCGGCCTGTTTGACGTGTCGCACATGGGCCAGTTGCGACTGGTCGGGCCGGATGCCGCTGCCGCGCTGGAGAGCCTGATTCCGGTCGATGTGATCGACCTGGCCGTGGGCAAGCAGCGCTACGGCCTGCTGCTCAATGACGAGGGCGGCATCATCGACGACCTGATGTTCGTCAACCGCGGTACCGATATTTTTGTCATCGTCAACGGCGCCTGCAAGGTGGGCGACATTGCCCACGTTCAGGCCAAAATTGGCTCGCGCTGTCAGGTCATTCCCATGCCGGAACGCGCCCTGCTGGCGCTGCAAGGCCCGCAAGCCGTGACCGCACTGACACGGTTGGCTCCGGGCGTTGAAAAACTGGTGTTCATGACCGGTGGTAACTTCACCATTCAGGCGGGCGCGCAGCGCATTGACGTGTTCCTGACCCGCAGCGGCTACACCGGCGAAGACGGTTTTGAGATTTCAGTACATGAATCTGACGCGCTGGCGTTGGCCAAGGTGCTGCTGGCGCAACCCGAAGTCAAGCCGATTGGTCTGGGTGCGCGCAATTCGCTGCGGCTGGAAGCCGGTCTGCCGCTGTATGGCAACGACATTGACAGCAACACCACACCGGTGGAAGCGGGCTTGCAATGGGCCATGCAAAAGGTGCGGCGCACGGGTGGCGCCCGTGCGGGTGGTTTCCCCGGTGCGAGCAAAATTCTGGCGCAGCTTGGCGGTGAACCGGATTCAGTGACGCGCAAACGTGTTGGGCTCAAGGCGCTGGAGCGTATTCCGGTGCGTGAACATATTGAGTTGCAGTCCTCAACCGGCGAGCGCCTGGGTGAGGTCACCAGCGGCCTGCTCGGCCCCACCATCGACCAGCCGATTGCCATGGGCTATGTACCGCCTGCATTGGCCGCCCTGGGCACCCAGGTCAACGCCATCGTGCGTGGCAAACCCGTCAAAATGGAAGTGGTGGCAATGCCGTTTGTGCCCACCAATTATTTCCGCGGTTAACGTCTTATTTATTGCTACGGCCCGATGAAGTATGAACCGTTCGGGCTGAGCCTGTCGAAGGGCTTCGACAGGCTCAGCCCGAACGGAACTTAAAACATCATCGGGCCGAATCTATAGTTTCACCCCCTCATTTTTCAATTACTCAGAGAATCACCATGACCATCAAATACACCCCCGACCACGAATGGATCAACATTGACGGCAACGTCGGCACCGTCGGCATCACCCACCACGCACAAGATGCGCTGGGCGACGTGGTGTTTGTGGATTTACCCGAAGTGGGCAAAACCTACGCAGCCAAAGATGCCACCGCCGTGGTCGAATCGGTCAAGGCCGCCGCCGACGTGTACATGCCCGCCGAGGCGCAAGTGCTGGAGGTGAACGAAGCGCTGCGCGCCGACCCGTCGCTGGCCAACTCCGACCCGCTGGGCGCGGGCTGGTTCTTCAAGGTCAAACTGGCCAACCCGGCCGATCTGGACGCACTGATGGACGAGACCAGCTACACCAGTTACGCCGCCGACGCGCACTGATCAACGCCCAACCCCGTTCATCAACGCCTAAACCCGTTCGGGCTGAGCCTGTCGAAGCCCTTGCCCATTTCCAGTTTCGCTGGCCCTTCGACAGGCTCAGGGCGAACGGATGATTGAGCTTGTCATGCCCACGCCCTCTACCCCCTCTCTCTCTGAACTAGAAAACTCTTGCGAGTTCATCGCTCGCCACATCGGCATTGATGCGGCAGACGAAGCTTTGATGCTGAAAACCGTGGCAGCCACGTCGCGCGCTGAGCTCATCGATGAAATCGTGCCACGCACCATCGCCCGCAGCCAGCCCATGGCCATCCCCGCGCCGGTCACTGAGGCCGCCGCGCTGGCCGAGCTCAAAGCCATGGCGGCCAAGAACAAGGTGTTCAAAAGCCACATCGGCCAGGGCTATTACGGCACCCACACGCCCGGCGTGATCCTGCGCAACATCCTGGAAAATCCGGCCTGGTACACCGCTTACACGCCCTACCAGGCTGAAATCAGCCAGGGCCGCATGGAGGCGCTGATCAACTTCCAGACCATGGTGATGGACCTGACCGGCATGCCCATAGCCAATGCCTCCATGCTTGACGAGGCCACCGCTGCGGCCGAGGCCATGACCATGGCCTTGCGCGCCAGCAAGTCCAAATCCACCGCTTTTTTGGTCGACAGCGAGGTGCTGCCACAAACACTGGCCGTGATCCAGACCCGTGCCGAGCCGCTGGGCATTACGGTCAAAGTTGGCAGCAGCGATGAAGCCTTGCAACAAGACAGCTTTGCCGTGCTGCTGCAATACCCCGGCGTGAGCGGCGTGGTGCGCGACGACCGTGCCCTGATCGCAGCCATCAAGGCCAAGGGCGGCCTGGTCATCATGGCCGCCGACCTGCTGGCGCTGACCCTGCTCACGCCTCCCGGCGAACTCGGTGCCGACATTGCCATTGGCAGCACGCAGCGCTTTGGCTGTCCGATGGGCAACGGCGGCCCGCACGCTGCCTACATGGCCTGCCGCGACGAGCACAAACGCACCATGCCGGGCCGCCTGGTGGGCGTGAGTGTGGATGCGCACGGCAACCCGGCCTACCGGCTGGCGCTGCAAACGCGTGAGCAGCACATTCGCCGCGAAAAAGCCACCTCCAACATCTGCACCGCGCAAGTTCTGCCCGCCGTCATCGCCAGCATGTACGCGGTCTATCACGGCCCCGCCGGCCTGAAGCGCATCGCGCAGCGGGTGGCAACTTTCACCGCCATCCTGGCCGCAGGTTTGAAGACCATGGGTTACTCACTGGCCAACGCTGCTGCATTTGACACGCTGACGATTGCCACCGGTGATGCCACCAACGCCATTGCTGCCAAAGCCCTGGCGGCCGGCGCGAATCTGCGACGGGCCTCACCAAACGCTTTAAGCGTGTCCCTGGACGAAACCACGACACGTCAGGACGTGGAGGCGCTCTGGTCTTTCTTCGGCTCCGTTCGCCCTGAGCCCGTCGAAGGGCTCTCAGTGGCTTCGTCAGGCTCAGCCCGAACGACAATGTGGAATCTCTTTGAAAAAGGTATCGAGTCGCTTCTCCCCACCGCCCTGCTGCGCACCAGCAGTTACCTGACGCACCCGGTGTTCAACACCCACCACTCGGAAACCGGCATGTTGCGCTACATCCGCCGCCTGTCTGATTTCGATCTGGCGCTGGACCGCAGCATGATCCCGCTGGGCAGTTGCACCATGAAGCTCAACGCCACCAGCGAGATGATGCCCATCACCTGGCCAGAGTTTGCCAACATCCACCCCTCTTGCCCCGAGGACCAGCGCGCCGGCTACGCCGAGCTCGACACGCAACTGCGCGCCTGGCTCTGCGAGGCCACCGGTTACGCCGGCATCAGCCTGCAACCCAATGCCGGCAGCCAGGGCGAATACGCCGGCATGATGGCCATCCGCGGTTACCACGCGGCGCGCGGCGAGAGCCATCGCAACATCTGCCTGATCCCGTCCAGCGCGCACGGCACCAACCCGGCCAGCGCCACCATGGTGGGCATGAAAGTGGTGGTGATCGCGTGCGATGCCAACGGCAACGTCGATATGGCCGACCTCAAAGCCAAGTGCGAACAGCACAGCGCCAACCTGGGCGCGGTGATGATCACCTACCCCAGCACCCACGGAGTCTTCGAGACCAGCGTGAAAGACCTATGCGCCCTGGTGCACAGCCACGGTGGCCGCGTCTATGTCGATGGTGCCAACATGAACGCGCTGGTCGGCCTGGCCGCTCCGGGCGAATTTGGCGGCGATGTGAGCCACCTGAACCTGCACAAGACCTTCTGCATCCCGCACGGCGGCGGCGGCCCCGGTGTGGGACCGGTGTGTGTGGTGCAGGATCTGGTGCCCTATTTGCCAGGCAATGGCGTCGGTGCCGTATCAGCCGCCCCCTTGGGCAACGCCGCCGTGCTGCCGATCAGCTGGATGTATTGCCGCATGATGGGAGCCGAGGGCTTGAAGGCTGCCACCGAGGTCGCCATTCTGAGCGCCAACTACATCAGCGTGCGCCTGAAAGACCACTACCCCACGCTCTACACCAGCGTCTCTGAAGACGGCAAACCCGGCCGCGTCGCGCACGAGTGCATTCTCGATTTGCGCCCGCTCAAGGAAAGCAGTGGCGGCGTGCATGGTGTGACCGCCGAAGACGTGACCAAGCGCCTGATGGACTACGGTTTTCATGCGCCCACGCTGAGCTTTCCAGTGCCCGGCACGCTGATGGTGGAGCCGACCGAGAGCGAAACGCTCGACGAGTTGGACCGCTTCATCAACGCCATGATCGCCATCCGCGAAGAAATTACCAAGGTCGAGCAAGGCGTCTGGCCGCAGGGCAACAACCCCCTGAGCCATGCGCCACACACCGCTGCAGCGCTGCTGGGTCAGACATGGGACCGACCCTATTCCCGCGAACTGGCAGCGTTCCCGGTGCCGGACCTCAAAGCATCCAAATACTGGGTACCGGTGGGCCGCATCGACAACGTGTATGGCGACCGCAATTTGTTCTGTTGCTGCGTGCCGGTGGCGTGACGCGACATACCAAACACTTTCGTTTAAAAATCTTCACAACGTATTTAGCCTGACCAAGTCAACCCAAGAGTAGTTAATGTTAGAACTTGCCACGATTTATGAGGCCGGGAAATTTGCCATTGGCTCTTGGCGTTGGGCTAAAAAACACCTGAAAGAAGACTCAGAACACGCCATACCTCGTTTGCACGAGGTCATCAACAGGAAAAAGTCGTTAATCAAAATACATCAAATCATTAACACAAGTCCCAGTGTGTCAATAACCGGCAAGTTGCACATACCAGAACTTACAGCTGAAAAAGCAACAACCATCCGCTCCGAACTGGAGCTAAACGAGCCCCATGCAATTTCAAGTCTATGGGACGGGCGCAATGTTGACACCATCCGTGCCGAAATTTGTGATTTTGCAGAAGTTCTGGCGCTGCGCAAGCAAGCGGAAATCGACGCGACGTCACCCCCGAAGGTATTGAGCGCTGGCGCGGTCGTCATATGCCCCAGCGCGCGCTGCATTTTGCTTCACCGCAGAAGCAAGGACTCAGCTACTTATCCCAATGCCTTGCATATTTTGGGCGGAGCTTTCAAACCCCCCATTCAGTACAAGTCAATTGACAACCCTGGCGACCGAATGAGCCTGGAGTTCACAATGGTGCGGGAGGTGTTCGAAGAGTCTGGCTTGATTGTGCGCAGATATCAGGAACCCATATGCGTCATGCAAGAACTGGACACCGGGTTCATTCAGTACGTTCATCTTGGCGTTCGGGTCACCAAAGACCAATTTGCCCAGTTATCACAAAACTGCGAAGGTGACCTTATTCGCCTTCCATATGATGACTTACTCAGGGAATTGATGAACGAACAAGACTGGGTTCCAACAGGTAGGGCACAAGTATTGATGTGGTTAGGACTTGGTGCACCAGGGGCAGGTTGGCACGCCAAATTTAGCAACCTGAGCGCCAAAGAAGTCTTCGACTCGCTCGTCAAATGATTCTTGAATCGACTCTGTCCCCCTGCCACCATCACCGGTCGGTAATCAGGGTAAGGCAGGCACGTTCGGCCACACCAAACTGGTTGAGCCATTGCAGGACAAGGCGTGGCTGCAGCAGCCATTAAACTCACAGCCTTCCATTCAACCCATGACCCCATGACTTATTGCGTCGCCATCAAACTCAACGCCGGACTGGTTTTTTTGTCCGACTCGCGCACCAACGCTGGCCTGGACCAGATCAGCACCTTTCGCAAGATGATCGTTTACGAAAAGCCTGACGACCGCTTTATGGTGCTGCTGTCGGCAGGCAACCTGAGCATTTCGCAGTCGGTGCGCGAGATTTTGCAGGTTGAGCAACTCAAGGAACATCCCGACAGCGAGCCCATCACCATCTGGAACGCCAAGAGCATGTTTGATGCCGCGCGCGTGCTGGGGGCGGCCATTCGCCATGTGTATGAGCGCGATGCCGAGTCGCTCAAACAAGCGGGGGTTGACTTCAATGTGTCGCTGCTTTTTGGCGGCCAGATCAAGGGTGAAGGCATGCGCCTGTTTCAGGTCTATTCGGCCGGTAACTTTATCGAGGCGACGCCCGAGACGCCGTATTTCCAGGTGGGCGAATCCAAATACGGCAAACCCGTGCTGGATCGCGTGATCACCCCCAACACGCCACTGGACGAAGCCGCCAAATGCGCACTGGTGTCCATGGACTCCACGCTCAAATCCAATCTGTCTGTGGGTCTGCCACTCGACATGGTGGTGTATGAAGCCAACCAGTTTCAGACCGACAAAGTGGTGTGCATTGACGAAAACAACCCTTATTTCAAGATGATGCACAACAGTTGGGGTGCCAAGCTGCGTGAGGTTTTTGACAGTATTGAAGACCCGATGTGGAACGGCGAGCAAACCACCGTGCCACTGATGCAGCCCGCCAGTCGTCATTTGGCCCTGAGAAAAATCAGCACGCCACAAGAAAAGTTAATCTGATGCCCCTGCGCAAAGCCGCAACACCACTTGTTTTCTCCCACGCCAACAGCTTCGGTGCCGCCACTTACGGCGTGCTGTTTGAAGCTCTGAAAGCGCGTGGCTTCGAAGTGGCGACGATTGACAAGTTCGGCCACGACCCGCGTTACCCGGTCACCAACAACTGGCCCAATCTGGTACAGCAATTGGTGGACTTTACCCAGACCACGGCTGACAGAGCCGGTGCACCGGTTTTTTTGGCAGGCCACTCCCTGGGCGGTTTTTTGAGCCTGATGGCGGCCAGTCAGGCCCCCAGGCTGGTGCGTGGTGTGCTGCTGCTCGACTCGCCTCTGGTGGGTGGCTGGCGGGCGCAGGCACTGGGGCTGGCCAAGCGCACCCAGGTGGTGGGCTCAGTGTCACCGGGCAAGCTCAGCCGCAAGCGACGCCAGCACTGGCCCAGCTTTGAGACCGCCTTGGCGCATTTCAAAAACAAAAAAGCCTTTGCCAAATGGCACCCGCAAGTGCTTGAAGACTACATTGCCCACGGCACGCATGATGAGACCGTCAACGGGCAAACCCAGCGCGCACTGAGCTTTGACCGCGACATTGAAACCGCCATCTACAACACCTTGCCAAGCAACCTGGAAGCACTGATCAGGCAGCACCCGCTCAAATGCCCGGTGGCATTCATTGGCGGCACGCGCTCGGAGGAAATACACCAGGTGGGGCTGGCACTAACGCAGCGCGTTACGCATGGCCGCCTCATGATGCTCGACGGCAGCCACCTGTTTCCGATGGAAAAACCGCAGGTGACGGCAGCAGCGATGGAAGCGGCTTTGCTGAATCTGCAAAACCTCACCTGACAAATCGTCAGGCCGCCCAGTTCACGGTGCCGGTCCAGGCGGTGGCGAGCACCACAATGCCAAAAGCAATCCGGTAATACGCAAAACCGATAAAACTGTGGTTGGCGATATACCGCAGCAGCCAGCGAATGCACAGCCAGGCGCTGAAAAATGACATGACCAAGCCCACAACAAACATCGGCGTATCGGCCAACGAGAGCAGCGCACGTTCTTTGTACAGGCTGTAGGCGCCGGCCCCAATCAGCGTGGGAATGGCCAGATAAAACGAGAAGTCAGTGGCCGCCTTGCGTGACAGGCCCAGCAGCATGCCGCCAATGATGGTGGCACCGCTACGACTGGTGCCCGGGATCATGGCCAGGCATTGCACCAAGCCCACCTTGAAAGCATCCATCGGTGACATGTATTCCACGTTGCGGATGCGCACGGCAGACGGGTTTTTCTGCTGTCGCCGCTCGGCCCAGATGATGACAAAGCCGCCGATGATGAACATGCTGGCCACCACCACCGGCGTGAACAAATTGGCCTTGATGGCTTTGCCGTACAGCAGCCCAAGAATCACCGCCGGGAAAAATGCAATCAACACATTAAGGGCAAAGCGCTGCGCCTGTTTCTCGGTGGGCAGCGCCAGCACGGTGTCACGTATTTTTTGCCAATAGACCAGAATCACGGCAAAAATGGCACCGGTCTGGATGGCAATGTCAAACACCTTGGCTTTTTCATCATCAAAACCCAGCAAGGCTCCCGCCAGAATCAAATGACCGGTGCTCGAGATCGGCAAAAACTCGGTCAACCCCTCCACGACGCCCATGATGGCGGCTTTGATCAGCAAAACAATATCCACGCAAGCTCCTAAACAAGCCGCCGATTATCGCTGCCAGCCTGCTTGCACTCAGGCGCTACGAAGGCCCTACTTGATCAGCGCCTGCACTGCCCTGAACTGCGGCACCTCGGCGCTGCGCAGCCACTCGAACGCCACCATCTCGGTGGTCACCAGCTCGGCACCGGCACCGGCCAGGCGATCAAAGGCGGCGTCGCGGTTGCGCTCGGTGCGCGAGCTGCAGGCATCGGTCACCACCCACACTTCAAATTCGTCTTCGAGCAAATGCAGCGCGGTTTGCAGCAAACACACGTGGGCTTCGCAGCCGGCAATCACAATGCTGGCGCGCTCGGTGAGCGTGTTGGACGGTTTTTGCAAGTGCTTGGGCAGGCTGCGCGCATTGCCTGCCGGTGCTTTCACTGGCGGGCGCAGCCACTCGCCCAGGCCTTCTTCGACGCCGCTGAACTGCATCTTGGCCAGCGTGCGCTGGCACAGGGCGCGCAACTCGGGCGGATTTGCGCCCAGTTTGGACGGGTTTTGCTCGGTACCCCACACCGGCACCTGCATCAATTGGGCCACCTGCGCCAGCCGCATGGCATTGGCCAGCACCAGCGGCGCTTCAAAAATGGCGGGCATCAGGCGGGTCTGGTAATCGACCAACACGAGTTGGGAGAGTTCGGCATCAAGCAGCATGGCGGGCTTTCTAAAAAATGAATCGGTGCAAGCCCAGATTAAACCGCAGGTTTCAATTCATTGGAGGTGAATGAATTCTGTCATTGGGAGCCCTTCGACCCTTCGTCAAGCTCAGGACAGGCCAAGCTCAGGACAGGCTGCAGCACGGCAATCCATGGCCATGTGCAGTTCGCGGTAGCATGGCGACTTCAATCCACAAAGAGCACATTCATGGTCTCACGTAGAAGCTGGCTGCTCAGCACGGTCGTTGCCACTGGCGCCCTGGTGGTGAGCTGGACTTTGATGCCGGTGCGCCAGCGCCTGACAGGCTCGCTGCCCTTGCCTACAAGCCCTGGGCAAAGCGCGCTCAACGGTTGGGTCAAGATTGGCTCCGACAACACGGTCACGGTGATGATGTCCAAGTCTGAAATGGGGCAAGGCGTGCACACAGGCCTGGCCATGTTGCTGGCCGAGGAACTCGATGCCGACTGGTCACAGGTACGCGTGGAACACTCGCCCATTGATGCCATTTACAACAACCTCACCACCGTGGTCGATGGCCTGCCGTTTCACCCGGATGACGACAGCGCGCTCAAAGCCGCGGCACAGTGGCTCACAGCCAAGCTGATGCGCGAATTTGGCGTGATGATGACCGGCGGCTCCTCCAGCCTGAAAGACCTGTGGCTGCCCATGCGCGAGGCCGGTGCCTCGGCGCGCGCCATGCTGATCGAGGCCGCCGCCCGGCAATGGCAGTTGCCCGCCGCCGAATGCAGCACACAAGCTGGCCGCGTGACACACCCTTCCGGTCAGTCAGCCAGCTTTGGCGAACTCGCCCTTGCCGCCAGCCAACTGCCCCTGCCAGACCCACCCAAGCTCAAAAACCCGGCGCAGTTCACCCTGATTGGCAGCCCAAAGCGCCGCCTGGAAGCCGCCCCCAAACTCGATGGCTCTGCCGTGTTTGGCATGGATGTGCTGCCTGCTGGAATGCTGTACGCCAGCGTCACCATGTGCCCCACACTGGGTGGCAGTGTCACCAGTTTTCAGGCAGACAAGGCGGCCAAACTGCCCGGCGTGCGCCAGGTGCTCAAGGTCGATGCCTACAACGGCAGCACCGGTGGTGTGGCCGTGGTGGCCGACACCCCTTTTCACGCCAGCCAGGCACTGGCACAGGTCGCCATTGAATGGGAGCATGGCGCCAACGCCATATTGAACAGTGCCGATGTGATCACCAAACTGGCGCAAACGCTGGACCAGCAAGACGGCTGGGCCTACTACAGCCACGGTGATGTCAAAGCGGCCCTGGCCTCTGCCGCCCAAACCATCAGCGCCGACTACCACGTGCCCTACCTGGCCCATGCACCGATGGAGCCGATGAACTGCACGGGTGCAGTTCAAAGACGGCTCTGCCACCGTCCGGGCATCAACCCAGGTGCCCGGCCTGGCGCGCGCCGCGGCGGCCAAAGCACTGGGCATTGCCAGGGACGCAGGCGGTGCGCCAGTGCAAACCATTTGGAGCCGTGAGCAAGACATCACGCATGATTTTTACCGCCCGGCGTGTGTCTCGCGCTTTACTGCGGGCCTGGATGCCCAGGGCGCACTCACCAGCTGGAAAAACACTTCGGCCAGCCAGGCCATCGTGCTGCAGGTGCTGAAACGCATATTTGACTTGCCTGCCGCCGGACCCGACAAAACCACCGCAGAGGGCGCGTTTGACCAGCCCTACGAGTGGCCCAACGCCCGCATCGCCCATGAGGTGGTCGAGGCAGGCGTGCCAGTGGGCTTTTGGCGTTCGGTGGGGCATTCGCACCAGGCGTTTTTCAAAGAGTGTTTTATGGACGAGGTGGCCGCTGCGGCCGGCCAGGACCCGGTGGCGTTTCGCGCTGCGCTGCTTAAAAACCACCCGCGCCATCACAAAGTATTGCAGCAGGTGGCGGCCATGTCGGACTGGGGCCAGCCTGCCAGTCCTGCCACGGGCGCATTGCTGCGTGCCCGTGGTGTCGCGCTGCACCAGTCGTTTGGCTCGGTGGTGGCCCAAGTGGCCGAAGTGTCGGTGGATGCCGACAAAAAAATCCGCGTGCACAAGGTCTGGTGTGTGATTGACTGCGGCTTTGCTGTCAACCCCAACCTGATCCGCCAGCAACTTGAAAGCGGCATTGTGTTTGGCCTGTCGGCAGCACTCTCCGGTGAAATCACCATTGAAAACGGCCAGGTTCAGCAAAGCAATTTTCACGACTACCCGGTGCTGCGCCTGGACGAATGCCCGGTCATCGAGAGCCACATCATGGCCAGCACCGAGCCGCCCGAAGGCGTGGGCGAACCCGGCACGCCACCCATCGCCTCAGCGGTGGCCAACGCCTTGTTTGCCCTGACGGGCCAGCGCCTGCGCGCCCTGCCCCTCAGATTGGCCTGAGCCTGCGCCAGGGCCCGCTATTCAAGATCAACACCATGACCATCCCTCTCAAACTCAACGGCAAAACCATCGACGTGAACGCCGAACCCGATACCCCGCTGCTGTGGGTGTTGCGCGGTGAGCTGCATCACAACGGCACCAAATTTGGCTGTGGCATGGCGCTGTGCGGTGCCTGCACCGTGCATCTGGATGGCGAGCCGGTGCGCGCCTGCGTCATGCCGCTGGCAGCTGTGGGAGATCGCGCTGTCACCACCATCGAAGGCTTGCAGGGACCAGAGGCCGACGCGTTGCGCCAGGCCTGGATCGATCTGGACGTGGTGCAATGCGGCTACTGCCAGAGCGGCCAGCTCATGAGCGCAGCAGCTTTACTCAAAAGCAAACCCCAGCCCACCGACGCGGACATCGACAACGCCATGAGCGGCAACCTGTGCCGCTGCGGCACCTACCCCAGAGTGCGCGCGGCCATTCATCAGGCGGCAAAAAAAACAATGTAGGGTCGAATTTATTCGACCATGGCAGACTGAAGTCTGCCCCACAAAATTCCAGGCTTAAACCGCCACCTTCACCACCACCCTGCCCCGCACCTTGCCGTCCATCAGGTCTTGCGCGCTGGCAATGGCGGCTTCCAGCGGCACCTCTTGCACCATGGTTTCAAGTAACGCAGGGTCCAGGTCGCGCGCCAGCCGGTCCCAGGCGCGCTGGCGTTTGGCCAGCGGCGCCATCACCGAATCGACCCCCGCCAAAGTGACGCTGCGCAAGATGAATGGCATCACGGTGGTCGGCAAGTCCATGCCTTGCGCCAGGCCGCAGGCGGCCACCACACCACCGTAGCGCGTTTGCGCCAGCGCATTGGCCAGTGTGTGCGAGCCCACCGCATCGACCACGCCCGCCCAGCGCTCTTTTTGAAACGGCTTGCCAGGTGCCGACAGCGTGGCCCGATCCAGGATGCTGCTGGCGCCCAAGGCCTTCAGATAAGCGGCTTCGCTGGCTTTGCCGGTGGCGGCGACCACGGTGTAGCCCAGCCTGGCCAGCAAAGCGATGGCCACGCTGCCGACGCCACCGGTGGCACCGGTCACCAGCACCTCGCCCGCATCGGGCTTGACGCCATGGTCTTCCAGCGCCAGCACGCACAGCATGGCGGTGTAGCCGGCCGTGCCAATCGCCATGGCCTGGCGCGGCGTGAAGGCGCTGGGCAATTTGACCAGCCAGTCGCCCTTGAGTCGGGCTTTTTCTGCCAGACAACCCCAGTGCGTTTCACCCACACCCCAGCCGTTGTGCACAAATGCATCCCCGGCTCGCCAATTGGGATGACTGGACTCAAGCACGCTACCCGCACCGTCAATGCCCGCCACCATGGGCCACTGGCGCACCACCGGGCTCTTGTTGGTAATGGCCAGACCATCCTTGAAATTGAGCGTGGAATACGCCACCTCCACCATCACGTCGCCCTGCGGCAAGCGCGCTTCGTCCACCTGCGTCACACTGGCTTTGAAGCCATCCGCGTTTTCCAACAACAATGCCTTGAACATAAAAATCCTTAAATTGGTTGATGAATCAATGGGTTGAATGAGATTTCTCGAAACAGTTTCAGGTTGATAAAAGTGTGTAAACTACGCCGATGCGAATCCCAGCCCTTTTGTCATCCCTGCTGCTTGCCACCAACGTGCACGCCACGCCGGCCGGGGCACCCGATGACATGAGCCGTTTTCTGAATGATAAAGGCTTGTTGTCCCAAATTGACCAGGTGCGCCAAAACGTGACCCATAAGGCCTCTGACCTGGTGGTCAATGCACTGGGCTTTTTGGGTGTGCCTTACCAGCGTGGCGGAAATACCGCAGAAACCGGTTTTGACTGCAGCGGTTTTGTCAAAGCCATGTACGAACAAACCGTCGGCCTGATCCTGCCGCGCAAGGCCGAGCAGCAGGCTGCGGCCACCCAGCAAATTGACCGCTCCGAGCTTCAGCCCGGCGACTTGGTGTTCTTTAACACCTTGCGCCGCGCCTTCAGCCATGTGGGCATCTACATCGGTGACGGCAAATTCATCCATTCACCCAAACCCGGCGCTCAGGTGCGGGTGGAAAGCATGGGGGGCTCATACTGGAGCCATCGCTTTGATGGCGCGCGCCGGGTCACGCCCACGGATGCAGCCAGCACCGTGTCAAGCGCACTGCTGACTGCGCCTGAACTGCACTGAGTCCAAGCGCTTGGCGGCCGCTGTCAGGGGTGTTTTTTGGTGACGTCGGTCACATTGGTGATCTCTGTGACCTCGGCATCAATCACATCAACCGACGATTGACCGCGAGCGCCCGGCACAGAGCCTCGGTAAGCCCTTTGCCAAAGGTCGGACCGGTGCATCTTGAACACCCACGGCTGCACCGGTTGACCGGTCAGTTTGGCCCACAAGGCCCGCAGCAGCCAGAGCACCAGCAGCACCGCAGCGGCAAACAGCAACCCGGCCAGAAAAATCAGCGCGGCCGCCAGCAAACTCAGACGAAACACCCAGCTTGCCAACACTTTAAAAAAATGATTCACCCTTCAATTCCTTGAACGCAACACACAGGCCGTCATCATCGCATCAAAGCGCCAGCGCAGCCCCGGGCAGCCGCCTTGAAACCGCATAAGGCGGCAGGCCTTGCAACATGCGCCGGCCATAAGCCATGCTCAGCAGCCGCTTGTCATAACAAACCACCCGCGCCTGGTCGGTCTCGGAGCGAATGGCGCGCCCGGTCCACTGCAACAGCTTGATGCCGGTGGCCGGCACCACCAGCTCAGAAAACGGATCTCGCCCAGCGCGTTTGAGCCATTCGGCACGCGCTTCGTCCACTGGGTCTGAGGGCGAGCCGAATGGCAGCTTGGCGATGAACACCGTTTCACACAACAGGCCCGGCAAATCAAGCCCTTCGCCAAACGACTGCAGGCCAAAAATCACCGAGGCAAATCCTGACTCCACCCGCGCCTGATGGATGCCCAGCAAGCGGCTGCGCGCCATTTGTCCCTGCACCAGCACCAATTCCAGCAAGGGTGCATCCAGCGCGCTCACGGCCGCCTGCATTTGCACGCGCGAGGTAAACAGCACCAGCGCCCCATGCGGCACCTCGCGCAAATCGGCCAGCAAGGCCGCCACCATCTGGGTGGTGTAGAGGTCCACCTGGCGCGGATCAGCGGTGGTGTCAGCCACGATCAACTGGCCTTGCGTGCGGTAGTCAAACGGGCTCTCGACCGCCAGCGTGCTCACCTGCGGCAAACCGGCGAGACCGGTTTCGCCCAGAAAAAAGTCAAAACTGCCGCAGGTGGTGAGCGACGCGGACGTGACCACGGCGCCGCGCACCTGCTGCCACAGGTGTCGGCGCAACAGGTCGCCGGGAACGATCGGGCAGGCGTGCGCGCTGATGGCTACCAGGCCGGAGCCGGTGTCTGACTTGAGCCATTTGGCCAGCGGCGGCTCGTCGGCGCACAGCCACTGCGCGCTGGTGGCCACCACGCTGTTGAGCTTGGGCGCCATCTGGCCGAGCCTGGCGTATTGCACCGAGCAGTGCGCGGCTTGAGACGGGTCTTCCTTGGCACGTGATTTAAGCTCGGCGCCCAAGGCTTCCAGCGCATCGGACAAGGCCACGGCATGGCCATGGATGAGCTTGAAGGGTTCCAGCATGACCTCGGGCACGATGCCGTCCTTGAAGCGGTAAACCGTGTCATAGCCGGCTGACACGCCGCGCACCAGTTCCATCGCCAGACGGCTGGCCTCCAGCAGCGCCGTCTTGAGCTGCTGCGCCAGCGTGGTGATGTCCTGTGCCAGCACCAAGCCCATGTTGTCGGCCACGTCGATCAAAATTTTTGGCAACTTGTCGAGCCAGCGCAGGCCGCTCAGGTCCATGGCGCTGGAAAACTGGTCCAGCGCCACCGCCGGCAGGTGGTGCCCTTCGTCAAACACCACCAGGCAGTTGTCCAGCTCGGGCAGCGCCTTCATGCCCAGCGAGGCCAGCACCAGGTCGTGGTTGGCCACAATCACTTGCGCCTGCGCCAGCTGCATGCGGGCCTGGTAGTAGCTGCAGCTAGAGAAACGCGGGCAGTGGCGGGCGGTGCAAGTGTGGCGCTCGGCGGCCACCGTGGCCCAGTCACGCGCCTCCGGCTGCTCGGCCAGACTGTCGCGGTCACCGTCCCACTGGCCTGCGGCCAGGGCAGAAGCGAGCGAGTCGTACAAAGCCACGCGTCGCTCCAGCGGGTCTTGCCAGGCCTTGCCTCTGGCGGGCTGGATCACGCTGGCTTGTGGTGTGGCACTTTCATCGTCATCACCTTCAAACAGTTCTGCGCCCTCTTCCCCGGCGTGACCGGCCAGGCGCTCCAGCTTGAGCTTGCAGACATAGCGCCCACGGCCTTTGGCCAAGGCATAGACAAAAGGCGTGTCGATCACGGCCACCAGCGCCGGCAGGTCTTTGGTCATCAGCTGCTCTTGCAGCGCCACGGTGGCGGTTGACACCACCACCCGCGTTTTGCGCGCCAGCGCCAGTGCCACGGTGGTGGACAAATAGGCTGCCGACTTGCCGACACCGGTACCCGCCTGAATCACGGTAACCGCGCTCTGCGGGTCGGGCTGGTCGCCCAAGGTCACATCGTGCAAGGCGGTGGCAATGCGCAGCGCCATGTCGCGCTGCCCGGCACGTGCTCGAAACCCGGGGGTGGCAGCCACCACCCGGTCAAATGCCGCCATGGCCACCGCGGCCAGATCAGGATCACTCAAACAAGCACCTGCAATAGCAAATTGAACGTGACAGCAAGGGACATCCCGGAAAGTAAAAAAGGTTGAAAAGCAAACTGCTTTTCAACCTTTTAAATTGTGGTCGGTGTGAAAGGATTCGAACCTTCGACCCCTTGCACCCCATGCAAGTGCGCTACCAGGCTGCGCCACACACCGAAGCGTTGAATTATAACCATGGACAGCGTTGGTTTCGGGGTCGGTGCGTTAGAAATCCTGCGCCAGAAGACCCCGGATTTCGCGGAGCTCTTGCCGTACCTGCAGCCAGGAATCAAGCACCGCAGGGTCAGCTCCCAACGACACAGCATCATGGCAGGGGTTCTGCAAAACATCACTTTCAGGTATGTCGGCTAACGGATCCAACAAGACCGCGTCATGGTGAAGTGTGTTGGGCTCTGCCTGCAACAATTCATGCATTTTGTTGCGTGCACCACTGATGGTAAAGCCCTGGTCGTAAAGCAAATCACGAATGCGCCGGATCATCAACACTTCGTGGTGCTGGTAATAACGGCGATTGCCACGCCGCTTCATGGGCTTGAGTTGCGTAAATTCCTGCTCCCAATAGCGCAACACATGTGGCTTGACGCCACACAGTTCACCGACTTCACCAATGGTGAAGTAGCGTTTGGCTGGAATTTGGGGGAGCGAATTCTCCATTTGAATCAACAATATAAGCTGAAAATGTGCAAGCGTACTCTAAGTACAACCCCACTGTAAAGCCAGCTTACCCTCATGTTGCTGACAGGTCGTCAAACTTCAAGGGAACCCGACACAGACCCGTTCTGAATTTGTTCCTTGAGCTTCTGGCTGGCGTGAAAAGTGACCACCCGGCGCGCGGCGATGGGAATGGCTTCACCTGTCCTGGGATTGCGTCCGGGGCGCGGTGACTTGGTGCGTATCTGAAAGTTGCCAAAACCGGTAATTTTGACATCATCCCCATCGACCAGACTGCGTGAAACCAGGTCAAAAAAAGCATCGACCATGTCTTTGGACTCGCGCTTGTTCAAACCGATCTGCTCAAACAGCAATTCAGAGAGTTGCGCCTTGGTCAAGGCCGGGGTTTCCAATGATTCAACCGTAATGTCCATCGATGACTCACTCTGTGACTGAGGGGTGATAACAGGTTCAAACACGCTGACGTGCACCTGATTTTTCGCTTAGCGTGGCAAGCACGGCAGCCACTGCAACTTCAATTTGTTGTTCGGACAGCGTAGCATCTTGCGCGTTGAGCGTCAAACGGATGGCCATGCTTTTCTCGGACGGCCGGCTTTGTTCCGCCGCAGCTGCCAGCGTTTTGGGCCGGTAAATGTCAAACAGCACGGCATCACGCAAAATGCCGCAGCACGGTGCAGCCCAAATAGCCTGCATCAAGTCATCATGGGTGACAGACTCATGCACCAACACCGCGATGTCACGCTCAACTGCCTGGAACCTGGGCACTGACTCAAAGCGCGGCACCTGGCGGCCCAGCACGGCATCCAGATCAACTTCAAACATCACCGGTGCTTGCACCAGGTCATACGACTGGCGCCATTTGGGGTGCAACTCACCCACAAAGCCCACGGCTTCACCGCCACACAGCACGCGGGCGCAACGCCCGGGGTGCATGGCCGGATGCGCGGCAGGTTCAAATGTCAGACGGGTAGGCGCGAACAAGGCTTCCAGGTCACCTTTGACATCATAAAAATCGACCGCGCGCTCTTTGCAACCCCATTCAGGCGCATCCACCGGGCCCATGGCCACACCGGCTACGCGCATGGGTTGATCGAATCCTTGCACAGTGGTGTCAGAACTGACCACGGACGCGTCACGCAAGAATACACGGCCCAACTCAAAAATACGCACCCGCGGCGCCTTGCGGTCCTGGTTGAACTTCAAGACTTGTAGCAATGAGCCCAGCAACGACGAGCGCATGACACTCATTTGGCTTGCAATCGGGTTGAGCAGCTTGACCGGGTTGGGATTGCCCGCCAACTCATGCTCCCAACGCTCTTCAACAAAACTGAAGTTAATGGTTTCCTGGTAGCCCAAGGCTGCCAGCAAACGGCGCACCGTGAACCCGCTACGTTGATTCTCAGCACGAATCTTGGCGGTGATTGGCGCTTGCGGTGGCGTTTGAGGCAAGTTATGAAAGCCGATCATGCGGGCGACTTCTTCGATCAGGTCTTCCTCAATCTGCAAATCAAACCGGTAGGACGGGGCCGTCACCTCAATCACGCCGTCGCCCTCGGTCACAGGCAAACCCAGACCGGTTAGCGCTTTGGCGCACTGCGCCTGGGTCAGCGGCATGCCCAGAACCTTGGCCGCACGCGCCACACGCAAGGAAACTTTGCAAGGTGTTGGCATGGCAACCCGCTGGTCGTCAATCGGGCCACACACGGTGTCAGTGGTGCCGCAGATGTCAATGATCAATTGTGTGATGCGCTCAATGTGTTCCACCGTCAATTCAGGGTCAACACCACGCTCAAAGCGGTGCCCGGCATCGGTAGAAAAGTTGAAGCGGCGTGAGCGACCGGCAATGGCTTTGGGCCACCAGAACGCGGCTTCCACATACACATTGCGGGTGTCATCGGACACGGCGGTGGCATCACCGCCCATGATGCCTGCCAAAGATTCAACTTGCATCGCATCTGCAATCACGCCCACTTGGGCATCCACGGTGACGGTGTTGCCGTTAAGCAGCTTGAGCCGTTCACCCGGATGGCCCCAGCGCACATCCAGGCCACCGTGAATTTTGTCGAGGTCAAAAATGTGCGACGGACGCCCGAACTCGAACATCACGTAGTTGGAAATGTCCACCAAGGCCGTCACGCTGCGTTGACCGCAACGCGCCAACTTGTCGACCATCCAGCCAGGTGTGGGCGCTTTGGGATTGACCCCGCGAATCACACGGCCACTGAAACGCCCGCACAAATCGGGCGCACTGACTTTGACGGGCAAGACTTCTTGCACGCCGCAAGGCGTTGTCGGGTCAGCGGGCGACTTCAGCGGCGCGCCGGTCAAGGCAGACACTTCACGCGCCACGCCATAGACGCTCAGACAATGCGCCAGGTTGGGCGTGAGCTTGAGGGTAAAAAGCGTGTCATCCAGATTCAGGTGTTGGCGAATGCTCTGCCCCACGGTGGCGCTGGCGGCCAATTCCAGCAGGCCACCATGGTCTTGCGAGAGCTTGAGCTCGTTGGCCGAGCACAACATGCCAAAACTTTCCACACCACGCAGTTTGCCCACCTTGATCAGGAACGGCTTGCCGTCATCACCTGGCGGCAACTCTGCCCCCACCATAGCGCAAGGCACCTTGATGCCCACGCGGGCATTGGGTGCGCCACAAACAATGGTCAACAACTCAGCTTGACCCACATCGACCTGACACACGCGCAAACGATCCGCGTTGGGGTGTTGCAGTGCCTCCTTGATTTCACCGACCACGATGTGACTGAACGGTGGAGCCACAGGCTTGAGCTCTTCAACCTCCAAACCAGCCATGGTCAGGGTTTCGGCAAGCTCTGTGGTGCTCAAAGGGGGGTTGCAAAACTCGCGCAACCAGGATTCAGGAAATTGCATGGTCAATCAATCAGTACGAACAAGGGGACAAAACTGCGGCGTTGGGCAACTTTGACGGTCTAGCGAAACTGCGACAAGAAACGGATGTCACCGTCAAAAAACAGGCGCAAATCGTTCACGCCGTAACGCAACATGGTCAGCCGGTCAGGCCCCATGCCAAAGGCAAAACCGATATAACGCTCAGGGTCGAGCCCCATGTTGCGGATCACATTGGGGTGAACCTGGCCAGACCCTGCAACTTCGAGCCAACGCCCGGCCAAGGGACCGCTGGGGAACTGAATGTCGATCTCGGCGCTGGGTTCGGTAAACGGGAAAAAGCTGGGGCGAAAACGCAGTACCAGATCAGCGTTTTCAAAAAAGGTGCGGCAAAAATCGGTGAATACGTACTTCAAATCCTTGAAGCTGATGGCCTCACCCACCCACAGGCCTTCGCACTGGTGGAACATGGGTGAATGGGTGGCATCACTGTCCACTCGGTAAGTGCGACCGGGGGCAATCACGCGAATTTCTGGCATGGCACCGCTGAATAGCGTGCCCGCTGGTGCGGCACTCTCCAGCGCTGCGCGATATTTCTTGACGTGCTGCACAGCGTGCCGGATCTGCATCGGACTGGTATGGGTGCGCAACAAGTTGGGGGCGTGTTCGCTGCCGCCTTCAACATAAAAAGTGTCGTGCATCGAGCGCGCCGGATGATCTTCTGGCGTGTTGAGCGCAGTGAAGTTGAACCAGTCTGACTCGATCTCGGGACCCTGCGCCACCTCGAACCCCATCGAGCCAAAAATGGCTTCAATGCGCTCCAGCGTGAGAGACACCGGGTGCAAACCGCCTGTGCCCCGTTGACGACCTGGCAATGTCACATCCAGTGCTTCGGCTTGAAGTTGTGCTTGCAACTCGCAATCCGCCAGCACCTGGCGACGGGCGTTCAGTGCGGCTTCGATGCCTTGTTTGGCTTGGTTGATGGCTGCACCTTGCAACTTTTTTTCATCGATTGGCAAGGACGCCAAACCCTTCATCATCTCGGTGATGCGCCCTGATTTACCCAAAAACAGGGCTTTGCTGTTTTCAAGCTCAGCAGGCGTATGGGCCAGCTCGAAAGCGGCACGGGCACTGTCAACAACGGTGGTCAAGTCGTTCATAAAAACTCTAAAAGCTCTGATCCAAGGAAAAAGGGCTAGTGCCTTTTCAAGCTCTAGCCCTTATCTGTTTTTTGCAAGGAGCTATAAATCAAATAGCAACCATAGCAACTCAAGCAGCCAGTTTGGCCTTGACTTGTTCCACAATACCAGCAAATGCGGCCATGTCATGGATCGCAATATCGCTCAAAACCTTGCGGTCGATCTCGATATTGGCTTTCTTCAGACCGTTGGCAAATTGGCTGTAAGTCATGCCACACTGACGGGCAGCGGCATTGATACGGGCAATCCACAACTGACGGAAGACACGTTTTTTGGTACGGCGGTCGCGGTAGGCATATTGCCCAGCCTTCATCACCGCTTCTTTAGCGATGCGGAAAACATTACCACGACGACCACGAAAACCTTTTGCAAGGGCTAGAACTTTTTTGTGGCGGGCGCGAGCCGTTACACCACGTTTGACGCGAGGCATGTGAGTACTCCTTGTTCGTCGTTAATTAAATACCACGGCCTGGAAGCATCTGTGCCATGCGACCCATATCGGTCTCATGAACAGCAGTTGCACCACGCAATTGGCGTTTATTTTTAGTGGTCTTCTTGGTCAGGATGTGACGTTTGAAGGCTTGACCGCGTTTAACGGTACCACCTGGACGGACGCGGAAGCGTTTCTTCGCCGCGCTCTTGGTCTTCATTTTGGGCATTTGCATGCTCCTTTTTAAATTGTGCTCGTGAGGCGTCTGCAATCAATTTGCAGCCTTGATGGCCCCGAGCCACTTTTAACTAGCGGGCGTGAACCCACTACTTTTAGTGGTGAGCCAAAACCCACCACTTTTAAGTAACAAACCTGAATTTGTCACCTATTTCCTGGCAAACACCTTGCGGGTGTTTGCCCCAATTTTTTTACGCGCTGGCAGCGACTTCTGTCACCGCCGCCTTGGCCACTGCGGTCTTCTTGCGTCCGGGCGCGATCATCATGATCATCTGGCGGCCTTCGAGCTTGGGAAACTGCTCGACCAAAATCAAATCGCCCAACTCATCACGAATGCGGTTCAACAAGGCCATGCCAAGTTCCTGGTGGGTGATTTCCCGACCGCGAAAACGCAAGGTAATCTTGCACTTGTCGCCTTCAGCCAGAAAGCGCCGGATATTGCGCATCTTGATGTTGTAGTCACCTTCATCGGTACCGGGCCGGAACTTGATCTCCTTGATTTCGATCACGGTCTGCTTGGCTTTGGCTTCGGCAGCTTTCTTTTGTTCCTGGTACTTGAACTTGCCGTAATCCATCAAACGACACACGGGCGGATTGGCAGTTGCGGCAATCTCAACCAGGTCCACGTCCAACTCACCCGCCATGCGCAGTGCGTCATTGATATTGACAACACCCAGGGGTTCGTTTTCCACACCAGAGAGGCGAACCTCTGGCACCATGATTTCCCGATTCAATCGGTGTTTGCGTTCTTCGCGGTGACGGCGATCACGAAATTCGGTAGCGATGACTTCATCCTTCACAAAAACTGCCACATGCATCGTGGCTAAAACTGGGCAGTGAAGCCCCCATGA
>PHCO01000429.1 GCA_002842265.1 Betaproteobacteria bacterium HGW-Betaproteobacteria-18 | reverse complement strand
ACACGCCAGCGAGGCCAGACGGCGCCAGTCAGAACCATGGGATCGCAACCGTTAGCCAACGCCGCCCGGACCAGCCAGGATGAAAATATCTCGTCCGGCAGCAGATCGATCGGGACGGCCCAACGGGACGTTACCCGAACAGTTCCCGGATGCCACGAGTAGGTTGAATCCATTGCTTGCTCTCGATTATCTCCGGCGTGATCATTTCTTCTCCGGTTCGGATGGCGTCCTTGGCGCATTCGACGAGCAGACGATGCAGGTTGCCGATGTTCCCTTCGGAAATCGCATGAAGCCGACCGGCCACCGCCGGAACATGGAGCTTGGAAGGTTTTTTCAGTGGCAGAACCTTCTCGAAGCTCGCCAGGAGTCGTTGGAAGTCCGGATCGAGACGCCAGGGAGGCATGGAGGCCACATCGAACCGGCTGGCATGCTGCGGGTCGGTGTGCAGTACCCGCACCGCCTCCCTGGTGCCCACCCCGACGATTGGGATGGAAAGCTCGTTGCAGAGCAGCTTGAGCGCGTTCATCACCTCCCGCTGCTTGACGGCCGAACCGGTGAGCAGGGAGTGCAGCTCGTCGATGATCAACATCCGCACACTGCAGGCTCGCATCAGATGAATGAGCTGATAACGGAGTTTGGCGACCGAATCGGTCGACCGGTAAGGGGTCCAGAAACGCTCAAGCACCGAAACGTAAAGGGATTTCTCGTCGGCGCTCGTGGGTGCCTCGGCGATGATGATCGGCCGTACCGGATCCCCGTCTTCGGTCACGTAGGATACGCCGTGCAATTCACCGAACCGCTTGATCAGAGTGGTTTTGCCGTTATTTGAGTCCCCCACCACAAGCAGGTTCGGCATCCTCGGACGTTGGGGTTTCTTGAGAAGCCCCTCCAGAACCTTCAGTATTTCGGCGGCCCTGGTGTATCCGATCCACCTGGGATAATCCATGGCCGCGATGCGGTCCTCGTCGGACATACCCATCACGGCGAAGAACTCGGGATGCAAATGGTTGTAATCGTACATTCTCGAACCTCACACGATATCGTCGAAAGCTTCCACACCGTCTTCCAGCAGATTGTCCAAGGCGGCTGCCGGCGGCCCCTGAACCGGCCTCATCCCTTCTGGACGGGCGGGAGAGACGCCCTTTTCATGCTCACGCCGACGCTGGCTCTGCCGCCTGGCCTTCTTGGTCCTTTCCCGGGACTCCTCCACCTGGGCCCTAAGCTCGGTTATCGCC
>PHCO01000428.1 GCA_002842265.1 Betaproteobacteria bacterium HGW-Betaproteobacteria-18 | reverse complement strand
GATATGATGCGTTCGGTCGGGTTGAGTAGGCGGAATCTTCTCGGCGCGGGCATGCCGCCCTCGCCCGCTTTCCGTCTGCTGGCCGACAAATTGGCGATCGGCGAGGATCCGTTTGGGAAAAACAGAGGGGTAAAAGGCGCACGCCGCAGTCCTCCTCCCCCCAAATCGCGGAGACAGGTGGAATGGCAAATGACATTGCTGCGACGAAAGATGGCCGGCGAATGAAGTCGGCCGGCGGCAAAGTCCGCGAGGGCCGTGAGCCTTGTGTTCGCTGTCTCCGAACGACTTACGCCATCGGGAAGGTCACTCCCTACGGCCCGGCGTGCAACGCCTGCTCACCCTATTTTAGCAAGGGCGGAGTATGCGCCCATTGCGGCAAGGAGTCCCGGTGGCTCAGCAAAGTTCTTCGTCTCGGCATCGATCAACCGATCTGCCCAGCCTGTCAGCGGCTTGATCATGGCAACTGTGCTCTTTGCCGCAGGAACCGTTTGCTGTACGACGACGGCGCCGGCCGGCTTCTCTGTAAACGCTGTCTGACAAAAGGGACGGTAGCATGCCGAACTTGCGGCAAGCCGTCGCCGGCGGGCAGGGGAGGGGAATGCGACGACTGCTACTGGAACCGGCTTCTTTCCAAACGCATCGATATCGCAGCCGTGGTGTTCGACAGGAAAGAGAACGCAGAGATATTTCGCGCTTTCGGCGAATGGCTACGAGAGGATGCCGGAGCCCATCCGGCTGCGATCAAGATCAATCGGTATTTCGAGTTTTTCCTGGAAATGTGGTCCTCGGGCGAGAATATTCCGGATGCAACCACGCTTCTGAAGCATTTCTCGGCTGGTTTGTTACGGAAAAATTTCCAGCCGCTACGTTTTCTTGAGGAAAAGGGACTGGTCAAGATCACGGCCACGGACAGGATGGAGGTGACCGAGCGCAAGCGCATCAAGGAAATAATGGCCCAAAGCGCCGAAACCGGCAGTGCCCACATATTCATGATCAGGTATCACGACCGTCTTACGGAGCGGATGCGGGAAGGGGTGACCGGACTGTCATCCGTCAGGTTGGCCTTGAGCCCGGCCTTGGCGTTGCTCAAGACGGCGATCATGAATGGCCGGGAGTTGCCGTGCCAGGAGGATCTGCTGGAATATCTCGGTACGGCGCCCGGGCAGCGGGCGGCGGTAAGCGGGTTCGTTTGCCTGCTGCGCGATGAATTCGGGGCGGAACTGGCGTTGCCGTCCGTA
>PHCO01000427.1 GCA_002842265.1 Betaproteobacteria bacterium HGW-Betaproteobacteria-18 | reverse complement strand
CCACGGTACCGGTGACGTAAGTGTCAGAGATGATGCCGCTGCTGTTGCTGGTAACCGTCTGCACCGGTGCCACGCCTGATGGCTTGAACTGGATGATGAGCGAACCGGAGCGCAATGGCGCAGAGGCTGTACGGAAGATCACCCGATCCACCAGCGTATCGCCCAGTGTGGTGACTAGCGCCTGCCGGCTTACGCTATTGGCGCCGGCGACATAGGCCGTCAATTCAGCTTCTCCGGAAACGTAGTCGATGGTGCCGATGTTGATCCCGCTACCGGTGGCCGGGTCGATGTCGGTCACCAGCACGCCGTTGCGGTCGACGATGGTTTTGGCGCTATATTGCAAACGGACGGAGCCAGGCACGATATGCTCGCTGGTGCCGGGCGTGAGATCGACCACCGGTGCGATGGCATGGTCCTCATTATCCGTATCAGGCGAAGTGGCAGAGATATAGGATAGTTTCACCTCGCCGCCGCTGTTGGGGTAAGTGGCCGGGGTGTTCTGGTGGGTGAAACCGTTGAAAATGGTAGGCATGTTTTCTCCTTATACGCCGGCCAGGAATGCCCAGTCTGGCGTGACGGTATAGACTGGCTTGCGGATCTTTGCCGTACTGTCTGGATCGAACTGTACGGCGCCTGTGGCATAGTTGACTGTGCCGATGGTCGTGCTGCCCAGCTTGATGTTGCCGAGACCATCATCGCGCGCGGTCAATATGCCGCCGCCGGCATTCTCGGCCCCCATCTTTTGCAATATCTCGGCATCGGTGATGCCGATCGGCGCCATGTCATATTCCACATTCCAGCTCAAGCGCACGCTGCCGGGCTGAATCGCACCCTCGGATGCGGTGATATTGAGCTTGCCGTTGCCGTCGCGCGCAGGTGCCGCGAACGTATCCTCGTGACGGGTTCCGTAGTTGTAGGCCACATTGAGCACCGTGGCAGGCGGTGGCAGCACATTGGGGATAAAGACGATACGGTTGTTGCCATAATCGACCGTGCCGGTGGCATCGCCAGTCAGCGTGCCAGCACTATCGGTAGCAGATTTGGCGGTTCCATCCGTCCAGCTGATGGTGATGGAGCCGGGCTGGATCTTCTTATCCGTCGGCGGGGTCAGTTCGATGACGGTCTCGGCCTTGAGCGTGGCAGTCGTCCAGGTGCGCTCTTGTGTCGGTATGCCCCAGATCGCAATCACGCTGGAGCCTACATCCGGCAGCGCGCCGACAGTCAGCACCACCGAGCCGGTGG
>PHCO01000426.1 GCA_002842265.1 Betaproteobacteria bacterium HGW-Betaproteobacteria-18 | reverse complement strand
GTAGCCCTTGGCGGCCTTGCGAGCCTCAGTGCTCTCGGCCAGGGGGGCCCAGGAGTCAAAGGGGCCGATGGCCTCTTGGTAGTGGCCGATCTCTTCCTTTGCGGTCTCCTCAAGCAACACGGCAGCGGCCTCGAGGCCCTTCTTCACATGGATCAGGCCGCCCACGGTCTCTTGCATGAGGTGGTGGGCAAGGTCCGCCATGCTGTCGAATTCCATCATCACTCGGCCCTCTCCTCGAACTGCATGCTGTTCCAGTTGAAGCGCGCCCCCTCCATTTCGCAGAAGGCGATGCAGAAGCCCGCGCGGGTTTCGTCATCGAGTTGGAACGCCAGGTCAAAGGGAACGCCGTGCTGCACCAGGAGCAGGGCCTCGCGGATGGGCTCCGAAGTGGCTATCCCTCGGATTTTTTTTTAGAGGCCGCGGGGTCGGCCTGCCCGAAGTGCTCCTGCACGCCGTTCATGACGGCCTCAATGCCGTCTTCGTCCAGGCGCTGGATCAGGGCCTCCACCTGGAGCTTGCTGGCGGGCTGCACAACGGGGTCGTCGTCGATGGCCACGATGAAGATCAGGGGCAGCACCATGCCCATGTAGACTTCGTTCTTGGCCACGTCGCCCAGGGCCTCCACAAGGCGGAACTGGGCCAGCACGCCGGGCTTCTTGAGCTTGAAGGAACGGCCGCGCTTGTCGGTGACCAGCACGTCGGCGCTGGCGGCCTTCACGATCTGCTCGCTGGGGGTCGGATTAACAGTGACTTTTGTCATGATGGTTCCTCTAGGCGGTCTGCTGGCGGCGCGAGGCCACGAAGCTGATCGACTGCTTGACGGTCTTGTCGCCGGAGTAGTCGCCAGCATCGTCGAGCTTCAGCAGCACGTTGGTGTAGCGGTACTGGCTCACGGAGCCGTCCACTTCCTGGATGGTCTCGGTGATGGTGCAAGGCAACTCGTTGATGCCCATGAAGTAGTTGTCTTCGAGCTGAGCGAAGTAGTCGTCGACGTTCGAGTTCATGCGGTCGAGGCTGAAGCTGCCCGACCAGCCGTCGTAGAACCTGGCGTGACGGGTGATGCCGTCCAGGCCTTTGACCTTCTGCTCCGAGGTGTCCTGCTTGGACTTGAAGCTGGTGATCAGGCTCAGGTTGAGCGGCCCGCTCGAGGTGATGATGGTCAGAGTGACGTCTCTGCCGACAGTGAATCCGTTGACCGGCATGGTTTCCTCCAGAAAAGTGAGGGGGGCCGTGTGGGCCCCCCTTCTG
>PHCO01000425.1 GCA_002842265.1 Betaproteobacteria bacterium HGW-Betaproteobacteria-18 | reverse complement strand
GTTGGCAGCGGGCGAGAGCAGCCCCGATGTGATCGAGGCGAGCGTCAGTGTCGGCGCTGCGGCGCTGGCGGCTTCGCCGGCCAACAATGCGGTATTGGTCGAAGGTGGCGGTGAAATCGACGCGCGGCGACCGACGCCGAACGAGCGCGATGCATTCAATGGTGATCCCTCGCAGTTGCCAGTGTGCGATCCGGCGATCATCCACGAGGCCTGTCGCGATCCGGTGATCGTGCAGCAATCGGCGGCGCTGTCCGGCAGCGTCTGGTACGACCTCGGCAGCAATCCGCTGCTGCTCGATGGCGGTGATCAGCGCTTGCAGGGTTGGATCGTCGAGGTGTTCGACCTGTCCACTGGCCAGGTCATCGCCAGCACGCTCACAGGCCCGGATGGCCGCTACCGCATTGTTGATCTGCCGTCTGGCCAGGTGTTGCAAGTACGCTTTCGCGATCCGGATTCGTCAGTGGTCTGGGGCGTACCGGTGAATGGCGAAACCGTGCCCGGCTCGCCAGCCAACTGTGATCCCGATGGCGCCATTGCCGGTGGCTTCGAAAGTTCGTGCAGCGAGGGCGGCAGCATGGGCGGTGCCTCGACCACGCTTGCTGTGGTGCTGGCTCCCGGCGATGAGTTGATTGAGCAGAGCCTGCCGATCATTCCCGGTGGCGTGGTGTACGACGCCATTGCGCGCACACCGGTGGCAGGTGCAACGGTGACGCTGATACCGATCGGCACCTGTCCCGGTTACGACCCGGCGCAGGACATCCTCAATGCTGCAATCGGCGGCTATCGCATCCAAGGCGATGCGATTTCAATGACCGTCGGTGATCTCGGCCTGTATCGTTTCCTGTTTGCGCCCGATGCGCCGGCAAGCTGCACCTTCCGCATCGAGGTGACGCCACCAGCCGGCTTCAGCTTTGTCTCGCAGTTGATCGCGCCGCAGCCTGGTGCCCTCGACCCGGGTGGCAGTGCCGGCGGGCGATTCGACCAGCAGCCACAGGCCACCCCGCCGCTGGCGCCGGTCGGGCCTGGCACCGCCTATGCCTTGCAGATCGTGGCCGGTGGCGGCAAGGCGGCCATCGTCAACAACCATATCCCGCTGGATCCTTCGTTGCCGACTGGTCTTGCGATCAGCAAGGTTGCCGACCGGCAGATTGCCGAGGTTGGCGACACCGTGCTGTACACCGTGCTGGTACGTCACACCGGCGGCTCGGCATTGCCGCAAGTCAGCGTGCTGGATCGTCTGCCGGCCGGT
>PHCO01000424.1 GCA_002842265.1 Betaproteobacteria bacterium HGW-Betaproteobacteria-18 | reverse complement strand
ACAAACTCGCTTGCGCGCATCCCTGCGCGTCCACGATGACGCTGAAACACCGTCCACGATCAGTTTGAAACAGGCGTCCACGATCGCTGAAATACGCACCAGACCACAAGCTGGCCGCGTTTGAACCCTACCGGACAATTGATTTTTGTGCGGTGTTGCGCTCGCGCCTGCACCTTCTGTTGGGTGACATCTCCGAGTCGCAGATGCAGCACACGCTGAACCCCGAGCGCGCCAGCGAGGGCGGCCAGACGCAAGTGGCACGCCGCTACCAGGCCATGGCTGCCATGCTGTTCAAAAGCAAGAGCTACGATAAAGCGCTGGCAAGTGTGCGCCAGTGCCTCGCGCAAGACCCCAAGCTGGCGAGCGCGCACATGCTGCTGGGGCAGATTCTGGCCGCCCAGGGCCATTGCGCTGAGGCCCAGGCGGCCTTCGAGCAGGCGCAGGCGCTGGACGCCAGCCTGAGTTCGGCCAGCCAGTCCGCATCGGGCTGTCCGGTGGCGGGCTAAAGCCTTCTAAATGCAACTCAGAAATGCCGCTTTGGCGACCGTGTTCGCGCTACTGCTGGCGGCCACTGAGCTTGCAGCGGCGGAATCTTGTCAGTACTGCCACCGCTCGATGACAAACAACAAGACGGTTCACGCGGCCATTCACATGGGCTGCAGACTCTGCCACGACAAGCTGGATGTCAGCAAAGTGCCGCACCTGAACAAGGGGCCTTTTCCCAAAGGCCTGCGCGCTGAGGTGCCAGCGCTGTGCATCAGTTGCCATGAACAGGCCCTGTTCGAGGGCAATAGGGTGCATGCCCCGGTCAACACCGGCATGTGCCTGGAATGCCATGACCCTCACGGCAGCAACTACCCAGGCCTGCTTAAAATGAAACCGGCCTCACTCTGCCTGAACTGCCACCCCGACATCGAGAACAGCGCGCATTTGGTCCAGGGTATCAGCAGCAACGGGCATCCACTAGGCAACACAAAAAAAGATATAGAAGACCCCAAGCGGCCGGGCAAAACGTTTTATTGCGCCAGTTGCCACGAGCCACATCGCTCCACCCTGCCCAAGCTCACCCGCTATGGTGTCGGCATGACCTCTTGCCAAACCTGCCACCAAATGTAGAGGCAGTCCATGCAGTCCTGTCGTCCTGGATTGCTTCACTATTGCTACGGCCCGATGAAGTATGAACCGTTCGCCCTGAGCTCGTCGAAGGGCTTCGACAGGCTCAGCCCGAACGGAACTTAAAACATCATCGGGCC
>PHCO01000423.1 GCA_002842265.1 Betaproteobacteria bacterium HGW-Betaproteobacteria-18 | reverse complement strand
CGCCATCAATTAGGTGTCGTTCTTCAGGAAAATCTGCTTTTCACCGGTACGATCCGGGACAACATTGCCCTGTCCAATCCCGTTCTTCCCATTGAGGCAATTATCCATGCGGCCAAACTGGCCGGCGCCCATGAGTTCATCTGTGAGCTGCCGGAGGGGTATGACACCAGGGTAGGAGAGCATGGCACCGGACTTTCAGGCGGTCAACGCCAGCGAATCGCCATTGCCAGGACACTGATCAGCAACCCGCGCATCCTGATCTTCGACGAGGCAACCAGCGCCTTGGACTATGAATCGGAACAGATTATACAGGAGAACATGCGCAAGATATGCTCGGGGCGGACGGTGCTGATCATTGCCCACCGTCTTTCCGCCGTTCGTGATGCGGATCGCATACTGGTGATGGAACGGGGCCAGATTGTCGAGGATGGCTCCCATGACCAGTTGCTTGCAGAAAAAGGAGGGATTTATTCGCACCTGTATAATTTACAATTTGGCAATAAAGCTCCGCTTCAGGTGGTGAACATATGAGCACAAAACATAAACTGGCGGCCCAATGGCATCTGCTGCACCATTACAGGAATACTTTTGCACGTTATTGGAAGGATCGCAAGAATCTTGGGGGGAATCTATTCAAGGAACAGGAAGCGGAATTTCTGCCGGCAGCCCTGGAGATTCAGGAGAAACCGGTCTCACCGACGCTCCGGATAACGGCCAAGGTGCTTATCGCGCTGATTTTATTCCTGATTGGCTGGGCGGTGTTCGGACAAATGGATATTGTTGTCAACGCCACCGGAGAAATCATACCCCACGACCGTACAAAAACAATTGCCTCGGTTGAGGTTGCCAGTGTCATGGCTCTGCATGTCGTGGAAGGGCAGGCCGTCAAGAAGGGAGATCTGCTGATTGAACTGGATGCCAGTGCGGCAGATGCTGAACACGATAAGGCGAAGAGCAACGAGACCGAGGCAAGGCTTCAGATTGCCCGGAGCAAAGCTATGATTGCGGCAATTGAGAGCCGCAAGCCGCCTCGACTTCCCCACATCGCGGGTATTGCTGCTCAAAAGATGCAAGAAACACAGGAGCATCTGGACGGCCAGTATCGTGATTTCATGGCTAAACTTCAGCGTACTGAAGGTGCAATTGCCCGCTATTCGGGATCTTTGGCGTTGATTACTCAACGAGCCGCTGATTACAAGGAATTGGCCAATAATCATGATGTTCCCATGCACGCCTATCTGGAAAAAGAGCAGGA
>PHCO01000422.1 GCA_002842265.1 Betaproteobacteria bacterium HGW-Betaproteobacteria-18 | reverse complement strand
TGCGCCCTTTGACAGTGACCGGCACGATTTCATCGTCAAAGCGCCCTTCGTTCTGTGCGGCTACCGCCCGGCGATGCGATTCACAGGAGAATGCGTCCTGCTCTTCGCGCGAAAT
Source organism: Betaproteobacteria bacterium HGW-Betaproteobacteria-18 (assembly GCA_002842265.1). Classification (GTDB taxonomy): domain Bacteria; phylum Pseudomonadota; class Gammaproteobacteria; order Burkholderiales; family Burkholderiaceae_C; genus Rhodoferax. Next base: position 1,145 of record PHCO01000422.1, on the reverse strand, counting down.
TGCATATTCCCTGCGCAGGTTTTCTGCCGTTTCCAGCATGCCGTCGGGAACCGGGAAGTTTCTGCCGCCCGCGGTCACACGGCCGCGGGCTAACGAATCATGGAACTGCATGACGTCGCCGACGACGCCCCAGCGATGGGTCGTCGAATAGAAAGGGGCGTTGCTCATGGATTCGGCGCCGCCGGCCAGAACCAGATCCGAGGCGCCGGTTGCGACCTGCATGGTCGCGTTGATCACCGCCTGAAGCCCCGAGCCGCAGCGCCGATCGATCTGGTAGCCGCCCACCTCGACTGGAATCCCGGCATCAAGCGCGACAACCCGGCCAAGCGCGGGGGCGTCCATCGAAGGATAGCATTGCGCAAAGATGGCGTCATCGACACACTCTACCGGAAGCTGTGTCCGTTCCAGAAGGGTGCGCACGACGCTGGCGCCCAGTTCATGTGCCGCAACCGAACGATACTGGCCGCCGTAGCGGCCTACGCCGGTCCGCAACGGTTCACAGATGACGACATCACGCATGCAGATTCCTTCCTTTGCATCTTTGATCCGCGGACCGAACTGCCCCGTGCGTTAACTCCTGGGCGGGGCGAAGCTGGTTACTCGCCAGTGAAGTGTGCCTTCCGCTTTTCCGAAAACGCCGCTACACCCTCGGCAAAATCTTGCGTTGCCGCCGCAAACCTGATGCTTTCGGCCTCACGATGGGACTGCTCGTCCCAGCTCTGCTGAAGCGAGTTGCGGATGAGCTGCTTGGTCCGGCCAAGCGCCCGAGTCGGGCCGGAGGCCAGCTTGTGCACCGTGGCGCTAACCCGGTCCTCGAACTCCTGTTCGGTCGCGACCCAGTTGACGAGCCCCAAGCCCAGCGCCGTGGAGGCATCGATATGGTCACCAAACATAGCCATTTCCATCGCCTTTCGCTCGCCGACGATGCGCGGCAGAAAATAAGTTACGCCGCCGTCGCCGGTAAGGCCGATATGCCGATAGGCCATGATAAACTTGGCATCGCTGCGCGCGATGCAAATATCAGCGGCAAGTGCGAACCCCAGCCCGAGGCCGGCGCAGGCTCCATGGACTGCGGCAACGACAGGCTTTTCCATGCGCCGGATCTGATTGATCATCTGGTTAGTGCGGATGACCCGCAATTCGAA
>PHCO01000116.1 GCA_002842265.1 Betaproteobacteria bacterium HGW-Betaproteobacteria-18 | reverse complement strand
CACCCGCCCCTTCATGTTTGCCGACACGCCGTTTGATTGCGCGCTGTTTGCCGGTACGCCCGAGCAGGTCAGCCAGTGGGCCGGCACCCAGGCGGTGAAACTGCTCGATGAAGTGGTGCTGCCGGTGTGCAGCCCCAGCTTGCTGGGCGGACAAACCAGTCTGTCACCCGAAGAGATTGCACAGCGGCCCTTGCTGCAGCAAAGCACCCGACCCGATGCCTGGCGGCAGTGGTTTGAAGCGCAAGGGGTGGCCGCGCCCCAGGCGCTGTCGGGCGCACGCTTTGAACTGTTCTCCATGACCGCGGCGGCAGCCGTCCATGGCATGGGCCTGGCCCTGGTGCCGCGGCTGCTCATTTCCGACGAACTGGCGCGCGGCGAACTGGTGGTAGCTTGCGACCGTGCCTTGCCCAGTCAGCGCGCCTATTACCTGGTGCGACCTGAGGGCGGCGACAACCCCCCTGCGACACAGTTTTTTCTGGATTGGCTGCTTCATACGGTGCAAAGCCTGAATTGTCCCGGTGCCATTGGCACAAACCAACTTGATTACTCTGGGGTTGCTTCGGGTGTTCAGGGTTCACCCTCCGTGCTAAGCTAAACACTATTGACAACCCATTCACAGGAGCGTTTTTCATGCCCGGACTTCTTCCCAATATCGACCCTGACGGCTTGCTTGAGTTCTCGGTGGTCTATACCGACCGCGCGCTTAATCACATGTCCCAACGCTTTCAGGGCGTGATGAAAGACATCTCCAGCATCCTCAAGGAGGTCTATCACGCCCCCTCGGCGGTGCTGGTGCCCGGCAGCGGCACCTTTGGCATGGAAGCCGTGGCGCGCCAGTTTGCCACCGGCAAAAAAACGCTGGTGATTCGCAATGGCTGGTTCAGCTACCGCTGGACGCAGATTTTCGACATGGGCAGTATTCCGTCGGCATCGACCGTGCTCAAGGCGCGCCGCGTCGGCGACGACAAGCAGGCGCCCTGGATTCCCTGCCCGCTGGACGAGGTGGTGGCGACCATTCGCGCCAACCAGCCCGATGTGGTGTTTGCCCCGCACGTCGAAACCGCCGCCGGCATGATCCTGCCCGATGGCTACCTGAAAACGGTGAGTGATGCGGTGCACGAAGTAGGCGGTCTTTTTGTACTCGACTGCATTGCCTCGGGCGCCATGTGGGTCGATATGGAAGCCACCGGCGTCGATGTGCTGGTGAGCGCGCCGCAAAAAGGCTGGAGCGGCTCACCCTGCTGCGCCATGGTGATGCTCAGTAGCCGGGCCCGCGCCGCCATCGACGGCACCACCAGCACCAGCTTTGCCTGCGACCTGAAGAAGTGGCTGCAGATCATGGAGGCTTATGAAAAGGGTGGCCACGCCTACCACGCCACCATGCCGACCGACGCGCTCATGCGCCTGCGCGAAGTCATGCAGGAAACCCGTGCCTACGGGTTCGGGAAGGTCAAGGCCGAACAGGCTGCGCTGGGCACCAGGGTGCGAGCCCTGTTTGAGAGCCGCGGCATCAGGAGCGTGGCCGCCGACGGCTTCAAGGCCCCTGGCGTGGTGGTGAGCTACACCGCGGATGCCGACATCCAGAACAGCAAGAAGTTTCTGGCGCTGGGTTTGCAAACCGCCGCCGGGGTGCCGCTGCAGTGTGACGAGCCCGCTGATTTTTCGACCTTCCGCGTCGGCCTGTTCGGCCTGGAAAAACTGCACAACGCGGACCGCAGCGTGGCGCAGCTGGCCGCCGCGCTCGATGCCATGGGCTTGTCCGCCGTGAGCGTCAAATAGGCACTTGATGTGGGGAATTAAGCGCGACTGACCTTGATTTTTGGGGCTTCGCCACTACCATTCACTGCCATGAACGGGGATTGTCCGTTTGATTCAGTGAAAAGGAAATCATGAAACGCATTCTTTTGTTTGTTCTGACCAACGTGCTGGTGGTGGCTGTGCTCGGCACGGTGGCCAGTCTGCTGGGCGTGAACCGCTACCTCACCGCCAGTGGCCTGGACCTTGGCGCGCTGCTGGGCTTTGCGCTGGTGATCGGTTTTGGCGGCGCCATCATTTCGCTCTTGATCAGCAAGCCCATGGCCAAGTGGACTGCGGGCGTGCGCATCATCAATCAGCCGGCCAATGTCGATGAAGCCTGGATCGTCGAGACCGTACGCAAGCTCGCCGACAAAGCCGGTATCGGCATGCCCGAAGTCGGCATTTTTGAAGGCGCGCCCAACGCCTTTGCCACCGGTGCCTTCAAGAATTCGGCGCTGGTGGCGGTCAGCACCGGTTTGCTGCAAGGCATGAAACACGAGGAAATCGAGGCTGTCATTGGCCATGAGATTGCCCACGTGGCCAACGGTGACATGGTCACCATGACGCTCATTCAAGGCGTGATGAACACCTTTGTGGTGTTCCTGAGCCGCGTCATCGCCTATGGCATCGACAGCTTTCTGAACAAGGGCAATGAGCGCTCCAGCGGCCCCGGCATCGGCTACATGGTGACCACCATCGTGCTCGACATCGTGCTCGGTTTTGCCGCCGCCATGGTGGTCGCCTGGTTCAGCCGCCACCGCGAGTTCCGTGCCGACGCTGGCGCCGCGCAATTGATGGGACGGCGCCAACCCATGATCAACGCCTTGGCCCGTCTGGGCGGCATGACCCCTGGCGAGTTGCCCAAGAGCGTGGCCGCTTTCGGCATTACCGGCAGCATCGGCAAGCTGTTCGCCACCCACCCACCCATCGAAGAGCGCATCGCCGCGCTGCAAAACGCGCAAGGGTAATGACAGGTTGGCCGTCATTGCGAGCGAAGCGCGGCAATCCATGACTTCAAAATGCATGGATCACCACGTCGCTGTGCTCCTTTCCATGAACACAGCGTTTGGGAATGCTGTGGGGCCGACTTCAGTCGGCCATGGCAGACTAAAGTCTGCCCCACAAAACCAGAGCCTAAAAAACCAGGTTCAAGGTCCGTGTGCGGTATCGGACCGGATTCGGGGGGCTCGCGATGACGGATTTGCTCCAGCCTGAGTGCGCTATCGGCTAGACTTCGGCACATGGAACTCACCACCTGGCTCACTTTTTTTGCCGCCTCCTGGGCTATCAGCATTTCGCCTGGCCCGGGTGCCATTGCGTCGATGAGCGCCGGGCTCAACCACGGCTTCAGGTATGGCTACGTCACCGTTTTTGGCCTGGTGCTGGGCATCTGGTCGCAACTGTTGATTGTTGGTGTCGGCCTGGGCGCGCTGATTTCCACCTCCGCGACCGCGTTCACGGTGGTCAAGTGGCTGGGCGTGGCCTATCTGGTGTGGCTGGGCATTGCGCAGTGGCGTGCGCCAGCGCGGCCGATGGTGGCGCTGTCGGATACCGGCGAAGCGGTGAGCCAGCGCTCGCTTATCTTGAAAGCCTGGACGATCAACGTGGTCAACCCCAAGGGCACCGTGTTCCTGCTGGCCGTGGTGCCGCAATTCATCCACCTGAGCCAGCCGCTGCTGGCGCAATACCTCATCATCGGCGCCACGCTGGCGTTCACCGACATGGTGGTCATGGCGGGCTACACCGCGCTGGCGTCCCGGGTGTTGGGTGCCTTGAAAGAGCCGTCACACATTCGCGCCATGAACCGCACCTTTGGCAGCCTGTTTGTGCTGGCGGGCTCGCTGCTGGCATTTTTCAAGCGGGCTGCTTAAAACGGGTTGACCGCCTGCCTGGCCACGGCTTCGGCGACCTTGATGCCATCGACGCCTGCCGACAAAATCCCGCCCGCATAACCCGCACCCTCGCCGCCGGGGTACAAACCTTTGGTGTTGACACTTTGAAAATCATCGCCGCGCGGCATGCGCAACGGCGACGAGGTGCGCGTTTCTACGCCGGTCAGCACCGCATCAGGCATGTCGAAGCCCTTGATCTTGCGGCCAAAAGCGGGCAGCGCCTCGCGCAGGGCGCTAATGGCGTAATGCGGCAGGGCTGGGTGCAGGTCGCCCAGTTTCACGCCGGGTTGGTAGGACGGCAGCACCATACCCAGGGTGGTCGATGCCTTGCCTTCAATGAAATCACCGACCAGTTGGCCCGGTGCCTCGTAATTGCTTCCACCCAGCACATAAGCGTTGGATTCGAGCTGGCGCTGCAGGTTGATGCCCGCCAGCGGGTGCGTGGCGCCGGTGTTGGCGGCTTTGAGTTGTTCGGATTCTTCGGCGTAACGCTGGCCAGCGACTGTGCCAAAGGCCTGCGCAAAGGCCGATTCATCCTGATCGAAGTCGGCGGGCTCGATGCCTACCACAAGGCCGGCATTGGCGTTGCGCTCGTTGCGCGAATACTGGCTCATGCCGTTGGTCACCACGCGGCCGGGCTCGCTGGTGGCCGCTACCACCATGCCGCCGGGGCACATGCAAAAGCTATAGACCGCGCGGCCATTGCTGGCGTGGTGCACCAGCTTGTAGTCAGCCGCACCCAGGCTGGGGTGGCCCGCGTGGCGGCCCCAGCGGGCGCGGTCGATCACGCTTTGCGGGTGCTCGATGCGAAAGCCGACCGAAAACGGCTTGGCATCCAGCGTGACACCGCGCTCGTGCAGCATGGCAAAGGTGTCGCGCGAGCTGTGGCCCAGCGCCAGCACCACCTGGTCAGCGCGCAACGCGTACGACTGTCCGCTGGACTGATTCAGCACGGTGAGGCCGCGCAGCTGGCGGCCCTGTGCGCCGTCTTCGATCAGCACGTCGGTGACGCGCTGATCGAAGCGAATCTCGCCCCCCAGCGCAATGATCTGCGCACGCAGGTTTTCCACCACCTTGACCAGCTTGAAGGTGCCAATGTGCGGGTGCGATTCCACCAGAATCCCGGGCGGCGCGCCGGCCTTGACAAATTCTTCCATCACTTTGCGCCCCAGATGGCGCGGGTCCTTGATCTGGCTCCACAGCTTGCCGTCCGAGAACGTGCCGGCGCCGCCCTCGCCGAATTGCACGTTGCTTTCCGGGTTGAGAACATGCTTGCGCCAAAGGCCCCAGGTGTCCTGGGTGCGCTCGCGCACTTTTTTGCCGCGCTCCAGCACGATCGGCTTGAAGCCCATCTGCGCCAGCATCAGCGCTGCAAAAATGCCACACGGGCCAAAGCCGACCACCACCGGGCGCAGCGCCAGGTTGGCCGGGGCCTGCGCCACCAGCCGGTAGGTCATGTCGGGCGTGGGAACGATGTGCGGGTTACCAGCGTGTTGCTGCAGCAAAGCGGTTTCCTGCTCTGGCCTGGCCAGCGCCACATCGACGATATGGACCACCCACACCTGCGCCTTGCGGGCATCAAAACTGCGTTTGAAAATGTGCCATTCGGCCAGATCAGGAGCTGCAATGCGAAGGGTTTGCAGGATCAGCGCGTTGAGGTCGTCAGGCGTGTGGTCAAGCGCGAGCTTGAGTTCGGAAAGTCGGATCATGGTAAGTGCCAGGCAGGCTTGTGTTTATCAAGCAGAAGCGCTGCATTTTAAAGGCGAGGCTTGGAAAGAGATCGGGAATCACCACCCAATCTCGGTGTTACTATAGTAACAATCCGGATAACTTTCCATCCTCTCAAGGAGCCATTGATGCCCACCGTTTCATCAAATTAGCCGATGAAACCAAGCGGCGGCTCGACAATCTGGCTGCCAGTCAAGGGGTGAAGTCGCATGCCCTGATGGTGCGCGCCATCGAATCGACGCTTTCCAATGCCGAGCAGCAACAGAGTTTTGTGGCTGCCGCCTTGCGCGCCCGCCAGACCACGGTTCAAACCGGTTTGGTGATCGACGGGCCAGCCTTTGGTGACTATCTGAAGGCGCGGGTACGTGGCGTGAAAACGGTGCGGCCCGGCCTCCAGCCCATCGACGCTCTGGCGACCAAAACGGCATGACCACCTGGGCGCTGTCCGTTGATGCAGCGGACGACCTTGACCGTTTGGTGGATTTTTTGCTGGAAGACTGACCAGAGTCTGCCGTGGCCACGGTGGACTTGATCGTGGAGGCACTGGCCGTACTGGCGCTCCACCCGAAGATTGGCAGGCCCATAGAGCACGGCTACCATTGATTGCGCCGTTGAGCCCCAAAACTCCCACCACCATGGTTGTGTGTTGATCAAGCAGGTTTCAGCGTGAGTACATCAACCAGGGCCAGCGCGTGAATGTGCTCTGCCATCGGGTACGAGTGTGCGCCGGCGTGAACGACATGGAGAGAGTCGAGTTTGAGACCCCTGACCGCTGTGTGCATGGAGGCGCTGGCGCGGGGGCTGTCGGTGAGCTTGAATTCAAAGCCTCGTCGCGTACCGTTGCCCTGAATCAGCAAATCCAACTCTGCACCCGAGTGAAGTTTCCAGAAATAACATTGTTGGGCAGTGGCCCCCAGCGTACTAATGACTTGTTGCATGGCAAACCCTTCCCATGAGGCGCCTACTTTTGGGTGCCCCAGCAAGGCTGTCTCGGTCTCCAGGCCCAGCAGGCTGTGCAGGATGCCGCTGTCTGACAGATAGACCTTGGGTGACTTGACTTCGCGCTTGCCCAGGTTTTCATGCCAGGGTTGCAGCACGCGAACCATAAAGGTTGCCGCCAGGATGTCGAGGTAATGCCGTACCGTTTTTTCGGAGACGCCAAATGCGCGCGCCAGTTCGGCCCCATTCCAGGTTTGTCCGTGGTAATGCGCCAACATGCTCCAAAAGCGGCGCAGTGTGGCTGGTGGCAGGCGCAAGCCCAGCGCCGGTATATCGCGTTCAAGGTAGCTGCGGGTGAACTCGGTACGCCAGCGGTTGGATGCTGCGCTGTCTTCAAGATAGGCACGTGGAAAGGCGCCTTGCACCCACAGTTTTCGCAGGTTTTGAACACCGACCTCGGCCAGGTCAAAACCTGTTAACTCGTGATACGCCACCCGCCCGGCCAGTGATTCCGCCGACCGCTGAGCCAGCTCTGGCGCAGCACTGCCGAGTATTAAAAACCGTGCTGGTCTGTTGGGGCGATCAGCCAGCACGCGTAGCGCTGGAAAAAGATGGGCATGGGTCTGGATCTCATCCAGCACGATCAAGCCGGTGAGTGGTTCGAGCGCCATCATGGGCGATGCCAGGCGGGCCGCATCACGCGGGTCTTCCAGATCAAAGAAGTGCGCCGGGGCCAGCGAGCGTGCCAGCGTGGTTTTGCCTGCCTGGCGTGGGCCAATCAAGGCCACCACAGGAAACTGGCTGAGTAGCGCTTGAATCTTTGCTACTTGGTTGGGGCGGGCGATATCAGGCATAAAACACGAAATTCAGGACATTGAATTCGTATTATCGTGTTTTTTTAAAGCTTCCTGTCGATCAAAGTCATGGGCTCTGTGCAATGTCAATCAGGTCGGCAAAAAGCCTTCCACTGACAAATAACGTTCTCCGGTGTCGTAGTTGAAGCCCAGTACGGTAGCGCCGGCGGGCAGTTCGGGCAGTTTTTGGGCGATGGCGGCCAGCGTGGCGCCGCTGGAAATGCCCACCAGCAGGCCTTCTTCACTGGCGCTGCGGCGGGCGTATTCGCGCGCCGGTTCGGCATCGACCTGGATCACGCCATCCAGCAAGTCGGTGTGCAGGTTTTTGGGGATGAACCCGGCACCAATGCCCTGAATCGGGTGCGGTCCGGGCGTGCCGCCCGAGATCACCGGCGAGGCCACGGGTTCGACCGCAAACACCTTGAGATTGGGCCACTTGGCTTTCAAAACCTGCGCCACACCGGTCAGGTGGCCGCCGGTGCCCACGCCTGTGATGAGCACGTCAATGCCATCAGGAAAGTCGGCCAGAATTTCCTGCGCAGTGGTGCGCACATGGGCGTCGATGTTGGCCGGGTTCTCGAACTGCTGCGGCATCCAGCCACCGGGGGTTTGCGCCACCAGTTCTTCGGCGCGGGCAATCGCGCCCTTCATGCCTTTTTCACGCGGCGTCAAATCGAAGCTGGCGCCGTAGGCCAGCATCAGGCGGCGCCGCTCGATGCTCATGCTGTCGGGCATCACCAAAATGAGTTTGTAGCCTTTGACCGCGGCCACCAGCGCCAGACCGACGCCGGTGTTGCCCGAAGTCGGCTCGATGATGGTGGCGCCGGGCTGGAGCGCACCGGATTGTTCAGCGGCCTCCACCATGGCCAGCGCAATGCGGTCCTTGATGGAGCCGCCCGGGTTGCCGCGCTCGGACTTGACCCACACCTGGTGCGTGTCGCCAAACAGGCGGTTGATGCGGATGTGGGGCGTATTGCCAATAGTTTGCAGGATGTTGTCGGCTCTCATGCGGGACTCCTTGAATTGATAGAGCAAGCATTTTGAACTACTCGATCGATTGTTTTGGGTATAAGGTTAGAAGCGCGGGCTCTAAGCCATCTTCAGCCGCGATAATGCAGGCGTGAAGCCCGCCAGACTGCCGCTGGTGCAAGCCGCAAGGCCGATGCGAGAGCATCGGGTGGAAACACCGCACTGGAGGAACGTCCGGACTGCATAGGGCAGCGGAGCAGCTAACGGCTGTCCACTGAAAGCGTTGGGCGCAAGCCCTGGGTATAAGGTGAGGATCAGAGCAACAGAGACGAGCCGATTCAGTTCGGGTGAAACGGGCAATCTCTACGCGCAGCAATACCAAATAGGCACACGGTGATGGGGCCCCCGGAGTGTGCGGGTAGGTAGCACCGAGCCACGCAGTGATGCGTGGCCCAGATTAATGGCAGTCACGCTGAAGGCAACTTTGGCGCACAGAATCCGGCTTATCGGTGGGCTTCACAACTTATCCACGCGCCAGCAATGACTGGCCCAGCGCAAACACCGAGTTGGGCGCATTGGTGCGCACCGGCTGGTGCACCGGTTTCTTGAACACACCGCGATTGGGTGCGGGCTTTTGTTCAATCTTGACGCCCTTGGCCAATTGGTCCAGCACCAGGCTGCGCAGCGTGACCGACTGCATGAAGTCGAGCACCTTGGCGTTCATGGTGTCCCACAGGTCTTGCGCCATGTCGGGGTTGGGCGAAGCGGGTTGCGGGCTGGCCTTGATTGGCGCCTCATCTTCTACGGCGCTGATGATGTCAGCCACGGTGATGGCGTCGGCGCGGTGCCCCAGGGTGTAACCACCACCAGGTCCGCGCGTGCTGGTCACCAGAGCTTGCAGGCGCAGTTTGCTGAACATCTGCTCCAGGTACGACAGCGAAATTTGCTGGCGCTCGGCAATGTCAGACAACGGCACGGGGCCGAGCTTTTCGCGCAGCGCCACATCGATCATCGCGGTAACGGCAAAACGGCCTTTGGTACTTAATCGCATATTTATTTCTCCTGTCAGTGTCCATGGTTCAGACACATCGCAAACTGTAAAGTTCAAATCACTTCGTGTAAATTCGTATTATTAACAAATTCACTTCGTAAAATATGAACAATAGGTAAAGTAGCTGGGGCCAAACGCATGAATTTCAAGCATTTTTACTATTTTTGGGTCACGGCCCGCGCCGGCGGCATCATGCGCGCCGGTGAGCAGTTGCACATCACGCCGCAAACGCTGTCGGGCCAGATCAAGCTGCTCGAAGACTGGCTGGGGCGCAAGTTGTTTCGCAAGAGCGGGCGCGGGCTCGAACTCACCGAGCATGGCCGCATGGCGCTGGGTTATGCCGATCAGATTTTTAGCCTCGGCAGCGAGCTGGAGCGCAGCTTGCGTCAAATGCACGGTGAACAGCGGCGGCTCGATTTCAGGGTGGGGGTGGCCGACTCGCTGTCCAAGTCCATCGCCTACCGGCTGCTGGAGCCGGCTTTTTCGATTGCCGAGCCGGTCAAGCTGCTGTGCAGCGAGGGTAAGTTTGACGACCTGCTGGCACAACTGGCCCTGCACCGGCTCGACTTGGTGATTGCCGACGAACCCATGCCCCGGCGCGTCAGCGTCAAGGCCTTCAGCCATGCGCTGGGCAGCAGCGTGATGAGCTTTTTTGCCGCACCCGGCCTGTTGCCGCGCCTGGCGGGCAAGTTCCCGGCCTGTCTGGATGGCGTGCCCATGCTGGTGCCGGGTGCCACGACGGCGGTGCGCCAGCAACTCGAAGGCTGGTTTGCCAAATACCAGATTGTGCCGGTGGTGGTGGGCGAATTTGACGACGCCGCGCTGATGAAAGCCTTTGGCCGCGAAGGCCAGGGCGTGTTCATGGCGCCGCGTGTGCTTGAAGCCGAAACCTGTGCCCAGTTTGACGTGCAGGTGATCGGCCACACCACCGAGCTGGTGGAAGAGTTTTACGCGGTGTCGATCGAGCGGCGCATCAGCCACCCCTGCGTGCTGGCCATCACCGATGCGGCGCGCGGCCAGATGTTCGGCTCTTAAGTGAAAAAAGCATCGTCATTGCGAGCCCTTCGACCGGCTCAGGACAGGCTGTGGCGTGGCAATCCATGCCGCTTGGATTCATGGATTGCCACGTCGCTA
>PHCO01000421.1 GCA_002842265.1 Betaproteobacteria bacterium HGW-Betaproteobacteria-18 | reverse complement strand
GCGGCGTTGCCACATCCAGCAGGCGGCACAGGTCGGCGAGAAAGCTTTGCGAGGTGGACAGCTCGGACGCCTTGACGTCAGCCCACTTGGCAATGAAGCTTTCTACCGCGTCGCTGGCGTTGTCCGTCACGTGATGCTTCCCTGTTCATTGAAATTCAGCATGAAATTCAGGACATCCATGCTCACCCCACTTCCGCAGTCGGCAACGCGACGGCGTCCAACCGCGCGGCCAGCGCATCAGCCTGCTCGGCAAACTTTTTCGCATTGGCCTTTTTCAACTGCACCAGATTATGCAGCTTCCAGCGTATTGCCGGCAGATATTCGAGATGGGCAATGCCCAGCAACTGCCATTCCGGTTCGCCAGCGACCAATGACAACAGGAAGCGCCGCTCGTTGTCATCCAGTCCCTGCCGGAGTTCGCTCACCATGCGTTCTCGCGCAGTGAGCAGCGCATCGAGCGGCACCGGTCCGGCGGACATGCCCTGGAAGTTGTGCGTGTAGTCATTCCGGATGTCGCGCAGTGAAGGAAACAGCACCTCATGCACCGGACGGCCGTGGCTGGCCAGATAGACCACGAAGGCGCGCCGGATTCCGGGCGTGATGCCCTCGTGTGCGAAGAGTTGCATCACGTCGAACAGGTCACGCGGGTGCTGGCGATCCAGGGCCGCGACCAGCTTGCCGCCATACATGTCTTCCAGCGATACCACCGGAATCTCCAGGTCGGCCAGCAGCACGTCGCGGGCACTGGGTGTAAGCGCGACGCGTCGCACGTGTTGCACCGTGCCGCGCAACACGACGTTGACCTCGATCTTGACCTCAACGCCGCCCCGGCGTACCAACAGCTTGGTTTCGCGGGCGGCGCCGGTTGGTGAATGCGTCTGGAAGCCTCGATTTTTCAGGCGTTCGCTGGCTTGCCGGAGCGCTTCATTAATTTGCGCCAAGGCCTGCTCGCGCGGCAGCGTGTGGTCGATGAAGACCAGATCGAGATCGACCGACAGGCGCGGCATGTCGCGCACGAACAGATTGATCGCGGTACCGCCCTTCAGCGCAAAGGTATCGTCCGCAAATACCAATGGCGCAACCTGTACCAGCAGGCGAGCGGTATCGAGATAGACCTGATTCACGGTTTGAGCACCAGCAGGCCACCGGCCGATTGCGAGACCCACGCTCGCCTGCTGCCCGTCGGCAGTGTGGCGGGATCAAGTTTGGCAAACCACGGCAGGGAAAGTTCGCGGCCAAGTTGGAGACACAGACGCACGGTCTTGACGCTG
>PHCO01000115.1 GCA_002842265.1 Betaproteobacteria bacterium HGW-Betaproteobacteria-18 | reverse complement strand
AAAGCGGCCAATCCATTCCAGCACCTCGGGGTCGTCGAGCTCCGGCAAACGCCCGCCACGCCATGGACTCACGCTAAAGGCAAAGCTGCCAAAGTGGTTGAGCGTGCAGCCGTTCAGTGTGAGTGGCCCGACCACCGGAATCTCGGCGGTGATGAGTTCCTGTGCGAACGCGTGTTCTTCCAGAATCTGTGCATCACGCCAGCGCCCCGGTCGGTAAAACTTGGCCACTACCACCGCACCGTCTTCCAGGTGCAACTGATAGACGCGGTTTTCGTACGAACTCAAGGGCATTTGCCGACCGTCACCCAACAGCCCCACGCTGCCCAGTGCATCCATGACCACATCAGGGGTGAGCGACTGGTAGGGGTGGGCTGTCGTGGTGCGGTGTTCAGGCATTGCTGTTGGCCCGAACCTCTTCGATGCTGGTGAATCCTGCCAACACCTTGACGATGCCGTCCTGGCGCAGCGTACGGAATTTCCCGGATTTGAACGCCTCGATCTGGATCAGTTCCGAGCGAGCGCCGGTTTGGATCAAACGCCGGATGCCGACCGACACGGTCAATAATTCATGCAAGCCGGTGCGACCCGCCAAGCCGGTGCCCATGCATTTGGGGCAACCCGGAGCACTGTAATGATTGAGCCAGCCCTGGGCACCAAACTCACGCATCCATTGCGCCAGTACGTCCTCCGGGGTTGGGCGCATGTCGTCCGGGAAGGCAGCCAGGTAGTCACGCAGCAGTTCATTGACACAGTCATCGCTGGCGCGCTCAGAGATGCGACAGGAAGGGCATAATTTTCGCGCAAGACGTTGCGCCAATACAGCCAGCAGTGAGTCGGCAAAATTGAATGGATCCATGCCCATGTCAACCAGCCGGGTGACCGTTTCAGCCGCGCTGTTGGTATGCAACGTGGACAGCAACAAATGCCCGGTGAGCGAAGCTTCAATGGCGATTTGGGCCGTTTCGGCGTCACGAATTTCACCCACCATGATGATGTCGGGATCAGCGCGCAGGAAGGAGCGCAGGGCTTTGGCAAAGGACCAGTCAATTTTGGGGTTGATCTGCACCTGGCGCAAATCGGGTTGGGTGATTTCAATCGGGTCTTCTGCCGTCCATATCTTGCGTTCGGGTGTGTTGAGATAACCCAGTACCGAGTGCAGTGTGGTGGTTTTGCCCGAGCCCGTGGGCCCTACGCACAGCACCATGCCATAAGGTCGGCTGATGGCCTCGCGCAATTGCTCAAAGTTGCTCTCGGTCAGCCCCAACTTGTCCATGGCAATCGGTTTGTTCGATGTCAGCAGGCGCATCACCACGTCTTCCAGTCCATTGGCGGTGGGGATGGTGGCGATGCGCAATTCGAGCCGGTATTTGCTGGAAAACTTGCTGAAATTTATTTTGCCGTCTTGCGGCTTGCGACGCTCGGAGATGTCGAGGTCGGCCATGATTTTGAGCCGTGCCACCAGGGCCGCGCGGTAGGTGTGGGGTAGCTCAAGGTAGGGCGACAAAATACCGTCTTTACGGAATCGGATACGCACTTTGGCACGCCGCGGTTGCGACTCCACATGAATATCCGAAACACCCCGGGTATGCGCTTCGATGATCATGGTGTTGATCAGGCGCACCAGGGTGTTGTCGGATTGTTCAATGGGTTTTTCTTGTTCTTCAGTGGCCTCCCCATTCGGGCTGCTGTGCTCCATCGACTCCAGTAATTCACTGGAACTGGTTTGTTCAGTCTCATTTTCTGCAAAGCCAGGCAAATCCTCACTCAGGACGCTGTTGTGCAAACCAAATTTTTCATAGGTCTCGCGGATTTTTTTCTTGATCTGCGCCTCATCACCCAAGGTGGCAATGACCCGGCCCTGCACCAGAAATTCCAGTTCCTCGATCATTTTGCGCTGGGTTGGGTCCACCGCTGCCACCACGGTCAAGTTGTCGCGCGACATCAAGGGCAACACGTTCAAACGCCTGGCCGTGACCATCGGGATATTTCGCAAGGCTGTCGCCTCAATGGGAAACAGCTTGACGTCCACCACCGGATAGCCCATTTTGCGAGCCAGCGCAATGTTGAGGTCACGCCGGGTCAGGAAACCCATCCTGATGAGCAGTTCACCCAGCGGCACTGAGCGTTCTGTTTTTTGCCTTTCCAGGGCTTGTTGAAGTTGGGCTTCGTTGATGTAACCCAGCCGGGTCAGGGCTTCACCCACCCGGATCATGGGCATTTTGGATTGTTGTGCGAGGGCCAGCATCAACTGCTCAGGAAAGAGCACCGCCGTGTCCAGCAGGTAGTCCCCCAGCTTGCGATTGCGCATCTGTTTCTGTTCATGGGCGGCCTGCTCAACCTGATGCTGCGTGACCACCTGGTCTTCAACCAGTAATTTGCCGATATGGCTACCCACACTGAAGCTCAGGAAAGCTTCGCGCGGAATAAATACTTGCTCAACCGACCCCTGCTCGCCCAGCGGCGGAAACAGGAATAATCCATAGTCGGTTTCGACATAGCCGACCGTTAACCCGGAAAGCGGCTCACCCTTTTCCAGTTGGAGATGGTATTCCAGGGTGGAGCTGTAGCCCAGAATGTCGGCAAAATGCTCGGAGGTGATGATCTCCTGGGGGTGCAGCAGTTTTTTCAGGGTCAAGCGCCGAAACTGTGAAAATGGCAAGGAAACGGGTGTTTTGGTCTGTTCAATCTGGATGATGGCGGTGTGCTTGGTGGGGTCCAGGCTGATCAGCGTGCAGCGCCGTGTGGCACCACCGAGGCCCTCAAGTTCACATTCCTGCGGCTTGCTCCAGGGCTCGGCAGCGCTGTAAACCGCATAGGGCGGCGTGGGCCACCTGAATTCTGACTCTGACTCTGCCTTATTCACAGGGTTCTCCCGGGTCGATTTATTCAGGCCTTGTGACGAGGATTTTCCATCGTCATTCGGGAACAAGGAATCGTCTCTGGGCATCATCGCCTCAGTATCAAAAGATTGATAAATGAAAAGGCAAACATAAACCCCCTCCCTTTTCTTATTGAAGTTCAAGGCGCCATCATGCCTCAATTAGGGGGATCTTGGAAATTAACCCCAAAAAATTGACAGTTATTTGGGGTTAATCTTGGCTTCAGGCTCTACAAAAGCCGGTTTTTTTGCGCTAACGTGCTTGGGCGTTGTGTTTTTAAATGTTTCAGGACCTGGAGAATGCCATGTATGACTACCTCATCATCGGGGGCGGATCGGCGGGCTGTGTGCTGGCCGCGCGACTCTCAGAAGACCCCCATAACAGGGTGGCGCTGCTTGAAGCGGGACCGGCTGACAGCAGCGTGCTGATTCACTGTCCGGCGGGTTTGGCGGTCATGGCCAAGTTCGGCTTGTCGGGGTGGAACCTGAACACTGTGCCGCAAGCCGGCTTGAATGGTCGCTCAGGTTATCAGCCACGGGGCAAGGTGCTGGGTGGCTCCAGCTCGCTGAATGCGATGATTTACACCCGTGGCCACCCATCTGACTACGATTTCTGGGCAGCGCAGGGCAACCCCGGATGGTCGTATGCCGACGTGTTGCCGTATTTCAAAAAATCCGAGCACAACGAACGCGGTGCCGATGCCTTTCATGGCGTGGATGGGCCACTCAATGTGATGGATTTACGCAGCCCCAATCGCTTTGGTGAATTGTTTGTGCAGGCGGGTGAGCAGGCGGGCTACCTGCGCAACGCCGATTTTAACGGTGTCCAGCAGGAGGGCGTAGGCCTGTACCAGGTGACTCATAAATATGGCGAGCGTCACAGCGCTGCCAAAGCCTATGTCACGCCCAACTTGTCGCGGCCCAACCTGAAAGTGTTCACGGGCGCACTCACCACCCGCATCCTGATGGACGGCAAGCGTGCCGTGGGCGTCGAGTATGTGCACGAGGGCCAGACCCGGCGGCTCAAATGCAGACGCGAGGTGCTGCTGTGCGCGGGCGCCATTCAGTCGCCACAGATTTTGATGCTCTCGGGCATTGGTCCGCGCGAGCACCTGCTGGCGCACCAGATCGTGCCGATCCACCATCTGCCGGGCGTGGGCCAGCACCTGCATGACCACATTGACGTGGTGCAGGTGGTGGATGTGCCCAAAGCCAAAGACCTGTTTGGTGTTTCGTCCAGCGCTGCGGTCAGCATTCTCAAAGGCATTTTTGAGTGGCGCAAGCAGCGCAGCGGCATGCTTACCACCAATTTTGCCGAAGCAGGTGGTTTCATCAAGAGCGACCCCTTTGAGGACATTCCTGACCTGCAACTGCACTTTGTGATTGGCAAACTCATCAACCATGGCCGCACCACCACGCTCGGCCATGGTTTTTCGTGCCACGTGTGCCTGTTGCGCCCGTTAAGCCGTGGCAGCGTGCGTCTGGCCAGCAGCGACCCGCAGGCGCTGCCGCTGGTGGACCCGGCTTTTTTGAGCGAGCCCGACGACATGGCGCGCATGGTGCGTGGCTTCAAGCTGGTGCGCCACATTTTGGGGCAGTCGGCGCTGGCGCAATTTGGCGGACGAGAACTCGCGGCGACCGCCAAAGCGCAAACAGATGAAGAAATTGAGCAAGTGATCCGCAATCTGGCTGACACCATTTACCACCCGGTGGGCAGTTGCCGCATGGGCCCGGGCGAGATGGATGTGGTGGATGCCGAGTTGCGCGTGCACGGGTTGCAAGGCCTGCGCGTGGTCGATGCGTCCATCATGCCGTGCATCGTGAGTGGCAACACCAATGCGCCAGTCATCATGATCGCTGAAAAAGCGGCAGACATGATCAAGCAGGACGCTGCGCGCGCTTGATGGTCG
Source organism: Betaproteobacteria bacterium HGW-Betaproteobacteria-18 (assembly GCA_002842265.1). Classification (GTDB taxonomy): domain Bacteria; phylum Pseudomonadota; class Gammaproteobacteria; order Burkholderiales; family Burkholderiaceae_C; genus Rhodoferax. Next base: position 5,638 of record PHCO01000115.1, on the reverse strand, counting down.
GGTGCTAGCATGCGGCTCAACCAAAAACAACACCAATCTTCCCATGACTTACCAAGCCAATCCCGCCCGCTACGCCACCATGCCCTACCGCTTTTGCGGCAAAAGCGGCCTCAAACTGCCCGCCATTTCGCTCGGACTGTGGCACAACTTTGGCGACGCCACGGCGCTGGCCACGCAGCGCCAGATGTTGCGCACCGCCTTTGACCTGGGCATCACGCACTTTGACCTGGCCAACAACTATGGTCCGCCTTACGGCAGCGCCGAGATAAATTTTGGCGAGCACCTGCGGCGCGACTTCAAACCCTACCGCGACCAGCTCATCATCTCCAGCAAAGCCGGTTGGGACATGTGGCCCGGCCCCTACGGCCAGGGCGGCGGTTCGCGCAAATATGTGCTGGCCAGCCTGGATCAGAGCCTGCAGCGCATGGGCCTGGACTATGTGGACATTTTTTATTCGCACCGCTTCGATCCCGACACGCCGCTGGAAGAAACTTGTGGTGCGCTGGCCACTGCAGTGCAACAGGGCAAGGCCTTGTATGTGGGCATCAGCAGCTATTCGGCCAGTAAAACCCGCGAAGCCGCCGCACTGCTGCACAGCATGGGTGTGCGCCCACTGATTCACCAGCCGTCGTACAGCCTGATGAACCGCTGGATCGAAGAAGAGCTGCTCGACGCGCTGGCTGACACCGGCATGGGCTGCATCGCTTTCAGCGCGCTGGCGCAAGGGCTGCTGACTGACAAATACCTCAACGGCATCCCGGCGGACGCCCGCATCAACCGACCCGGTGGCGGCTCCTTCAAACCCGACTTTTTGAATGATGCCAACCTGAAACATGTGCGCGCCTTGAACGACATGGCGCAGGCGCGCGGCCAGAGCCTGGCGCAAATGGCCACCGCCTGGGTGTTGCGCGATGCCCGCGTGACCAGCGCCCTGATCGGGGCCAGTTCGGCTGCACAGATCACCGAGCTGGCAGGGGCCATGAACAAGCTGAACTTCAGCGCGGAAGAACTGCAGGCGATTGACCAGCACGCGGTCGAGGGCGGCATCAACCTGTGGCAAAAACCCTCCACCGACCAGCGCCCTTGAAGCACTATCTACCCGCGCGCGCCAACCTGCTGGCGCTGGGCGCGATTGCCATGTGGGGCAGCCTGGCCAGCCTCGGGGTGGCTTTGAGCCATGTGCCGCCGTTTTTGCTCACCGGCTTGGCGCTGCTGATCGGCGGTCTGATCGCGTTGCCGCTGTCAGGCTTCAAGCTGACGGTGTGGCGGGTGCCGTTGCCGACGCTGGCGCTCGGTGTCTATGGCCTGTTCGGCTACCATTTTTTGCTGTTTGTCGCGCTGCAAAATGCGCCGCCGGTGCAGGCCAACCTGGTCAACTATTTGTGGCCGCTGCTGATCGTGGTGCTGGCGCCGGTGCTGCTGCCGGGGCTGACCATGCGCTGGCAGCATGTGCTGGCGGCGCTGATTGGTTTTACTGGCGCCGTCATCGTGATTCTGGGCAGCGCTGGTGCCGGTGCCCCGGCAGGTCTTCAGAGCGAATGGCTTTGGGGTTATCTGGCCGCGCTGGCCTCGGCGTTCATCTGGTCCACTTTCTCGCTATTGACGCGCCGGGTGCACGCCTTTCCAACGTCGGCCATTGGCGGATTTGCCTGGATTTCGGGTTTGCTGGCCTTGTTGTGCCACTGGTTGATGGAGCCCGGCGTGAGCCTGAGCCTGCGCGACTGGTCTCTGATCGTCCTGATGGGGCTGGGGCCGCTGGGCGGCTCCTTCTTTTTGTGGGACAAGGCGCTTAAAACCGGTGATGCGCGCCACATTGGCCTCTTGAGCTACCTGACACCGCTGCTGTCCACGTCGGCGCTGCTGTGGGTCAGCGGCCGCGCCCTGACCTGGCCGGTGGCGCTTGCCGGTGTGCTGATTGTGGGCGCCGCCTGGCTTGGCACGCGTGTCAGATAAAGCGGCGCAAGACGTGCACAATCTGGCCATGATTGAACTTGCCCATATTCAACAAGCGGCCGAGCGCCTGCAAGGCCACCTGCTGCGCACGCCCTGTGTCGCCTCCAGAACGCTGTCGGACATCACCGGTGCCGAGGTGTTTCTGAAGTTCGAGAACCTGCAGTTCACCGCGTCGTTCAAGGAGCGCGGCGCCTGCAACAAGCTGTCGCAGCTCAGCGCTGCCGAGCGTGCCCGCGGTGTCATCGCCATGAGCGCCGGCAACCACGCGCAGGGTGTGGCCTACCATGCGCAGCGGCTGGGCATTCGTGCCGTGATCGTCATGCCACGCTTCACGCCCGGCGTCAAGATCGAGCGCACACGCGGGTTTGGCGCCGACATCGTGCTGCACGGTGACACCCTGGATGAGGCGCGCGCCCACGCTTTGCTGCTGGCCGAGCAGCAACATCTGATCTTTGTGCATCCTTATGACGACCCCGACATCGTGGCTGGCCAGGGCACGGTGGCGCTGGAAATGCTCGACGAGGTGCCCGAACTGGAGACGCTGGTGGTGGCCATTGGCGGTGGCGGCCTGATTGCCGGCATGGCCATTGCAGCCAGGGCGATCAAGCCTGGCATCGAGATCATCGGCGTGCAGGCCACACGTTTCCCGGCCATGTACAACGCCATCAAGGGCACGCATCTGCCGCAAGGCAACAGCAGCATTGCCGAAGGCATCGCGGTGGGCACACCGGGGGTCTTGCCGCAAGCCATCATCCGCGACAAGGTGAACGACCTGCTGCTGGTGGACGAGGGCGACATCGAGCAGGCCATCGTGATGCTGCTCGAAGTCGAGAAAACGCTGGTCGAAGGCGCCGGAGCCGCCGGGCTGGCGGCGCTGCTGAAATACCCCGAACGCTTCAAGGGTAAAAAAGTGGGCGTGGTGCTGTGCGGCGGCAACATCGACCCGCTGTTGCTGGCCGCCATCATCGAGCGCGGCATGGTGCGCGCAGGCCGCCTGGCGCGCCTGAAAGTGAGCGCGCGCGATGTGCCCGGCACGCTGGCCCTGATCACCGCCACGGTGGCCAACGCCGGGGCCAACATCAACGAGGTGCACCACCAGCGCGCTTTCACCACGCTGGCGGCGCAAAACGTCGAGATCGAGCTGGTGATCCAGACCCGCGGCCCTCAGCACATCACTGAGGTGCTGGAAGCTCTGGAACGGGCGGGATTACAAGCGCAACTGGTGCAATGAGCCGGTTGGTTATTGTCTGCTGGCATGTTGTGGGGTCGACTTCAGTCGACCATGGCAGACTGAAGTCTGCCCCACATGATCGGCACCTGTTGCTTGTCATGAAATAGTTCAAGGCTGGTTCCAGCCAATCACCTCAAAACCCTTGTCGCTCAGGCAGCGTTGCACATACTGGCGGTAAATACTGCTGGGTTTGTCCTGCAGGGCACCAGATACCGCCCCGGCCGAGCCACCCACGGCGGCACCCGCAGCGCCGACGGGCTTGTCGGGCCTGTGGCCGCACAGCCCGACAAGCCTGCCATGGCACCTCCAAGCAACACGACGAACACAGTCCATGGAGAAGTTGATTTCATGGCATCCAATCAATAAGGCACAGGTGAATGGCAACGAGCGAACAAGCACGCTTGCGACATTGAGGTTGGCATATTTTGCAGCGTTTTTTTAAACGCAAGCATTGGATACCGATTTTTTGACATGAGGCAACACGCGGCAGTTCAGCTTGGGTAAACTGGCGTCCCGTTAAAGGAGTTCACCCATGAAGATTCTTCTCGCTGTTGATGGCAGTCCATACACCAAGAAAATGCTGGCTTACCTGGCTGCCCATGAGATGTTTTCGCCTAAAAACGAATACGTCGCGTTCACTGCCCAGATGCTGCTGCCGAGCCAGGCGCGCGCCGCACTGGGCAAGGAACTGGTCGCCAAATACTATGAAGACGAAGGTGAAAAAGTCATGGCACCGGTCAGCAAGTTCCTGGAGCGCCACGGTGTCAAGGCAAAGGGCATCTGGAAAACCGGCAACGCGGGCGAGCTGATCGCCATAATGGCCGATGACGGCAAATTCGACCTGGTGGTGATGGGTTCGCATGGCCACGGCGCGTTGGTCAATCTGGTGGTGGGTTCGGTGGCCACCAGGGTATTGGCCAATTGCAAGGTGCCCGTTCTGATCGTGCGCTGAAGCGGGTTGAAGCAAGTCACAGGCGGCCAAAATGGCTAAAGGCATGATTCTGGCCGCTGGCCAGGGCACCCGCGTGCGACCCTTGACGCGCGATTTGCCCAAGCCCATGGTGCCCATATTGGGCAAACCGGTGATGGCGTATCTGATCGAGCACCTGGCGCGGCACGGCATCACCGAGATCATGGTCAACGTCGCCTGGCACCATCAGAAAATTGAAGAGTATTTGAGTGACGGCTGGCGTTGGGCGCATTGCATCGTTCCAGGAAAAACCAAAACCAGCACAAGCCAAATCGACACTGGCAAGCACAGACATCTATATTTTTAAGCCGACCGTGCTGGACTTTGTGCCACCGGGCACGGTCTATGACATTGGCTCACGGTTGTTTCCTGACCTGGTGGCGAATGACGTGCCATTTTTTGTGCAAAACCGTCCTTTTACCTGGCTTGATATCGGTCGGGTCGCCGACATGAAGATGCCGGGGCGCCAAGTCAAGCCGGGCATCTGGGTTGGCCTCAACACGGCCATTCCATGGGATGACGTGACCATTGAAGGCCCGGTATTCATCGGTTCGAGTGTTCGCGTTGAGCCTGGAGTCACGATCACCGGGCCGGCCTGGATTGGCCACTACAGCCAGCGTAGCCACACCCACACCAGGCCAAGCGTCAACAGCGTCACGGGCGCACCCACGCGGGCATGCATGCGCCAGTCGATGGCAATACCGCTTTTTTGCGCCAGATCCACCACAATCAGGTTGGCGATGGAGCCGACCAGCAACAAATTGCCCGCCAGGGTGCTGGCCAGCGCAAGCGTCACGCCAGCCCCCTGGTCTTTGAGGTGTGGCAGCAGCAGCATGACGGCTGGCACGTTGGACACCAGGTTGGACAAGCCCAAGCCCGCAATAAACAGCGGCCCGGGGTCGGCGAGGTGCATGCCCTGAGCGGCCAGCAAGGCGACGGCCTGCGCTGCCAGGCCGGTGGCTTCGAACGCATGGTTCACCACAAACAGGCCCATGAACAGCACCAGCAATTGCCAGTCAATGAAGCCCATGACGTGGGATGAGTGAAAGCGTCGGCTCAGCAGCAGCACGCCCGCACCCACCAGCGCCGCCACTTCGCGCGGCCAGTCGGTGAACAGAAACACCAGCAGCAGCGCTGTCGCCACCAGCAAACCCTTGCTGGTTTGCCAGCCATCAAAAGGCGGAGCTTGCATGAGACCATAACCCTCGGGCATATCCAGTGGCATGGCCGCTGGCAGAGCGGGTGTGACCTCAGACGGCACGGCATCGGTTGGTACATGAATCGGCGGGCGCGCAAGCCCTGCATGCAGGTCAGAACTGGCCACCGCACGCGCGCCAGGACCCCACACCAGCCAGGCCCACAGCACGCCCAGGCTTAACAGCACGGGTGGCGCAACTGTGCATGCAACGGCGCCTGAATCCGGTGCCGTTTTTGCTGGGACTGGCTTGTGCGGCCAACATTGGCTCGGCAGCCACGCTGATCGG
>PHCO01000420.1 GCA_002842265.1 Betaproteobacteria bacterium HGW-Betaproteobacteria-18 | reverse complement strand
CTGCGAGTAGTACCAGATGGCCGAGGACAAAGCCGGCCAGCAGTCCCTCCAGGCCGTAGGGGCGGAGCCAAAGGGCAATGGCGACGATCAGGGCGTAGGCGCCGGCGAACAAAATGACAATCGCTTTGTAGCGTTTCATGCCGGAGAGAAAGACGGTCATTACCCAAACCGCACACATCAGGACAAAGCCGGAGAGCATGAGCAGGCGATAGAGCAGGCCAAGCTCAGGCAGTAACGTAAATAGACTGAGGGTGCCAAGGGCGCTGGCCACCATGACCACGATGAGCATCAGGCCGTTGAGGCTGGGGAGAATGATTTCGCGTTTTTTCTCGAATAATCGGTCTGAAACGTAACGGGTGAAGGCGAGTTGAACCAGCCCAGTGAGAATTAGGCTGCAGGCGACGAGATAGGTGACTGAGGTCTGAAACTGTGTGACCAGCGAGGAGGGGACGACGACCGAGGCGCTGAAAATGCCGACCAGTAAAATGCCGATGATTGAAAAGACCCAGGGGCCGGAGCCGATGACGCCGGCGTAGGCGTAGGCTTCAACCAGGCCGAGCAGGGTGTTCTTGCGCAGCAGGCGGCGGAGTTCGAAGCCAATACCGGCCATTAGCGAACTCCTTCCGATTTCTGTAGCGCCTCTTCATACACCTTGCGGTAATGGCCGAACATCAGTTCGTCGGTGTAATAACGTTCGACGCGCGCAATGCCGGCCTGACTGGCAGCTTGCCAGGCCTCCTGATTGCCGAGCAAGGCGAGCGCGGCGTCAGCCAGTGCTTGCGGATCGGCAATGTTGACGACAGCGCCAGAGTGGCCGAGCGCCTTATCTTCCGGTGACAGGCCTTCAATCAACTGCCGGCAGGAGCCCACGTCGGTTGAAATCGTCGGCACGCCGGCGGCGTAACCTTCGAGAATGACCAGCGGTAGCGCCTCGCTGATTGAGGAAAGGATGGTCAGGCCAATTTTTGGCATCAGCTCATCAACCTTCTGGAAGCCAAGGAAACGGACGTGATCTTGCAGACCAAGGCTGCGCACCAGATTGTGGCATTCCTCCGCGTAGGCTTTGTCTTCGTCTTCCGGCCCGGCGATCCAGCCCTCGGCTGCCGGTAGGTAATTGACGACCCGGCGCATGGCGCGGATGAACGTTTTGATGTCTTTGATCGGGACAACGCGACCGATCAGGCAAAGCACCGGTGGAACTGTTTCGGGGCGCAGGTGGCGCAACGGCGCGAAGCGACTAAGGCTGATGCCGTTCGGAATGTTGAAGGTGCGTTCGGCGGCG
>PHCO01000114.1 GCA_002842265.1 Betaproteobacteria bacterium HGW-Betaproteobacteria-18 | reverse complement strand
CAGGGTCTTGGGTGGTTGCGATGCTTCCTTGGGCGACAGGGTAGAAGCTCAGTTCCTGGAGAGTCAGCGCCTTGCGCAGCGGCTCCAATGTCGGCTCGCCGATGGCGTCCGTGCCTTCGGGATAGGGCAACAGCTCGCCCAACAGGGCGTGCAACCGTTCTAGAGAAAGGGCACGTGGGCGTGTGGTCATTGTAGGGGGTTCCAGATGAAAGAAACGGGCCCGACGGTCTGCCCCGCGGGAATTTGCCGTCCCGCCTGGGGTGGCGGCACCCGCTGCCCGGCGCTCGGGTCGCAGAGGGTTTCATTCTTTACCGAATGAGTGGTAAGTATCTACCGTTTTTTTGGCTCTCGGCGCCTTCGGGGATTTTGCGATACTGGGGCGGTTCGGTGTACCCGGCCGGGCGAGTGTTCTACAGTGGCGCCTTGCCGCACGGTACCAGGCGGCGAAGCTCTCGAACGCGCATGTTGCACGGTGCGCAAATAGCCTCCACATGGCGAACTGAAAGAAAGGCCTAACGATGCAGAGTTCGGACGAACTGGGAACGGTGTTCGAGGTGGAGGCGACCCGGTACGACGCGGGGACGCCCACCCGCGTGACCCTGGAGGTGCCAACGGAAGTGCCTCTGACGATCGTCGCCAACGACCTGGAGATTGCGACCCTGCTGTGCACCCCTACCGACCTGAAACCCATGGCGCTGGGGTTCCTGTTCTCCGCGGGGCTGATCCGGAACGCCGCCGAGGTGCGGGATTGCGACGTGGATCCGATGCGGTGGGTGGTGCGCTGCGTTCTGGCCCGCACCCCCGACCTGGCGCTGCTGGACAAGCGGGTCTATACCACCGGGTGCGGCAAAGGGGTGATGTACGCCAATGTGGTGGAGTTGGCGGATCGGCGGCCCTTGGAGAGCGACGTCACCGTCACGCCGGCCCAGCTTGTGGCCCTGGCTGATGGGTTGCAGGGGGCGTCGCCACTGTACCGGCGCACCCGCGGGGTTCACACCGCCGCCTTGAGTGTGGCGGGGGCGATGCCCCAGCGCTGGTTCGACGACGTCGGCCGGCACAACGCCGTGGACAAGGCGATCGGCCACGGGCTGGCCCGCTTCACCGAGTTCGGGCGCTGCGTGCTGGTGAGTTCCGGGCGCACCTCCTCCGAGATCATGCAGAAGGCTCGCCGCGCCGGCATCCCGGTGTGTGCGTCGCGCAGCGTGCCCACCCGCGCTGGTGCCAGGTTTGGGTTGTGTGTCAGGGCGGCGAAGAAGTCGCGCGGGTGCGGCTCAAACGTCAGCGCGCAACTGGGCACACCACGTTGCTGCGCCTCGCCCTTGAGCAGCGAGAGCATGGCCTGGTGACCACGGTGCACGCCGTCGAAATTGCCAATCGTCAAGGCGCAGGCAGGGGCGATGTCCGGATGTTTGAAGCCGCGAAAAATCTTCATGATTTGTTATAGCTTTGATAGCGTTAAGCGCACATTTTCAAAGCGCTTGAAGTCAATTTGACACATAAAAGGAGTATATTGTGTCTTGGATGCACGCATGGGTCATGGTGCTGGCATCATTTTGCTGCTTAGGTTTGTTCGGATTACGTACTTTTCAGGAGTCGTGTTTTGAAAGTCTTGAAGCTGTCAGCCCAAGGGTTGCCCCAATCGTGGATTTCGCTTGAACAGGCGGTGATTCATTACGCCGCTGAAGAGGTGCGCTGGGAAGTGGGCCGACAGGTGGCGGTGTTTCATGGCGGCCACAACGCCCTCACGGGTCAGCAATCCATCATCACCGTGTCGAGCATCATCGGCACCAAAGGCGTGCCCGGCATCAACCCGTTTGAACTCAAACCCGGCCTGACCAACAGCAAATTGTTTGTCCGCGACCGCAACCTGTGTGCCTACTGTGGCGACCAGTTTGACGAGCATGATTTGACGCGCGAGCACATCATTCCGTTTGCGCAAAAAGGCATTGACACCTGGATGAATGTGGTCACGGCGTGCCGCCCCTGCAACCACCGCAAAAGCCATCGCACGCCCGAGCAGGCGCACATGCCGCTGCTCTACACCCCTTACGTGCCCAGCCTGTGGGAAGACTTCATTTTGCGCAACCGCCGCATCCTGGCGGACCAGATGGAATTCTTGATGGCGCACGTGCCCAAGTCATCGCGTTTGGTCGCCTGATTTTCGTGTCGGACTTGTGGGTTGATTTGTGGGTCAGGCTTCAGCCTGACAAGCTTGGTGTGAGTTGGTTACAGGGAGAAAAAATGATGAATCAGCGATTTTCCCGGCGTATGACGCCCTTGTGTGTGCTGCTGGGCAGTGCCTTTGCCACGAGCGCCTGGGCGGCCTCCGCAGTCCAACCGGCAGCGCTGGAGGCAAATGTTGCAGCGCAGCCAGCGCTCATGCACGCCAGGCTGTGGCAAGCGGGCCTTGACCCCAGCCCCTATCTGGTGAGCGAAAAATTCGACGGCGTGCGCGCTTTTTGGGATGGCCAGAGCCTGCGTTTTCGCAGTGGTCTGCCGATTGCTGCTCCGGGCTGGTTCGTCGCTGGCCTGCCCAAAACGCCGCTGGATGGCGAGTTATGGCTGGGTCGTGGCCGCTTTGACGAACTCTCGGGCACGGTACGGAAAAAAGTGCCTGTGGATGCCGACTGGCGCGCCGTGCGTTACATGATTTTTGACTTGCCTGGTGCAAGCGGCTCGTTTGCACAACGCGCCCAGCGCATCACCGCCTTGATGGCAGACGCACGCCAGCCCTGGCTACAGGCGGTAGCTCAAATACAGGGCAGTAATGCTGCCAGCTTGCAGACTTTGTTGAAACAGACCGTCAAAGAGGGTGGCGAAGGCCTGGTGCTGCACCGCGCCAACGCCCTGTGGTCGCCCGGGCGCAGTGATGCCCTGCTCAAACTCAAACCCCTCCCCGATGACGAGGCGCGGGTGCTGGCGCATTTGCCTGGCAAGGGCAAGCATGCCGGGCGGCTGGGGGCGCTGTTGCTGGCCTTGCCCGATGGCCAGCAATTTGCCCTTGGCACGGGGTTCAGCGATGCCCAGCGTGCGGAGCCGCCACCGGTGGGTGCCATCGTGACCTACCGTTACCGTGACCGTACGCCCAGGGGTTTGCCCCGGTTTGCCTCGTTTTTACGGGTACAGCCACAATAACAGGCATGAGCAAAGCGTTTACCAAAGAATCAGACAACCAGGACGATGATGACGAGTTGCAACTGCCGCCCCTGCCGTCGGGTGGTAAAAACTACATCACGCCACAAGGCTTTGCCACGCTGAGAGCCGAACTGAAAGGCTTGGTGGAAGTCGAACGTCCGAAGATGGTGGAACTGGTGCACTGGGCCGCCAGCAACGGCGACCGCTCTGAAAACGGCGACTACCACTACGGCAAGAAACGCTTGCGCGAAATTGACCGACGCATCCGTTTTTTGATCAAACGCCTTGAAATTGCCGAGGTCACCGACCCGTCGCTGCACTTTGGCAATACGCAGATATTTTTTGGTGCCACCGTCACCTATGCCGATGCACAGGGTGAGCAGCGCACCGTCAAAATCATGGGCATCGACGAAGCCAACAGCGCCCTGGGCGAAGTCAGTTGGGTATCGCCCATTGCACGCACGCTGCTCAAGGCCGAAGAGGGCGATGTACTCAAACTGGTCATGCCGGACCGGGTGGACGAGATTGAAGTCATCAAGGTGCGTTACCCGAGCCCCTAAGACGATGGCTTGCTGAACGACAGCCCGTCAACGTCTCATCGTTTGGCATGATTCCAACGGAATCATGAGAATTGTCATCGTCACGCTGATGAGTCGCAGTAACGTGGCATATGTCGCGCTCACTATCGGGCGGGCATCCAATCACACAGCCACTTTCACAGGAGTTTGATCATGATCATCCGCACCACCCTCGCTGCTGTTATTTCTGCCGTGGCACTGCTCACCGTGTCGGGTTGCGCTGTCACCCGTGATCAGCAAACCGTGGGCGCCTACATCGACGACACCACCATCACAACCCAGATCAAGAGCCGGTTCCTGGAGAACAAGGACGTGGCAGGCACCAGCATCAGCGTCGAAACGCTCAACGGCGTTGTGTTGCTGTCCGGCTTTGCCAAGAACACTACCGAAAAGGTAACCGCCGAGAGCATTGCGCGCAAGGTCAACGGCGTGAAGTCAGTCAGGAACGAGATCGTCGTCCAGCCTTGAGTTGGAGTGCGTAACGCATCTTGTCAGCACAAGGAGAAATCTCATGCTTGAGACCATTGCTGTCATCTTGGTCGTCCTCTGGCTTCTGGGCCTTGTCACTTCGTACACCCTGGGTGGGTTAATCCATGCTCTGCTGGTGATCGCGATTGTGGTTGTCCTGATTCGCGTGATCCAGGGCCGACGCTTGTAGCGAGCCAGATAACACACCCTTTCGAAGGGATCCACATGCACACGCAGCGCCTCATGCTCCGGTTTCTGAACCTGCTGGTCGGGATCGCCATGTTGGTCTTCAGTGGCCTGGCCAGCGCCGACCCGCCATCACGCGTTGCGCGTCTGGGCTATATGACCGGCGTGGTCGGTTTCTCGCCCGGCGGCGAGTACGACTGGATGCAGGCCACCCTGAATCGGCCGCTGGCCACCGGTGACCGCCTTTGGGCGGAGGCTGGTTCGCTGGCGGAGATCGAGATCGGCGGTGCCATGATCCGCATGAACGCTGGCACCGGCATTGCCATGCTTAACCTTGATGACCGGATCATTCAGCTGCAATTGACGCAAGGGGCATTGAACGTGCGGGTGCGTCGTCTCGAGCCCGGCCAGGTGGTCGAGGTCGATACGCCCAATCTCGCCCTGACGCTTCGGCAGCCGGGCGCATTCCGTATCGAAGTGGATACTGGTGGCGATGCGACGACGGTCTTCGTGCGTAACGGCCAGGCCGAGGTGTATGGCGAAGGCGCGTCGTATGTCATCAATGCCCGGCAAGCTCATCGCTTCACGGGGACCGGCCTGCGCGATGTGCAGGCAGTCTTCGCGGCGCGTGCCGACGAGTTTGATCGCTGGGCAAGCGATCGCGACCGCGCTTTCGACCTCTCGGTTTCCGCGCGTTATGTGTCACCGGACGTGATCGGTTATCAGGATCTCGACGCCTATGGCACCTGGCACATCGACGCAAGCTACGGCAATGTCTGGTTTCCGAATCAAGTGGTGCTCGGCTGGGCGCCCTATCGCGACGGACATTGGATTTGGGTCGATCCCTGGGGGTGGACCTGGGTTGATGACGCGCCGTGGGGTTTTGCGGTGACCCACTACGGCCGCTGGGCCCATCTGCGGGGCAGGTGGGGCTGGGTACCCGGGCCAGTGCGCGCCCGGGCTTACTACGCCCCGGCTTTGGTGGTGTTCGTGGGCGGCGCCAACTTTCAGATCACCATCTCCAGTGGCATCGTCGGTGGCGTTGCATGGTTCCCGCTGGCACCGCGCGAGATCTACCGCCCCTCGTATTCCGTGAGTCGCGACTATTTCGAGAAGGTCAACCTCAGCAACACGGTTATCAACACCACCGTGATCAACAACTACTACAACAACCCGAATATCACCAATATCGTTTACAACAACCGGCGCGTGCCAGGGGCAGTTGTCGCCGTGCCGAAGACCACTTTTGTTCAGTCGCTGCCAGTGGCCAGAGAAGCGGTGCATGAACTCCCGGATCTGACTGCGAACGCGCCCGTGGTCATTGCTCCGCCAGTGGCTCCGACAAAAAGAAGTGTGCGCGGCGCTGGTGCCGAGCGCGATCAGCCCCCGGCGCGCGTCTTTGAGCGGCCGGTCATCGCACGTTCGGCACCGCCCGCAGCGCACCCCGGCTTTGCTGCGCAGCAGCCGCAATTGACGGCCAGGCCGGGTAAGCCGCTGGACGATGCCGCACGCCGGGAACTGAAACCAGCTGTGGTGGCGCCAGCGCCCGTCGTCAGAGTGGTTCCGCCCACGCGGGAAGCAACGCGAACACTGCGCCCGCCGACTGCGAATGAGCAGGGATCGGCGCAGCCCAAAGTTGGGGCCACCCCGCCTCGGCAGCAACCGGCACCCAAGGCGGGGCGACGCGCTGAGGAGCCATTGCCTGCGTCAAGCCAGCCGGTTGGGAAGAAGCGTGGCAGCAGCAAGCAGGAGCTTGAAGAAGAGGCCCGCAAACTACGGCAGTAAACCGTAGCGGAAGCAAAGTAGCGACGTAGATAGAACGCCACTTATTCTTCGGCCTTTCGGCCCGCCACCGATGCATTGTCGGCCCCAGCCCGCACCCGCAGCGTCTCGTACAGCCCCGCATGGTTCAGCAAAATATCCAGCAGACCCCGCATCACAATGGGTGAATTCAGCGCCTTGGTGCTCATCACCGTGTGCGCGTCATACGACTCGATGATGGCGTTTTGCAGCTCAGTGTGCAGGTCGGGCGAGTTGGCAAACTGCTCTTTGGTGTTGGAGCCGGCCTGCTGCTGCAGCGTGGCCGACTCGGCTACCTTGCCCAGCAAGGTGCCGTTCACATAGCGCAACTGGTCCTGCTCGCTGGTCTCAACGCCAAACAGGTCGTTGAGCTTGCTGATCAGTTCGGCCATGTACACCTTCTGCTGTTCTTGCACGCTGCCGCTGCCTGCCTCCGTGATCGGGGCCAGTTTGGGTGTGTCGCCTGTGTCCAGTGGCAAAGTGCGTTGGCCCTGGTCTTTGAGGTGGTGGTGCGTCAGCACCACCTTGGACAAGTCGATGCCCTCGCGCTCGCGGCCAAACTCCAGCAGCGGCAACAGGCGCTTGTAAAAGATGGCGCGTTTCTCGATGGCGGTGTTGCCGTAGTCGAAGATCTGCGACAGGAAGGTGTAGAGCCTGATGTAGGCGCCCATGTCATTCTTGAACAGAATCAGGGCGTCCAACTCGTCCTGGGCGGCTTTGGTGGCCAGTGGCATGGATTGCCGCGCTTCGCTTTCCATGAACACAGCGTTTGGGCTTGTTGTGGGGTCGACTTCAGTCGACCATGGCGGACTGAAGTCCGCCCCACAGGGCTCAAGGTCCATGTGCGGTATCGGACCCGATTCGGGCGGGCTCGCAATGACGGGGACTGGGTCAGGCCTGGTTTGCAATGACGAATTCAACGCCGCCTGCGCAGCCCTGTAACGCTTCATGAGGCGGTCCAGCACCGGCTCCAGGGCCGCGACCAGTTCGCTCTGTTTGGCGTCTGGTTTCATTTCCACTGCGACCACGCGGTCCACCTCAAAGTCGTCGTAATGGCCTGCCGCGTCGAGCTTGGCGCGCAGGTTGTAGACCAGGTTCGGGTCGGTGGTGGCGCACAGTTCTGCCGTGGTGTGGTAGGTCTTGAATGATGCCAGCACCTCGTCGGGGTCGTTGACAAAGTCCAGCACGTAGGTGGTGTCCTTGCCGGGGTGGGCGCGGTTCAGGCGACTCAGGGTCTGCACCGCCTGGATGCCTGCCAGGCGCTTGTCCACGTACATGCCGCACAGCAGCGGCTGGTCAAAGCCAGTCTGGAACTTGTTGGCGACCAACAAAATTTGGTACTCGTCACCCTTGAAGGCTTCGCGGATGTCGCGGCCCTTGAGGTTCGGGTTGAGGGCCTTGCTGTTCTCGGTGAAACCGTCCGGGCCGGAAGCCTTGTCGGTCACCTCGCCCGAGAACGCCACCAGCGTGCCAATGTGGTAGCCATGGTCCTTGATGTACTTGTCGATCGCCAGTTGCCAGCGCACCGCTTCCAGGCGGCTACCGACGACCACCATGGCTTTGGCTTTTCCGTACAAAAGTGGGGCGACGAACTCGCGGAAATGCTCTACTACGACTTCAACCTTTTGCGCGATGTTGTACGGGTGCAGACGCACCCAGCCCATGATGCCTTTCATGGCGGCGTTGCGCTCCACCTCTTTCTCATCCAGCTCTTTGCCGTTGTGCGCCAGCTTGAAGGCCAATTTGTACGGCGTGTAGTTTTGCAGCACGTCGAGAATGAACTTTTCTTCAATCGCCTGCCGCATCGAATAAACGTGAAACGGCGTGGGTACGTTGTCGGGCGCCGGTTTGCGCGTCGGGTCGGGCCGGGTGCCAAACAGCTCCAGCGTTTTGTTCTTGGGCGTGGCGGTGAAGGCCACAAAGGTGATGCCACCATCTTCGGCGCGGTTGGCCATCTGGGCGGCCAGAATGTCCTCGGTGCTGACCTCGCCACCGTCATCCAGCTCTTTCAGCTCTTCAGGAGACAACACCGCCTTGAGCTTGGCTGCGGCCTCGCCGGTCTGCGAGCTGTGCGCCTCATCGGCAATCACGGCAAAGCGCTTGCCCTGGGTGGCAGCCAGCTTACGCACAGCCTCCAGCGCAAAGGGAAAGGTCTGGATAGTGCAGACCACAATCTTTTTGTCGCCCGATAGCGCCTGGGCCAGCTTGCCGCTCTTGCTGCCGTCCTGATTCGTGATGGTGGCCACCACGCCGGTGGTGCGCTGAAAATCAAACAGCGCCTCCTGCAATTGCGCGTCAATCACATTGCGGTCGGACACCACCAGCACGGTGTCAAACACCTTTTTGTTGTGGGCATCGTGCAGTTCGGCCAGAAAGTGCGCGGTCCAGGCAATGGAATTGGTCTTGCCCGAACCAGCGCTGTGCTGAATCAGGTATTTGCCTCCAGGGCCATCCCGCAGCACCGCAGCTTGCAGCTTGCGTGTGACATCCAGCTGGTGATAGCGCGGAAAGATGATTTTTTCAATCTGTTTTTTCTTGTCGCGCTGGGCAATCAGGTAGCGGCCCAGAATCTCCAGCCAGCTCTCACGCGCCCAGACCTGTTCCCACAAATAGGCAGTGCGGTGGCCACCGGCTGCATTCACCGGATTGCCGGCAGCGCCTTCGTCACCCAGGTTGAAGGGCAGAAACACCGTGGCCGGGCCTTCCAGGCGGGTGACCATGGCCACTTCCATGTTGCTGACAGCAAAGTGGATCAAGGCCCCGCTGGGGAAGGACAGCAGCGGCTCTGGGCTCTGGCCCTTCGGCTTGGGGTGGCGGTCAAAGCGATATTGGTCAATGGCATCGCCAATGCTCTGGGTGAAGTCGGTCTTGAGCTCCACGGTGGCCATCGGCAGGCCGTTCAAAAACAGCACCAGATCGATGCTGTTCTCGTTGTGCAGGGAGTAGCGCACCTGGCGCACCACGCGCAGCCGGTTGGCGCCGTAGCGGGCCAGGATGTCGGAGTTGATGGCCAGCGCCGGTTTGAATTGGGCCAGCAGCAGTGGCGTTCTGAGGCCCAGCAGCTCGACGCCGTGGCGCAGCACATCCAATGTGCCGCGCTGGTCGAGCTGGTCGCGCAGGCGAGCCAGCAGAGTTTCTTCCGCCTTGCTGCCATGGTTCTTGGTCAGCGACTCCCAGGCCTTGGGTTGGGTGGCCTGCACCCAGGCCAACACATCAGCTTGGAACAGTGCCCGGGCGCGGTCATAGCCTGCTGCATCACCATCAGCGTACAGCCAGCTATTGGCAGCCAGGTGCTGGCAGATTTCGGACTCGAAGCTGATTTCTTTGTGCAGGCTCATCGGCTCTCCCTATGTTTCTTTTTGGAATTTGTGGCAGCTCAATACACCACATCGTGGTCGCCCACATTCACCGGAATGATCTGCCCGTCCTGAATCAAAAGCTCCAGTGTGATGCGGTACGACAGATTGATGGACACTGAATGCAGGCCCTCCAGCTTGCCGCGCAAGGGGTGCAGTCGCAGCGAGGGGTGGGCCGGGTTTGCTTCCAGCACTTGCAGGGTTTTGAGATACTGCTGGCGAAGGTCGGGGTGGCGTTTCAGGAACCGCGCCGCCCGGCGGTTGTACTGCTCGGTGAAGACCAGTGCGAAAGGCATCACATCGCGTCCAGCCGCGCCAAGTGGGCCTCGGGCGACTCCTGCACCGCACGGCCCGCAGCCAGATCAGCGCGGGTCTGGGCCAGCGCGGCATCCAGCTCGCATTCGCGCAGGTAGTGGTACTGCGCCATGTCCATCACCACAAACTTGTCTTTGCCACGCACCGACACAATCGCCTCTGGCGCGGTGCTCAGGGCGAATTCAATCGCAGAAATGCCTTTGGTTTTTAGGTCATTAGCGCTGATGTGGGACATGGAAGGCTCCTGGAGTGTAGTCAAGCAGACGCTTAATCATACGATAAATAGTGCGATTAAATCAATTCAGACAAACGCCAGCATCAAATGCCCCTACAGGCCCTTGTATCCCGACTCCCGCTGATGACGCAGCGCCAGCACCAGTATGCGGTCGATGTGGGGCAAAAATCGGTAGAGCGCCAGATAACCGGTTCGCCCCCGTGAAATCACCAGCTCGCGCTGCCCAAAGTGGACCTTGTGGCCAATCTCGGGGTGTTGCACCAGAATTTCCAGCGCGTCAAAAATAAGAGCCACGGTATCTTGTGCGGCTTGCGGGTCGGCTTCCAGCAGGAAATCGCTGAGCCTTTCCAGGTCAGCCAGCGCTTGCCCGGTGTAAACCAGCTCAGTCATGCGCTGTGACCATTGGCTTG
>PHCO01000419.1 GCA_002842265.1 Betaproteobacteria bacterium HGW-Betaproteobacteria-18 | reverse complement strand
CCCCGAAAGAACGGCAGCCCAGTTGGTTGTATACCTGCTTGAGCAGGCAATACGCCTGCTTGATTGCGTCCGGATGATGATTGAGTTGAATGACAATCTCGCCTTCATTCAGCATGGATAGCGGCAAGGTATCTTCGCCGGTCAGTTCCGCATCGACCAACAGCACATCAAACCGATTGGCCAGATCCGCCAGCAGATTATTCAGGGCATGATTCACGTCTGGCGTCAGGCCGCTACGCAGTTGTTTGACCGTCATTAGCTGGGCCACCGAAAAACCCTGGCCTGCCGCCCTGACCGCCCCTTTCAGGCTGGCTTGGTCCAGCGCCACGGCAGACAGTGTGTCCAAGCCACTAACACCGTATGCCTGCATGGATTGCCGTGAATCCGCATTGATCACCAGCACCTCGCTGCCTTGACGCTGCAGGGAGACAGCCAGGTTGATCAACATACGGGATTTATCAAACCCGGCGCTTGCCGACAGTACAGAAAACACCCTGGGCTGCGGACCTGCCATGATCCTGCGCAAACCGTCGGCCTGATCCTCATGATTTGCGTAAAGATTAGCCAAGGCTCAACTCCTTTGCTGAGGTTCTGGTCGCATGTGCCATCAATAAAGGCAAATCTTCATCACGGAACTGGAAATGCCTGCCGGCAGGACTTTTCCTCAATTTGAATGCGTGGTGCACCAGCATTTTCCTGTTCGCCACATGCAGGTCTTCCGGCACGCGCTGACCGTTGGCGACGTAATAGAGGCGCAACTTTTCGCGCACGATGACATCGAGGGCACTGCCTATCGTTGCCGCTTCATCCAGTTTGGTCATGATGCAGCCGGCCAGGCCTTTGCCGCGATAAGCGTTGACCACATCCATCAGGGTTTCGCCGGTGCTTGTCGCATTAATGCACAGCAGGCGCTTGATGTGATTGCCCGCTCCCGCCAGCATGGCGATTTGTCTGGTCACCATCTCGTCACGCTGATTGACGCCCACTGTGTCAATCAGGATGGTGTGCTTGCCCTTCAACTCCTCAAGCGCAATCTTCAGGTCCACCTCATCTTTCACGGCATGCACCATCACGCCCAGAATCTTGCCGTAGATGCGCAATTGTTCATGTCCGCCGATCCGGTAGGCATCGGTCGTAATCAGGCCCAACCTGGATGCGCCATGTTTCATGACAACGCGTGCGGCAAGTTTGGCTGTCGTCGTGGTCTTGCCGACGCCCGTTGGGCCGATCAATGCGAATACCCCGCCTTTATCCAGCAGCTCACTTTCGTCATCTATCGTGTTG
>PHCO01000418.1 GCA_002842265.1 Betaproteobacteria bacterium HGW-Betaproteobacteria-18 | reverse complement strand
GTCTCCGCTGGCCACTCTGATCGAGCACAAGGTGACCGAGTCCTTGACGGTCTACACATGCATCAAGGTCACCTTGATGGCCAGCCTGAACGGCTATGCGCCGCAGCTGGCGGTGGAGTTTGGCCGCAAAATCCTGTATTCGACGACGCGGCCCTCGTTTGTCGAGCTCGATGCGCATGTCCGCGAGGTCAAGAGCCACCGGACCAAGCAAGACTGATTTGCCATGAGTGAACCGCGACGCCCGATCATCATCAAACGCAAGGTCAAGGCCGCTTTCCATCACGGCGGCAGCTGGAAGATCGCCTATGCCGACTTCATGACGGCCATGATGGCGTTTTTTCTGGTCATGTGGCTGCTGGCGATATCGACGCCGACCCAGTTGGCGGGTATTGCGGAGCAATTCAAGATGCCGCTCAAGGTGGCGCTCAGCGGGGGCCAGAAAAGCAGCACCAGCACCAGCGTGATCCCGGGCGGTGGCACCGACCCCACGCATGTGGATGGTGAGCTCAGGCAATCCGACGGCGATGCCGATGGCACCGATGACGTCAACCGTCTGGACGAGTTGAAACAGCGCCTGGACGAGATGATCGAAGCCAGTCCCGTGCTCAGGCAGTTCAGCCCCCAATTGCTGATTGACATCACGCCGGAGGGCCTGCGGATCCAGATCGTAGACAGCAACAATCGGCCCATGTTCGACCGCTCCAGCGCCATTGTGATGCCTTACATGCGCACCATTTTGCGCGAAATCGGACCGGTGCTGAACGAACAACCCACCAAGATCATCCTGTCGGGCCATACCGACGCAACGCTGTATCCACAAGGCGACAAATCCTACAGCAACTGGGAGCTCTCAGCCGACAGGGCGAATGCGTCGCGGCGCGAACTGATCGCCGGCGGCATGCTGGACGAAAAAGTGCTGCGCATCATGGGTGTTGCATCAAGCACGCATTTGAATCAGACGGATCCGCTCGATCCGATCAATCGCCGCATCAGCATTGTCGTTCTCAACCGCCGCGCGCAAGCCGAAATAGAGAACCCCAATGTGGTCACTTCCGGCATCAAATCGACTGGCGCACGGCAGGGCGCTATTGGGCAGCCACCCGTTATTTCCCCGGGACGCGAGACGCGATGAAAAACAAAACCATATTGGTGGTCGATGATTCAGCCGTCATGCGGCAGTTGACCTCGGCCGTTCTTGAAGAGGCAGGCTACCGGGTGCTGTTGGCCGATGGTGGAGCGGCCGCGTTGGAGCAGGCTCGCCAAGTGGCGGTCGATCTGGTCTTGACC
>PHCO01000113.1 GCA_002842265.1 Betaproteobacteria bacterium HGW-Betaproteobacteria-18 | reverse complement strand
CGGCCTCACGCACCGCGACCAGATGGTCGGCCCGTGGCAAGTGCCGGTGGCCGATTGCGCCGTCACGCTGGCCGACTTCAAGGGCTTTGCCGGTGAAGCCATGGCCCTTGGCGAGCGCACCCCGCTGGCCAGCGTCAATGCGCCCGCCAGTGGCCGCATGGCGGTGGCTGAGGCCATCACCAATCTGCTGGCTGCGCCGTTTGAACTGGACCGTGTCAAGCTCTCGGCCAACTGGATGGCCGCTTGCGGCGAACCTGGTGAAGACGCTGCCCTGTATGAAACCGTGAAAGCCGTTGGCCTGGAACTGTGCCCGGCGCTGGGCATCTCGATTCCGGTGGGCAAGGATTCGCTGTCGATGCGCACGCAGTGGAAAGACGAAGCCGGCAACGCGAAAAAAGTGACCTCGCCGGTGTCGCTGATCGTGACCGCCTTTGCCACGCTGGCCGATGTGCGCGGCAGCCTGACGCCGCAACTCAACGCTACGGATGACACCTCGCTGATTCTGGTCGATCTGGGCCACGGCCAAAACCGCATGGGCGGCAGCATTTTGGCGCAAACCCTGAACCAGATGGGCGACGAAGTGCCCGATCTGGACGACCCGCAAGACCTGGTGAACCTGGTCAACGCCGTCAACGCCTTGCGCGCCCAGGGCCGCATCCTGGCCTACCACGACCGCAGCGACGGCGGCCTGTTCGCAACCGCCTGCGAGATGGCTTTTACCGGCCATGTGGGCGTGGCGCTTAACGTGGACATGCTGGTGACCGAGGGCGACGGGATTACCGACAGCCGCATGGACCAGGGCGACGCCAAGAACTGGGCCAGCCAGGTCAGCGGCCGCCGTGACGAGCTCACCCTGAAAGCGCTGTTCAGCGAAGAGCTCGGTGTGCTGCTGCAAGTGCGCACCGACGAGCGTAACGCCGTCATGCAGGTGCTGCGTGAGCACCATTTGAGCCAGCACAGCCATGTGGTGGGCATGACCCGCCCGGCTGATTCAACCATCACGATGGGGATTGGCGAGGTGCAGGTGTGGCGCGATGCCAAGTCCATTTTCAGCGCCAAGCTGGCCGACCTGCACCAGGTCTGGGATGCCACCAGCTGGAAGATTTGCCAGCAACGCGACAACCCGGCTTGCGCCGATGCCGAGCACGCGGCGGCTGGGGAGCCGTCCGACCCTGGCTTGCATGTGAAACTCGTCATTGCTGAGTCCGCGCCCGTCATTGCGAGCGAAGCGCGGCAATCCATGACCCCTGAAGCCCTGGATTGCCGCGCCGCTGACGCGCCTCGCAATGACGGCCCGGCGCTCATTCTTTCGCGTCCCAAAGTGGCGGTGCTGCGCGAGCAGGGTGTCAACTCGCATGTGGAAATGGCCTACGCCTTTACCGAGGCCGGCTTCGATGCCTATGACGTCCACATGACCGACCTGCAAAGCGGTCGCGCCAAGCTTGCAGACTTCACGGGTGTGGTCGCTTGCGGCGGTTTCAGTTACGGTGACACGCTGGGTGCCGGCATTGGCTGGGCGCGCTCCATCACCTTCAACCCCGTACTGGCGGACCAGTTCAAGGCCTTTTTTGCGCGCCTGGACACTTTTGGGTTGGGTGTCTGCAACGGCTGCCAGATGTTTGCCGAACTGGCTGACATCATTCCAGGCGCTCAGGACTGGCCGCGCTTCACCACCAACCAGAGCGAGCGTTTTGAAGCGCGCCTGTCCATGGTCGAAGTGCTGGAATCGCCGTCATTGTTCTTCAAGGGTATGGTCGGCAGCCGCTTGCCGATTGCCGTGGCGCACGGCGAGGGTTACGCCAACTTCAGGCACCGGGGCAACGCGGCGCAAGCCATAGCTGCCATGCGCTTCACCGACAACTTTGGCGCGGCCACCGAAGCCTATCCGTTCAACCCGAACGGCAGCCCGGGCGGCTTGACGGCCGTGACCACGCTTGACGGCCGCTTTACCGCCATGATGCCGCACCCCGAGCGTGTCTTTCGCAACATCCAGATGAGCTGGACCGATCAGGATCGGAATGCCTTTAGCCCGTGGATGCAGTTGTGGCACAACGCGCGCCGGTGGGTGGGGTGAGCCGAAAATTTAACGTGAAGTGGTGCCAGGTCTTGCGCGACAGCTGGCCTGCTTCAGGTGGCCTCATTACCCGAAGGATGTTTGCGGACGTGACTTGTAAAACGTCATTGGGGTGCCTGCGCGTGTCTGGGACAATTCTTCGCGTGATTGCCTGGCCACGGCCGGTTTCATCCTGCCGACCACGTGCATTTCGCAGGGCTTGCAGTCAAAATGCAGCGTGAGTTTCTCTTTGCCGTTGATCAGTTGCAGCGGTTCGGCCTTGACCGTGCCCTGCACGCCGGTCACGCCCTTGGCCTGCTTGGGGCACAGGCTCAACGAAAAACGCACGCAGTGCTTGGTGATCATCAGGCTCACTTCGCCGGGTTCTTCGATGGCCTCGTAGGCCGCGGCGATGACCTTGACGCCGTGGCGCGCGTAAAAGCTGCGCGCCGCCCGGTTGAACACATTGGCCAGATAACTCAAGGTGTCGTCGGGGTAGGGCGCGGGTGGCTCGATGACCTGTCCCGGCAACCAGCGCACAAAACCGGCGGCGCGGGCCGCTTCCAGCTTTTCGACGGCTTCGCGGCGCAGCGGGTTGAGCACCGAGGCCGGGACAAACCAGGGCTGGGAAAACGCCACCTGCACGTCGCTCGCCGCAAATAGGGTGTTGCCAAGTTTGCTGACGTTGTCCACCAGCGTTTCCAGAGCAGTGGCGTTGTCCTTGGCGGGCGTGAGCGCCAGGGCAGCTTGGGCGCTGGCGCTAAAGCCGTCTTCGTCGGTCAGCGTCAGCGCGATGCCATTGGCGCTGTCAGCCAGGTGCGCCCAGAGCTGAATGCGGCGCTCGCTGGACTTTTTGTCGAGCCCGTGCAGCCAATCGACATCCCGGTTGCGGTTGACCTCGACGCCTTTGCGCAGGTCTTTCAAGCCTGCCAGCGCATCCTTGGGAAACACGCGCCAGTGGCCTTTTTTGGTGCTGATGAGCTCGGCGCGGTTGATGGCCAGGCCGACCAGCTCTTTTTGCAGGTCGTAGTAGCACAGGCCGTCGCCGTTGTGCAGCACAGCCTGGCGGTCGTTGAGCTCAAGATCAACCCAGTTGGGACCGACCTGGGTGACAAAACCGATCGGCTGGCCCGGGTTTTTGGGGGTGTCGAAAGCGCCGATGCTGTCCTGGCGGCCGTTGACAAAGTAGTCGGTGAACTCGCGGTTGAAGTTCTGGTTTGGGTCGGGTGTGAAACTGAACGTGGTTTGCCCGCTGCTGGCGCGCGCCAGTGGATTTGCCGAGTGCTGCCGCGCTTCGATCAGTTCGTCGAGCAGCTTGCGGTAATGCGCCGTGATGTTTTTCACGTAGGCCATGTCCTTGTAGCGGCCTTCGATCTTGAAGCTGCGCACCCCCGCGTCGACCAGTGCGGCGAGGTTGTCACTCTGGTTGTTGTCTTTCATGCTCAATACATGCTTGTCGTGCGCGACAAACCGGCCTGCTGAATCGACCACCTGGTAGGGCAATCGGCAGGCCTGGCTGCATTCGCCGCGGTTGGCGCTGCGCCCGGTGTGGGCCGCGCTGATGTAACACTGGCCGCTGTAGGCTACGCACAGCGCGCCGTGGACGAAAAACTCCAGGGTGCTTTGGGTCGGGTCGGTGGCGGCGCGGATGGCCGTAATCTGCGCCAGCGTGAGTTCGCGTGCCAGCACCAGTTGCCTCAATCCCACGTCCTGCAAAAAACGCGCTTTTTCGGGTGTGCGGATGTCGCACTGGGTGCTGGCGTGCAATTGGAGCGGCGGCATGTCGATCGCCAGCAGGCCCATGTCCTGCACGATCAGGGCATCGACCCCGGCGTCATACAGTTGCCAGGCCAGGGTGCGCGCGCCTTCCAGTTCGTCGTCGCGCAGAATGGTGTTGAGCGTCACAAAAATGCGGCTGTTGAAGCGGTGCGCGTGCTGCACCAGCCGGGCAATGTCGGCGACCGTGTTGTCGGCACTGGAGCGTGCGCCAAACGACGGCCCGCCGATATAGACCGCGTCAGCGCCGTGGTTGACGGCTTCGATGCCAATGGCGGCATCGCGTGCCGGGGCTAACAGTTCGAGTTGGTGGGGCAGCAGTGACATGGGGCAGGATTATCCCAGTGTGTGCGACTCAACGTGGCGCGAAGCGCATGGATTCATGGTGGCCCTTGTGCTTATGGATTCGGCCCGATGATGTTTTAAGTTCCGTTCGGGCTGAGCCGCCTGTCCTGAGCTGGTCGAAGCCCTTCGACCAGCTCAGGGCGAACGGTTCATACTTCATCGGGCCGTAGCAATATTTCAGATGCCACCTGCGTGTCAGCGCCAATGCAGGGAGTCACGTTCGAACAGGCCGCCTTGGCGGGCGCGGTCTTCTGACCGCTGCACACGCTCCTGCATCCATTCCGGGGCACCAATGTCTTTTAGGGTTTCTGCGCTCAAACCGTCGAGCGCCGTCAAGTCGCGCTCGCTCATTTTTGGTTGATGTGCTGGCATCAGACGAACCCAAAAATCGCGTGTAGCGTTCACCCAGGTGTGGATCACAGGGCGCACTTTTACCTGATCCATGAAGGTGTTTTTGTACAGGAAGCCAGCGTTGTTCATGGTGAGCTCCATAGATTGATTGAACAAGCTGGTAAGCTTATCAAGTACATTAACGAAGGAATATCGTTATATTTTGCATTGTTTGTTCAGTAATACTTACCAAATATGTCACGATTGCCTTTGAACACCTTGCCCGCTTTTCGCGTTGTGGCGCGGCTTGGGAACCTGCGCGCCGCCGCGCAAGAGCTGCATCTCACCCACAGTGCGGTCAGCCAGCAGATCAAGCTGCTGGAAGAGCAGGTGGGCTTTGAGCTTTTTGATCGTCGTGGCCGGCGCATCGTGCTCAATGCCGCAGGCGCCACCTTGCAGCGTGCCGTAGAGCCTGCGCTAGACCGGCTCGATGAAGGGCTGCGCGCCGCTGTGGCCGTGGCCCATGGCGATGCACAGCGCATTCGCCTGTCACTGCTCCCCTCCTTTGCACAGCGCTGGTTGTTGCCGCGCATGCCGCGCTGGCGCGAGCGTCACCCTGATATCAGCCTGGAATTGCATACCTCGCAGCGAGTTGTCGACCTGCAGCGCGAAGGTTTTCATGTGGCACTGCGCCAGGGTACTGGCCCGTGGCGCGGGTTGCAGGCCGAGCGGCTGTTTGATTCGCCGCTGATTGCCTTGGGCTCGCCCGCCGCGGCACGTCGCTTGCATGGGTGCAGCACGGATGCTCTGGCCGATGAACCCCTGCTCGGCAACGTCAAGCTGTGGGAGCGCTGGTTTGCGCTTGGGTGTTGCCGGGTGGCGGTCAATCCGGTGGCCACTTTCAATGACTCAGGCTTGATGCTTCAGGCCGTGGAACAAGACATTGGCATTGGTCTGGCGCGCGAAGTGCTGGCGGCTGATGCGTTGCGTGAAGGGCGTTTGGTGCGTCTGTCACCCTGGGCCTTGCCGGATGCCACGGCGTACGCATACTGGTGTGTTTTTCCAACAGAGCTTGAGGACTGGCCGCCGTTGCAGGCCTTTCGCGCCTGGCTGCGCGAGGAGTTGGCGCTGTCCTTGCAAAGCCTGGCTGAGACAGGTCGCGCTGCCGATTACCCGATGGTCGCTTCAGTACACTGCCCGAATGAAATTTCAACGCTTTGATGCCCTGGATGCCTTGCGTGGCTTGGCCATGCTGTGGATGACCGGCTTTCATTTTGTTTTTGACCTGAACCACTTTGGCTGGGTCATACAAGACTTTTACCGCGACCCGTTCTGGACCTGGCAGCGCACCCTGATCGTCAGCCTGTTTTTGCTGTGTGCCGGCATGGGCCAGGCCATTGCCGCGGCGCAGGGGCAAAGCTGGCAGCGCTTCTGGCGGCGCTGGGCATGGGTGGCGGGCGCTGCGCTGCTGGTCTCAATGGGCTCGTGGCTGGTTTTCCCCAACAGCTTCATCTATTTTGGCGTGCTGCACGGTCTGGCGCTGATGCTGATTGTGGTGCGCCTCACCGCCCACTGGGGGCGCTGGTTGTGGCTGCTGGGCGCCTTGGCGATTGCCTCCAAATTCATCGCTGAAAGCGTGCTGCAGACGGGAACGATGGCTCAATTTGCCGATGCTTTGAACAGCATGCACTGGAACTGGCTGGGCTGGATCAGCCGCAAACCCGTCACCGAAGACTATGTGCCGCTGTTTCCCTGGCTGGGCGTGATGTGGTGGGGCGCAGCAGCCGGCGCCTGGGTTTTGAAGCGACATCCGCACTGGCTGGAAATGCCCTTGCCCGCGCCTGCGCTCACCCTGGCCTGGCTGGGCCGCTGGAGTCTGGGCTACTACCTGCTGCACCAGCCGGTGCTGATCATGATGGTGGGTGGTTTGAGTCTGCTGGGGCAATAAAAAAGCCGGATCAGGTCCGGCTTTCAGGCTTCGGGGTCAGACCCAGGTTTTATTCAATCTTGGCTTTGGCGCGCAGCTCTTCCTGGTATTTTGTGAGCTTTTGCTGTTGCAGTTGCTGCGCCACTTGCGGCTTGACATCTTCGAGCTTGGGCAACTGGGCGTTGCGCACGTCATCCAGGCGAATGATGTGGTAACCAAATTGGGATTTGACGGGGGTCTCGGTCAACTGGCCTTTGTTCAGGGTGGTCAAAGCGGTGGCAAACTCGGCCACATAGTTGCCTGCGGGTGCCCAATCGAGGTCGCCGCCCTTGGCGCCGGAGCCCGGGTCCTTGCTGGATTTTTTGGCGATTTCTTCAAATTTGCCACCTTTTTTGAGCTGGGCAATGATGGCCTTGGCTTCGGCTTCCTTGTCCACCAGGATATGGCTGGCACGGTACTCCTTGCCTGCATTGGCCGCTGCAAACTTGTCGTATTCGGCCTGGATGTCGGCATCGGTCACCGGGTTTGTTTTTTGGTAGTTGGTGAACAGTTCACGGATCAGGATGGTCTGGCGCGCCAGTTCCATCTGGTTTTTGTAGTCGGCCGTGGTGTCCAGGCCTTGTTTTTGGGCTTCCTGCATGAAAATTTCGCGGGTGATCACTTCGTCCTTGATCTGCTGCTGGATCTCGGGTGTGACCGGGCGGCCGGAGCGGGCCACCTGCTGGCTCAAGGCATCGACACGCGTCAGGGGGACGGATTTGCCATTGACAATGGCCACATTTTGCGCCACTGCTGCGGCGGACAAACTGCCCAAAAGAGCAGCCATGGCAAGACCTGATACCAGTTTATGTTTCATGCGAATTTCCTGCGGATAAATAAATAGAAAGAGTGGGGTTTCATTCCCCAGCCGTCAGGCTTGGGGCGTTTTGGCTTCAATGGCGAGCGCGTGCAAGCCTTGCTCCATGAAATCTTGGAGCGCATCATACACAAGTCGGTGCCGCGCCACGGCGGACTTGCCGGCAAAGACCTGCGCCGTGATGCGCACCCGGAAGTGGCTGCCAAAACCGGTGCCGTTGGCGCCCGCATGGCCGTGGTGCTGGTGGCTCTCGTCGAGCACCTCCAGGGCCTGGGGGTGTAGTTTTTCCTGCAGGCGGGTTTGCAGCTGTTGTGCGCTTGGGGCTTGAGTCATGGTGCGGGTTTGTTGGCGTCGTCAGCCACCAGATAGCGTGAAATGTAGAATCCCTGGCCCACAATGAAGACCAGCGGAAAGGCGTAGCCCCAGAGCTTGAAGTTGACCCAGGCTTCGGTGCTGTAGTAGGCCGCCACATAGGCGTTGATGAGTGCCATGAAGGCGCTGTAGCCGATCCACAGGACATTCAGGCGCATCCACACCGGCTCGGGCAGGGACATCTGGCTGCCCAGCAGCATCTTCAGGAAGTTCTTTTTGTAAATCCACACCGCGACTGCCAGTGCAATCGCCATGGCAGCGTAGAGCACGGTCGGTTTCCATTTGATGAAGCGGTCGTCGTGCAGCACCAGCGTGAGCGTGCCAAACACCAATATCAAAGCCAGTGTGATCTTGTGGATGACCTGCAGTTTGCGGTCGATGCCGTAAATCAGCGCCATTTGCAGCACGGTGGCGGCCATCAGCACGCCGGTGCCAATGTAGATGTCGTACAGCTTGTAGGCGCCGAAGAACAGCAGGATGGGAAAAAAGTCGATCAGTATTTTCATGGAGGGGTGAAGTTTAACGAAGCCGAGTTCATGCAGTAGCGCAGGCCGGTGGGGGCCGGGCCGTCGTCAAAGACATGGCCCAGGTGCGCGCCGCAATTGGCGCACACCGTTTCCACCCGGGTCATCCCCAGGCTGCGGTCGGCGATCTCCTGGATGGTGCCCGGGATGGCCTGCGAAAAACTCGGCCAGCCGCAGTGGGCGTTGAACTTGGTGCTGGCGTCAAACAGTTTGGCATCGCAACAGATGCAGTGGTAACTGCCGTCGGCCTGATGGGCCTCGTATTTGCCGCTGAACGGGCGCTCGGTGGCGGCATGGCGTGTGATCTGGTAGGCCACGGGTTCGGCGCCCTTGGCTTGCAGCAGGTCGAGCCACTCCGCATCGGTTTTTTGCACGGGATAGGTCATGATTCTTGTGCCTTTCGGGTGTTATGAGCTGCAACTGATCTCGATCTGGCTGGCCCAGTCGGGCGGAAAGCCAGCCTGGGACGCAAACGCGGGGTGCTCGTCAAAAGGATGCTCCAGCAGCATGAGCAGGTTGGCAACTTGGGAGAAGTCCTTGGCTTTGACCGCTTCAATGGCCATTTCACCCAGGTAATTGCGCAACACGTATTTGGGGTTTATTTTTAGCATCAAAGCAGCCGCCTGGCCGTGATCAGCCGTTACCAAGCGCTCTGCGTAGCGCATTTGCCAGGCATCAAAGGCGGGGCGGTCCAGAAACAGGTCGCGCACCGGCGCAAAGTGCTGGTTGGCCACGGCATGGCTCAGGCGGCGCCAGAAGATGGCGTAATCGACCCGGTCTTGCGCCAGCAGCTTGAGCAGGTCGGCTGTCAAAGCTTGATCTTCATCGCGCACTGCATCGGGCAAACCCAGTTTGGCGCGCATCAGTTGCAGCCAGACTCGTTCAAAAACAGGCTTGAAGCTGTCCAGCGCCTGCAGGGCCAGCGCCTGGTCTTCGATCAGTGGCAGCAGCGCCTGCGCCAGCGCGTAGAGGTTCCAGTGGGCGATGTCGGGCTGGCGCGCAAAGGCGTAGCGGCCGCCGCGGTCGGTGTGGTTGCAGATGTGGCCGGGGTCGTAGGCATCAAGAAACTGAAATGGCCCGTAGTCGATGGTCAGACCCAGAATGCTCATGTTGTCGGTGTTCATGACGCCATGACAAAAACCCACAGCCTGCCAATGCGCCACCATGATGGCGGTGCGCCCGGTCACCTGCTGCAGCAAATTGGCATAGGGGTTGGCGTTGAGTGTGACTGCGGTCTGGCAATCCGGGTAGTAGCGAGCGATCACGTAGTCGGCCAGTGTCTTGAGTTGGGCCAGTTGGTTGCGTGCGGCAAAGTGCTCAAAATGGCCGAAGCGGATAAAACTGGGTGCCACGCGTGTCACCACGGCGGCGGTTTCCAGAGATTCGCGCGCTACTTCTTCATCCGAGCCCACCACGCACAGCGCCCGCGTGGTCGCAATGCCCAGACCGTGCATGGCCTCGCTGCACAAAAACTCCCGGATACTGCTGCGCAGTACCGCACGGCCGTCGCCCATGCGCGAGTAGGGCGTCAGGCCCGAGCCTTTGAGCTGGACTTCAAGCCCATTGGCTTCGCCCAGCAAACAGGCCCGGCCGTCACCGAGTTGCCCGGCCCATTGGCCAAACTGGTGGCCGCTATAAACGCTGGCCAGCGGTTGCGTGCCGCTGATGGGCTGGTTGCCGGCCAGCGCTTGCAACAACGCGTCAGACTGCAGTTGTTCATGTGGCAATCCCAGTAAATCCGCCACCGCCAAGGAGCGGCCCACCCAGTAGGGCGCCGGCAGGGCTTGCGGCGCCAGTGCGGTGTAAAAATCAGACCCCAGCCGGTGAAACTGGTTGTGCCACGCCAAGCCGGTGTGATGGATTTGAAAAGGTTCGCTGACGGCATTCATGGGCGAATTGTGTCGCCTGGCGTTCAAACCCAAAGTTTGCAGGGGCATCACTGCTCATATCCCGTAATATTGCGAACTTCAATTACTGTCGGACTGGTTCAACTCACCCCATGTTTTTTCATCGCTTTCAGCCGCAGTCGCTCAAAACCCGTGTCACCTTGCTCACGCTGCTGATCGTCGTTTTGAGCTTCTTGTTATTGGGCTATTACAGCAAGAAGTTGTTGCGCGAGGAATTACTGCTTTTTACAGGGGCGCAGCAGCGCTCGGCATTGAGCTTGTTGAGTGCTGAAGTGAACCACAACCTGCAGGAGCGGTTCAACACCCTTGAAGCGGTGGCCTCCAGGATCACGCCCTCGTTAATACAAGACCCGCCTGCGGCCAAGGCTTTTTTAATTGAACGGCCGTTTTTGGATTGGCAGTTCAATGGCGGTGCGATGCTTTGGAATCAGCACGGCGTATTGCAGGCAGATCTGCATT
>PHCO01000417.1 GCA_002842265.1 Betaproteobacteria bacterium HGW-Betaproteobacteria-18 | reverse complement strand
GACCAGGCAGCCGGTGAAGACCTCCCTGCCCTGTCCGTTCAGGATGCCCAGCTCCTGCAGGAGGTGGTACTGCCGTGAGTCCGCGGCCACCCGCTTCTCTAGATTGCCGTTTGCGTATCCGGTCCGGAAGTACCGGATCACCTGGTTGTCCGTGATCCCGCGCGTCTTCCTGAGATACTCCTCCGCCTCCGGGGAGGCGGCCAGGTTGGTCTCGTAGACGGCGACGACCCGCGAGAGGGCCTCCTGCCGCTCCTTGTCCGTGAAGGTCGCCTCAACCGGCCGCGCTTCCGGCTCTCGTTGCGGGGCCTCCAGCGCGGCCGCGGACAGGGTTCTCGGGATGCCGGTCTCTGGTACCGCCGTTACCCCGGAGAGATCCGCCAGGTACCGAACCGCCTCCTGGAAGCCGATCCCCTTCACCTTCTCCACCAGCGCGAAGACGTCCCCCTTTTCCCCGCAGCCGAAGCAGTGGAAGAGGCCCTTGCCCGCGTTCACCGAGAGGGAGGGCGTCTTGTCCTCATGGAAGGGGCAGCGTGCCATATACCTGGATGCTGAGCCTGTCGAAGCATTGCCCTGCCGCTTGAGTTCAATCCCCAGCCGGTCGCACAGGGCGAGCATGTCCGTCCCGGCCTTTATCCGGGTTATTGTGTCTTTGGTGACTCGTGCTGAGCCTGTCGAAGTATATGTCATAGCGCATCACCGGGCCTTAGGCCAGGCCGTTGGTGCGCAGGTAGTCGAACATCACGTCCTTGACCCGCTGCACGCTCTCTTTGAGGGAGAAGACATTGACCAGCACCGTGCCGTTGCGGTACTGCTCCTCGTACTCCGCGATCCTCTGCCCCTCGATGACAAAGATTGCCTTGGAACGGTTGTTGGTCTTATCCGGAAGGATCTCCGTGATCCGCATGCCCTGGGTCACCAGATACGCTGCATGGAAGATATCCCGCGTCTGGATCTGGCCGTAGGTTTGGTCCTGCTGTGTGGCTTGTGTTTGGTTCATACATAGCTCCTTCAGAACAGGAGCCCTCTACCCTATGGAAAAGCAGGAGAAAATCAGGTATACTTGAAGGGACAAAGAGCTCCGGTTCTTTTGTTGATGTGGCTCGTTTCCTGTCCGCCAAGACTGGGGAAACGGGCCTTTTTTGTGCCTTTTGACAAAAGGCGTCAAGTACTTTTTATGTTTTTATTTTACGTTATCATGGCTTACCTGTCAAGTGTTATGATATAATTATTTCATGCCCACGCCCAGAAAAAAACCACTGCCACCTGTTGATATAGTTGAACCGGCAGGAGAACG
>PHCO01000112.1 GCA_002842265.1 Betaproteobacteria bacterium HGW-Betaproteobacteria-18 | reverse complement strand
GCCCCACATGATGGCCGCATAGAACGGCAGCAGGATGCTGCCCAGCGCCAGTGTGACCAGCGCCAGCAAGACCAGCAACGCCCGGTTTTCACGGGTCGTCGATGTGCTGGTGACACCGTCCGGGGAAGGGCAGGACACGAAAATGCTCAGTGCGTTGGGTGGCTGTTCAAGTTCAGCCTTGAACCGCCGCCTTAGCGGTGGCTGCGCGAGCGGCTGAACAGGCTGACCAGCGCCATCAGCGCGGCACCGGTGGCCGCTGCGATCAGCATGGCCTTGACGGGCAACTGGTGCGAGGTGTCGAGCACGCCCTCCATGACGCCGTGGGCCAATTGCTGGGTTGACCTGGCGACCTGGTCGGCGGCATGGCTGGCCTGGTCAACCAGGGCGTTGGCCATTTC
Source organism: Betaproteobacteria bacterium HGW-Betaproteobacteria-18 (assembly GCA_002842265.1). GTDB lineage: Bacteria > Pseudomonadota > Gammaproteobacteria > Burkholderiales > Burkholderiaceae_C > Rhodoferax. Next base: position 10,152 of record PHCO01000112.1, on the reverse strand, counting down.
GGTGGGTTTGTTCATGTGCATGGTGTGTTCCTGAGTGAGGGCTCACCGAATGTGATGGGCTTGCAGGACTGCACGATACGAGGAACTTGCCCGGACGTCCGTTCGCTGGCGAACAGACCTTGCGCAGCTACCTGGGTGGACGGGACAGCGCAGACGATTTACTGTTGGCTTTTTTGCTGCCGTAAAAACTGCTCAAACGCATCGGTTGACAGGGGGCGACTGAAGTAAAAGCCCTGCGCTTCGTCACAGCCCTGCAGGCGCAGGTAGGCCAGTTGGCTGGCGGTTTCCACGCCTTCGGCGATGGTTGCCAGCCCCATACTTTTTGCCAGGTTGATGATGGCGGTGACGATGGCTTTGTCGTCGGGGTCGTCGCTGATGTCGCGTACAAAAGACTGATCTATTTTGAGCTTGTATATCTTGAATTTTTTCAGGTAGCTCAGGCTGGAATAACCGGTGCCGAAGTCGTCAATCGACATGCGGATGCCGCGCTCGTGCAGGCGGTCCATGATGGCAATTGCATTGGTCGGGTTGTCCATGGCGGTGGCTTCGGTGAGTTCCAGCTCCAGGTATTCGTGTGCCACCTCAGCCTCGTCCAGAATGTGCGTGACCAGCTCGGGCAAATTGGGATGACGGAATTGCACCGCAGACAGATTGACCGCCATGATCATGGGTGGCAGGCCACTTTGCATCCAGCGCTTGAGTTGTGTCACAGCCGTGCGCAGCACCCATTCGCCAATTTCCAGAATTTGCCCACTGTCTTCGGCCAGCGAAATGAATTCGGCTGGTGTAATGTGGCCCAGCTCAGGCTGGTGCCAGCGCAACAGGGCTTCGGTACCTATCACGCGACCGTCTTGCATGGCCATCTGGGGTTGGTAGTCCAGACGCAGTTCATGGCGTGCCAGCGCATGGCGTAGCGCGTTGACCAGTTGCAGGCTGCGCGCGGAATTGGCCTGCATTTCATGGGTAAAAAAGCAAAAATCATTGCGCGCAGCGCGCTTGACGCGGTACATCGCGGTGTCCGCATTTTTTGACAGGGTTTCAAAATCTTCACCATCTTGCGGGTACATGGCAATGCCAATGGAGACAGTATTGAGCAGCTCATACTGCTCAATCTGGCAACTTTGGGCAACTGTCGCGATCAGTTTGACCGCGACTTGCCGGGCGCCGTCCTGGTTGGTGTCTGGCAGCAGCAAAATGAATTCATCGCCACCCAGCCGTGACAAGGTGTCTTCTTCGCGCAGTGTGGCTTTGATGCGGCGCGAGACTTCCATCAGCAACTGGTCGCCAATGCTGTGCCCCAGGGTATCGTTGACGTTTTTGAAGTGGTCAAGGTCCAAAAACATGAGCGCCATGGCGCCACCACCACGCTGGGCCAGTTTCAGCGCGAACTTGAAACGATCCTGCAACTGGGTGCGGTTGGGTAGCCCGGTGAGCTGGTCAAAAAGGGCGAGCCGCTCAATTTGCGCATCGGCACGCTTTTTGTCGGTCATGTCGCGGGTGATGGTCAAAATGCAGTCCACCTCCTTGAAACGCACCCTCTCGGCAGACATCAAACCATGGTAGATGCTGCCATCCTTGCGTACAAAATCTGCCTCAAGATTGAGGCAGCGCCCGTCGCGCTGCAAGGTTTCAAGCAGAATCTGCCGGTCAGCCGGGTTGTGCCAGATGTTGAGTTCAGTCGAAGTTTTTCCCACCACTTCATCATGTGTCCAGCCTGTGATGCGCTCGAAGCCCTGGTTGACATCCAGGTAGAGCCCATCAGTCAGACGGCTGATGTTGACCGAGTCCGGGCTGGTATGAAACGCCTTGCGGTAGCGTTCTTCGCTGTCGCGCAGGGCCTCCAGGGTTTCGATGCGCTGCGCTTCATCGACAAAGCGGTCCAGCGCAAAACTGATGTCCATCGCCATTTCCAGCAGCAGCTGTTGCGCGGCGGCATCAAAGGCATTTTTTTCGCTGGCATACACTGACAGGAGCCCAACGGTTTTGCCCTTGCGATGAAGTGGAATGGCGGCCGAGGCACCCCAACCGAAGAGCACACCTTGTTCGTGCCAGGGCTGGATGGCCGGGTCGTTCAGGAAATCCTGACACCAGAAAGGCTGATCCTGGCGCATGGCGATGCCTGACGGGCCTTGCCCCTGGGGGGAAGCCGGGTCCACTGACAATTCAATGCGAGACAAGTAGTCGGTGCCAGAACCAAAGGAGGCCACCGGTTTGATCAGTTGATCGGCCGGGTCCACCACACCGATCCACGCCATCTTCATGCCGCCAAAATTCACTGCGTCGCGGCACAGGATGGGAAACAGTTCGGCTTCGTTGTGACACCGCACAATGGCCTGGTTGCATTGGCTCAGAGCCGCATACAACCCGGAGAGTCGCTTGATTCTTTGCTCGGCACGTTTGCGCTCGGTCACATCGCGCGATAGCACGATGAACGTGGGCTCGAAGCCTGCGATGGAGGCCTTGCGTGACACCGACAGTTCAAAACAGTGCAGACCATCAGGCAGCGTGAGTTCGTATTGTTTGCCCTGCGAATAGCCGTATTTGTGCGCTTCCTGCAGTGCGCTCAGGCCGATGGCAGCAGCCTCGCCTGGTAACACCTCAGCCAGCGTTTTACCAATGAAATCCGGCGCAGGTGCAGCCAGCAGTTCCGTGCGGGGTGAGTGGTAGCCAAGGTAGCAGCCGCTCAAATCCACTTCAAACATCAGGTCGGGCAGCGCATCCAGCGTGGCCATAAGCTGCTGGTTGAGCGCGTTGACCTGGCTGGCCTGGTTGCTCAAATCGCGTTGAATCGCACGCTCGCGCCGTCTGTTGATCACGGTTTGCCCGGCCACCAGGGCCAGCAAAAAGGCCACCAGCAATCCCTGTGTCAGTATCATGTCCATTTCAATGCCACTCCTTGACCATCGTCGCGCGTCAACCGTTTTTAATTTATTCTGACTAATGACGCTATGGGTTTCGAGTGTAGGCCAATCAGATCGCCCTATTCGGGATACGTCTCTCGGTGTCAATTCTGCAGTTGCTGAAGTTGCTGCATGATTCTGTCCATGACGTTGTTCACGATGTCTTTCAGCGGGTCGGTGGGCTGCTGCGGCTCGGGTGGTGGTGGCCGTGGGCGCGGGATGTCGAATTCGACGTCCGGGTCGAGCCAGCGCTTGCGAAAGGCCTGCTGAAACACCTCGCCCACCATGGGCAGCGCGCTGCGCGCGCCCTGGCCCCAGGATCCCATGGTGACGCTGTTGTCGTTAAAGCCGACCCGGGCGCCGGCCACCAGTTGTGGATTCATCATGATGAACCAGCCGTCGGTGTTGTCCTGTGTGGTGCCGGTCTTGCCGGCCACGTCGGCCTGGATGCCGTAGCGCGAGCGAATGGCTGCGCCGGTGCCCTCGTCGATCACGCCTCGCATCACGTTGACCAGGGTCAGCGCGCGCGCGCGTGGCATGGCCGGTTTTGGCTCGGTGACGGGCTCGAACTGTTCCAACAGTTTGCCGTTTCGGTCTTCCACGCGCAGCAACATAAACGGCTGCCGGTAGTCACCGCCATTGGCAATGGTGCCGTAGGCCGCGACCATCTCGATCAGCGTGACCGGGCTGGTTCCGAGGGCGAGCGATGGCACCAGATCGAGCTTGCTCTGACGCACGCCCATGGCCTGTGCCAATTGGCCGACGCGCGCCGGGCCGACTTGCTGCATCAGCTGGGCGGTGATGGTGTTTTTGGAATACGCCAATCCGTCGCGCAGGCTGATCGGCAGGTAGCTGGGCGGCGTGGCATCGCTGGGCGTCCAGACCGGGCTGCCGGGCGACGTGATGGCTACCGGCTGGTCCATGAACGTGTCTGTTGGTCTGAAGCCCTGCATGAAAGCTGCGCCATAGACAAAGGGCTTGAAGGTGGAGCCGGGCTGGCGCCGCGCCTGGCTCACATGGTCGAACTGCTCCTGCGCAAAGTCACGGCTGCCCACCCACGCCCGCACGGCACCATTGCGCGGGTCCAGTGCCAGAAAACCGGCTTGCAGCACGGCCCGCTCCTGCCCGGCTTTGTGCCGACCATCGGCCAGGTTTTGCAGTTGTGCCAGTTGCCGCGTGACTGCCTGATTGGCCGCTTTTTGAAGCCTGGCATCCACGGTGGTGTACACCCGCAGGCCGTCGGTTTGAATGTCGTAGTCGCGGCGGTCAGCCCAGGCGATCAGCCAGGAGCGCAGGTGCTGGGCCACATGCGGTGCTGGTCCCAGTGGCACAACCTGGCGCTCAAAATCGAGTTTGAGCGGTCGTTTGGACAGCGTCTCGACCCGGGCTGGTTCCAGCGTGCCGTCTTTGGCCATTTGCGCCAGCACCAGGTTGCGGCGCTGCACCGCGCGCTCCGGGTTTTGCACCGGGTTGTAGTAGCTGGTGCCCTTGAGCATGCCGATCAAAGTGGCGCTCTGCAGCACGTCGAGCTTGTCGGCCGACTTGTCAAAATAGGTGCGCGCGGCCATCTCGATGCCGAAGGCGTTGTAGAGAAAGGGCACGGTGTTGAGGTAGGTCTCCAGAATCTCGCGCTTGGAATACACCGCCTCGATCTTCAGTGCGGTGATCGCCTCCTTGATCTTGCGTGTCAAGGTGGCAGCGCGGCCGATTTCTTCGGGGTAGAGATTTCGCGCGAGCTGCTGTGTGATGGTGGAGCCGCCCTGCAAATCGCCGCCCAGGGTGCTGAGCACGGCCCCTGCCAGGCGCCTGAAGTCGATGCCATGATGCTGGTAAAAACGGCGGTCCTCGGTGGCGATCAGGGCGTTCACCACATGGGGCGCCATCTTGTCCAAGGCAACCCACTGGCGGTTGATGCGCTTGTATTCGGCCAGCACCGTACCGTCGAGGGCCAGCAGCCTTGTGGGTGTTTCAGATTTGGCCTTGCGCAGGTCGCCAATGCCGGGCGTGAACGGAATCAGCAGCAGCACGTAAAGCAGCAATAAGGCGGGCAACAGTAACGCGGCCCGCAGGGGATACTGCCTGATGGCCGCCGTGGCGCGCTGAAATTGCTCGGTGATGAAGGTGCTTGCGCGTTGGAGGCCTGGTGTCATGCGCGGGAGTTTAAGGCCCGCGCCGCCCCTTCATGCGCGCTGGTTACACATCCATACAACTTGGTTTGGCGCTCTTGTAATCTGAAAAAGAGCTGCGCGGCTTTCGGCTCAAACCGCGCCGTCGAACATCATCACACTGATCTCGTCGCCCGCGGCGACATTGCCTTGCGCGTGCGGCAGCACGATCAGGCCATTGGCGCGCACCATGGAACTGAGCACGCCCGAGCCCTGGTTGCCGGTGGTGGCCACTTGCAGTGAACCGTCGGGCGCGCTGCTGACGATGCCGCGCTGGTATTCGGTGCGGCCTGGTTTTTTGCGGATGGCTTCAAGACTTCTGGCTTTGAGCAGCGGCGGCGTGGCTGCGGTGCAGCCCATCATGCGTAGCAGGGCAGGGCGCACAAAGGCCAGAAAGGTGACCATCACCGCCACCGGGTTGCCGGGCAGGCCGAACAGCAGGGTTGGCTTTGTGCCTTGACGGTTCAAAATCCGGCCTACCGCCATGGGCCGTCCGGGGCGCATGGCAATTTTCCAGAAGGCCACGTCGCCGAGCTGCTTCATCATGGCCTTGGTGTAGTCGGCTTCACCGACGCTGACGCCGCCGCTGGTGATGATGGCGTCGGCCTGCGCTGCCGCCTGCACAAACGCGGCCTCCAGCGCTGCGGGCTGGTCGCGTACCACGCCCAGGTCGATCACCTGGCAGCCCAGCCGGGTCAGCAGGCCAAACACGGTGTAGCGGTTGCTGTCATACACCGCACCTTCGCGCGGCGGCTCGCCCAGGCTCAGGATTTCGTCACCGGTGGAAAAATAGGCCACCTTGAGGCGGCGCAGCACCGGCACCGTGGCGATGCCCAGGCTGGCCACCAGCCCCAGCGCGGCAGGGGTGAGCCGTTCACCTTGTCGCATTGCCGGCTGGCCTTGCATCAGGTCTTCGCCCAGGTGGCGACGGTTGTCGCCGGCTTGCAGCACATTCGCTGGAATCGTGATCTGGTCATCCGCTGTGGTGGTGAGTTCTTGTGGTGCAACCGTGTTCAGGCCAGTGGGCATGATTGCACCGGTCATGATCTTGACGCATTCGCCACGCTGCACCGAGCCGGTCCAGGCTTTGCCCGCCAGCGCGGTGCCGATCACTTTCAGGGTTAAAGGCGCACCGACAGTGAGCTGGGCGCCGTCAAAGGCGAAGCCGTCCATGGCCGAGTTGTCATGCGGCGGCACGCTGATGGGACTGATGATGTCTGCCGCCAATACGCGACCCAGTACCTCAAAAATGCCAAGTTCTTCAACTTCGGTGACGGGTTCGACCAGTTTGGCCAAAAAGCTGTTGACCATGTCGGCACTCAGCGCCTGCGGGTCGTAGCCGGCGAGCTCGCTGGCAATTTGGTCCAGCGTTTTCATGCAGCGCGGCCCTCAAGTTGCTGCAGCTCGGCCAGGGTGTTGGCGTTGAAAAAGGCGTGCGGGTCGTCACCGGCCTGGTCAAAGCGCACCACGGCCGTTGGGTGCAGGGCGGTCCAGGCGTCGATCTTGCGCCCGCCGTCCTGGGTAAAGCGCACCAGGCTCTCCAGCAGCTCCGTGCGCAGCAGGCAAAACACCGGTTGCGTGCGCACCTGCATGTGGCCGTCCTTGCCCGCCTCGGGGGCGGCAGCCATGGCAATGTCGGCATCCTCAGCCTCCAGTGCGGCTGCCAGTCGCTGTGCCAGATCCAGCGGCAGCAGCGGGGTGTCGCAGGGCACCGTCAGCAAATAAGGCGTTTCACAGCGTTCCAGTCCGGTCAAAAAACCGGCCAAGGGTCCGGCATAGTCGGCCAGCACGTCGGGCCAGACCAGCACGCCAAACGATTCGTAAGCCGCCAGGTTGCGGTTGGCGTTGATCATGATTTCGCCGACGCCGCCGCTCATGTGCAGGCGGGTGAGGGTGTGCAGGGCCAAGGGCATGCCGTTGAAGTTTTGCAGGCCCTTGTCAACGCCACCCATGCGTGAGCCGCGTCCGCCCGCCAGAATCAAGGCGGTGATGTCTTGTGGTTGAATCATTGATTGCTTTCTAAAAAGATGGTTTTGTCTCGTGGCAGAGAACCACATGTAGTGGTGAACGTGGGGGCCATGTCTAGCCGCCGATGTAACTCATCTCAACCCGTTTGACAGGTGCGCCAGTATCAGGGCCCAGAGCGCTGCGCAGCTCTGAATAGCGGTCATCCCGGCCTTGCCAGATGTGGCCGATGGCGCTTTGCAAATCTGCGTCCGTGGCGTTGCCGCGAATCAGGCTGCGCAGGTCGTAGCCCTGGACCGCAAACAGGCACAGGTACAACTGGCCTTCAGTAGAGAGTCGGGCGCGGTTGCAGTCGCCGCAAAACGCCTGGGTGACGCTGCTGATCACGCCAATTTCACCCGCTGCCGTGTCGTGCTGGCCAAGGGCATCGGCATAGCCCCAGCGCTGGGCGGTTTCACCGAGGTTGCTGGGCTCAAGCTGCACCAGCGGCAGTTCAGACTGGATCAGCTTGACCACCTCGCTGGAGGGCATGACCTCGTTCATGCGCCAGCCATTGGTGGCGCCGACGTCCATGTACTCGATGAAGCGCAGCACCATGGCGCTGCCCTTGAAGCGCCGCGCCATGGGCAAAATTTCTTGTTCATTGGTGCCGCGCTTGACCACCATGTTGATCTTGATCGGCCCCAGACCCACGGCGTGTGCGGCTTCAATGCCCTCGAGCACGTCAGCCACCGGAAAATCCACGTCATTCATGCTTCTGAATACATCATCGTCCAGCCCGTCCAGACTCACGGTGACGCGCTGCAGGCCAGCATCCTTGAGAGATTGGGCTTTGCGTGCCAGCAGCGAGCCGTTGGTGGTCAGGGTGATGTCCAGCGCCTTGCCCTCAGGTGTGCGCAAGGCAGAGAGCTGCTCAATGAGCTGCTCCAGATTTTTGCGCAGCAAAGGCTCGCCGCCAGTCAGGCGGATTTTTTGTACGCCGTGCGCCACGAAGACCCGGGCCAGGCGGGTGATTTCTTCAAATGTCAGCAGGTCCGCATGTTTGAGGTAGGGGTAATCCGTGCCAAAAATTTCTTTGGGCATGCAGTAGTTGCAGCGAAAGTTGCAGCGGTCGGTAACGCTGATGCGCAGATCGCGCAGGGCCCGGCTGCGGGTGTCTGACAGCAGTCCGTTGGCAGTCAGGCGCGTGCCCGGATCGAAGGCGGCGGCGGGCACGGTCAAGCCGCTGGGTCGCTGGTCCATCAGGGGAATTACGCGGTGAGTGTCTCGATCAGTCATTGTGTTCATGCAGGCAAGTGCCTTGAGTGGTGGCGAATTTTGGCACGAATAAAAAAACCCGCCGAAGCGGGTTTTTATTGAACTCGAAACAGCTTAGCCGCCATGAATTTTCATCATCACCGGCACGATCAGCAGGGCCACGATGTTGATGATCTTGATGAGCGGGTTGATGGCCGGGCCAGCTGTGTCCTTGTAGGGGTCGCCCACGGTGTCACCGGTGACTGCGGCTTTGTGGGCTTCAGAGCCTTTGCCGCCAAAGTTGCCGTCTTCAATGTACTTCTTGGCATTGTCCCAGGCACCGCCACCGGTACACATCGAGATGGCCACAAACAGGCCGGTCACGATGGTGCCCATCAGCAGGCCACCCAAAGCGGCTGGGCCGAGGATCAGGCCAACCAGAATCGGCACCACCACGGGCAGCAAACTCGGAATCATCATTTCCTTGATGGCTGCGGTGGTCAGCATATCGACTGCCGTGTCGTATTCTGGTTTGGCCGTGCCGTCCATGATGCCCTTGATGTCACGGAACTGGCGGCGCACTTCCACCACCACTGCACCGGCGGCGCGGCCCACGGCCTCCATCGCCATGGCACCAAACAGGTAGGGAATCAGGCCGCCGATGAACAGGCCGATGATGACCATCGGGTTGCTCAAATCGAAGGTGATGTGTTGACCATAAGCATCGAGCTTGTGGGTGTAGTCGGCAAACAGCACCAATGCGGCCAGACCGGCAGAGCCAATGGCATAACCTTTGGTGACCGCCTTGGTGGTGTTGCCCACGGCGTCCAGCGGGTCGGTGATGTCGCGCACGCTCTTGGGCATCTCGCTCATTTCGGCAATGCCACCAGCGTTGTCGGTGATGGGGCCGTAAGCGTCCAGTGCCACCACAATGCCAGCCATGCTGAGCATGGAGGTGGCTGCAATAGCAATGCCGTACAGGCCAGCTAGCGCGTAAGCAGTGTAGATCGCCACGCAAACAAACAGCACTGGCCAGGCGGTGGAACGCATCGACACACCCAGACCGGCAATGATGTTGGTGCCGTGGCCGGTGGTCGAGGCTTGGGCGATGTGTTTCACGGGCGGATATTGCGTGCCGGTGTAGTACTCGGTGATTACCACCAGGGCGGCGGTCAAAATCAGGCCAACAGCACAGGCACCAAACAGGGCCATCTGGCTACCAGAGGCTTTGATGGCGTTGTCAGGAATCAGCCACTGTGTGACAAAGAAGAAAGCAACCAGCGACAGCGCGCCGGCGACGGCCAAGCCTTTGTACAGCGCTGGCATCACGTTTTTCATGCCCGGCGAGGCTTTGACGAAGAAACAGCCAATGATGGAGGCCACGATCGACACCGCACCCAGTGCCAGCGGATAGACCACCGCGCTCATGCCGGCGCCGGTGACCAACAGGGCACCCAGCACCATGGTGGCAATCAAAGTAACAGCATAGGTTTCAAACAGGTCAGCGGCCATGCCAGCGCAGTCGCCCACGTTGTCACCCACGTTGTCGGCAATCACGGCCGGGTTGCGCGGGTCATCCTCGGGGATGCCTGCTTCAACCTTGCCCACCAGGTCAGCGCCGACGTCAGCGCCTTTGGTGAAAATGCCACCGCCCAAACGGGCAAAGATGGAGATCAGCGATGAGCCAAAGGCAAAACCGATCAATGGGTTCAGCAGGTGCGCCAGGTTTTTGTCAGGCGTCAGGTTGCCGTTGCCGACCAGGAACCAGAAAAATCCGGTGACGCCCAGCAGACCCAGGCCGACCACCAGCATGCCGGTGATGGCGCCGCCGCGAAAGGCCACGTCCAATGCCGGGCCAATGCCTTTGGTAGCCGCCTGGGCGGTGC
>PHCO01000111.1:9506-20062 GCA_002842265.1 Betaproteobacteria bacterium HGW-Betaproteobacteria-18 | reverse complement strand
CGGCTTTGGCGGCGCCCAGAAACAGCCGCTCCATGGGCAGCTTGAGGCTGGCCAGATAGTCGCGCACCACCACACCGCGCTGCTCGGCCAGCGCCTGCATGGCGGGCTCGGTCACACGCAGGTTGGCCAGCAGCAGGGCCTCCATCTCGGGCACCGGAATGTCTTTGGTCAGGCCAATCAGGTTGCGTGGCTTGGGAAAGTCGGCCCGCTTGTAAACGGCTTTGAGCAGCACGGGATAGTCCTGCTCTGACACGGCAAGCGCCTGGGTAGCGTCTGCGGTGGCACCGCCCAGTACGGCAACCCGCCGCTTTTCTGCCAGCACCAGCGCCTGCAACTGTGCCCGCTTGTAAGCCTCGCGTTCGTGTTCCAGGCTGGCGAGGCCCACCACCGTCATGTTCAGCGCGGGGCGCTCCAGCAGCGCCTTGGCCACTTTGTCAAGCCCGGCGCGCACCTCGGGGCTCAGGGTGGCGGTGCCGGCTGCAAAGTTGACCATGCTCAGCTCGTCGCCCCCGCCCCCCAAGACACTGGCCAGCAGGGAAAAAGGCGCGGTCACGGCCTTGACGATCAAATTGACAATCAGCTTGAACACGATCGGCCCGATACGAAACTGCGGGTCGCTCAGGGAACCGCTCACCGGCAGGTCGATGTCGATCACGCCATGGCGATCGGCCAGCAAGGCCACTGCCAGTTTGACAGGCAAACTTTTTTGGGCACCGGGCACCGCATCGCCAAACTTGAGCTGGTTGAGCACGATCTTGTGGTTGGCGGTGAGCTGACCGTCCGGCTGCACCTGGTAGGCCACATCGACACTGAGCTTGCCACGCTCAATGCCGTAACCGGCATAACGCGCCGAGTAGGGCGACAGCGGTGGCAGCTCCAGGTCACGCACCTTGCCCTTGATATCCAGCGCCAGCGGCTTGGCCAGCGGATTGATTTTGCCCAGCACCTCCAGCGCAGCGGTGCCCTGGGCGCGGCCGCGCAGTTCCAGATCGGCCAGTTGCACCTCGCCATTGGGTTTTTCCGATGAAAAAGCGCTGAGCTTGCCGGTGAGTTCGCTCAAATCAGCCGAGTAGTTGGGCTGAATGAAACGGTCACTGAAGTCAACCCGGCCACCAAGCAAACTGACCGGGCCAAAGTTAATCACGGCAGGCAGGTCCGGGGCTGCGGCCACTGGCGCGGGCGCAGCTGCTGAAACGGTTTCAGGCCGGGCTGGTTTGAGCACATCCTGCAGGTTAAAGCGACCGGCCGCGCTCAGGATCAGGCGCGCATAAAAATCATTGAGCACGGTTTCCTGCACATTCACCTGGGTCGCCACGCCCGGCGCCAGCTCCAGCGCCAGGCCACGCAGGCTCAAAGCTTTCCAGTTCAACAACGCCTCGCCCGGTATGAAAGGCTGCGCCTGGGGCAAGGTGTTGGCCTGAAAGTCTTCGACGCTGGTGTCGCCCTGCACTTTGAGCCGGATGCCGCGGGCTTGCTGGGCAAAATTGACCTGGCCTTTGAAACTGGCGTCGGCCCGCAGCAGCTCCACGTTGAGCTGGTCCGCCAGATAAGGCTCCAGCGCATGCAGGGGCAAACGTTTTGCCGTCAATTGACCCTGCATTTGCAAGGGCGACAGTTTGCCCGAGCCACGCCAGTTCAGGTGACCGGGCTCGGTGCGGCCATGTTGCACACGCGCCGCCAGGCTCAGGCCGAAAGGCTTGCCACGGGCCGAAGAAAAGTTTTTCAACTGCAATGCCACAGAAAGCCCATTGATGGCCACCGGCTTGGCGCTGGACTGGTCCTCAAAACCCAGCTGGCCGTTGCGCACATCGAGTTGTTGCACGGCCAGCGTCCAGGGTTTGCTGGCTGGCTCTTGGGTGGTCGATGGGTGCGGTTGGCGCGGCTGGGCTTTAAGCCAGTCTTCAAACATCCAGCGCCCATTGGCCGCGCGCAGCACCCGCGTTTGCGGCTGGTTCACGCTGGCCCGGCCCAGGCTGGCGCTGCGCCCAGTCACATCAATCGCCACATCGGTCAGCTGCAGCTGTTTGATACTGGCCAGTGGCTGATTGACCCGTTGACTCTTCTTGCCGCGCGGGTCAGATGCCAGCGTGAACTGGTCCAGCGTCAACTGCGGCAACTGCACCTCCAGTTTGTCATCCTGACCCGCCTGCGTGGCAGCTTGCCAACTCACGTTCACCGCCGTATTCAAAACCCCGTCAAGGCGCGGCTGCAACATTTCAGCCACATAGGGCGCGGCCACTGCCAAGGGCAAGTCACTCAGCTGGGCGCTCACCTGGGCGTTTTGGTCAGTGGCACTGCCTTTGAAACTGAGGCTGGCCGCGTCCAGTTTGGCGTTGCCTTCAAACGGCATGGCCTGAGTCATGGGCCAACGCATTGCTGTGGCGTTGACATCCAGCGCGGTCAGTTGCAAGCGGCTGGGGCTGGCGATGCTGGCATCTTGCCATTGCACCTGGCCCGCCTGCACCGTCAACTGATCCATGCTCACTTTCCAAGGGGTGCTTTTGGCAACTTTTTCAGTCGTTGCCTTTGGGGCATCGGCGGGCTTGAACAGCGCCAGCCAATTGAGTTGGCCTACAGCATCGCGCGCCAGGTTCACCTGCGGTTCGACCAGCGTCAGGCTGGCCAATTGCGCGTCCCGCAACAAAGGTTGCAGGCGTTTGAGTTGCACCGAGAGCTGTTTAAATTCCAGCAAATCAGCCGACGGTGGCGTTTTGGCCGCCGTTTGCGACATCAGTTTGACCTGGCTGGCTTGAATCAGACCACTCAAGGACACCAAGGGTTCGGGGGACTGCTCAAATGCCAGTATCAGGTCGGCATCGAGCACCGCCGAGGTCAGCCGCAAGGGCAGGCTGGCCGGCTGGTACGCCAGGTAAGGCGCCAAATTGAGGTTGACCACTTTAAAAGCAACCTCGGTTTTGTGGCTCGCGGCAAATGGCGTGCTTTGCGCGGCCGAGTCGAAATGGCTGCCGTCAAGCGCAAAGGCCAGTTGCGGCGTCACCACCACCTCGCGCTGCGCGGCCAGATTGCTCAGAAACGGGAGCTTGATCGTCAGTTTGCTGAGTTGGTGCGTCTGTTGGTGGGGTGCATCGGTGAAATCAATGGCGCCATCGGCCAGCACCAGGTTGTACAAGGCAAAACGCAGCGGTTCCGAGTCAGGCGCCGCAGGCTTGGCGGCCAGGCGCTCCAGCACGTCGTCCACGTCATAACGGCCCGCGCCCAAGTGCGTCAGGCGCAGGTGCGGCGCCTCCACCGTGATGGCATCGACCACTGGCGCGAACTTGAGCAATGACTGCAACTCTGCATTGATATAGAGACGCTTGACGGACAACTGCGGCAACGCCTCACCCTGCGGTGCACCAGCAGCGTCAGCAGCCTGCGCCACCCTGAAGTCGTGCAGGGTGAGCTCCAACGACCAGGGTTTGAACTCTATTTGCCCCACCGTCACCTGGCGCCCAAGCTGCTCGCCCAGGCGCGTTTCAAGCTGCGTCTTGAGCCAGGGCGGCAGCGCCAACCAACTGATGCCCCACACCAAAAGCACCGATGCAATGAGCCCCGCCAGACGGCGCAGCCACTTGGAATGTTGAAGTCCTTGAATGTCCATGACGGGTATTTTCCGCCTTGTTTTCAAGACATAAAACCCTTGGGCGGCAAAATTTTCAAATCATTTTTAGAATATAGAACTTAATCCTTATGGTTGACTTGGTATATATAGTCCTCCTAAAATCCGCCATCCTTGACCATATCAAGGGATAACCCTATCCCGCTGCCGACCCCGGCAACATCAAATCTCTGCACCACCGGGCAAGAAACCGCAGGATCTTGATAGCGTAACAACCCATGCCTGGGTCCGTGATGTACTTTAAGCGTGTCTTGAAGTTGCATCAGCCCTGGCGCAAGAAGGAGAAGCTATGACAGCGTCTGACACCATGAGTTCCAGCCTACGGCAAGCGATAGCTGCCGCGACCAAAGGCATTTTTCAAATTACCCACAACAGTTTTGCCCTGATCGGCCTGGCTGTTTTATTTGCTGCCATGGCTTTGGTGGCACGTCCAGAATTACGCCAGGTTGGCGAAATCAAGCTTTTCAGTTGGTTGCAAGAACGCCAACAGGAAGTGAGCGGCATCGTCAGCGACCTGGTCGCCAGTGACCGCGCCACCGCCGCCGACCCCAAAGAGCTGCCCAAGCAGCAAGCCGCCGTGGCTTTTTGGCTGAGCAAAAAATACCGCGTGGCGCCGGAGCCCATCAGCGCTCTGGTGGCTGAGGCCTACACCATTGGTGCGCGTGTCAAACTGGACCCCACGCTGATCCTGGCCGTGATGGCCATCGAGTCCGGCTTTAACCCGTTTGCCCAAAGCCATGTGGGCGCGCAAGGCCTGATGCAGGTCATGACCAAAATCCACAGCGACAAGTACCAAAGCTTTGGTGGCCAATTTGCAGCCTTTGACCCGCTGGCAAACCTGCAGGTGGGCGCGAAAGTGTTGCAAGACTGCATTCGCATGGCCGGCTCCATTGAAGGCGGCCTGAAATACTACGTGGGTGCGGCCAACATGGAAACCGATGGCGGCTACGCATCCAAAGTGATGGCTGAATACGCCCGGCTGCAACAAGTTGCCGAGGGTCGGCGGGCGCCCCTGTTTGCGCCTCAAGCCAGCCCTGCCCCTGCCACACAGGACAAAGCAGCCACCGTGGCAATGAGCTGATGACGTCAGCTAAAATCTGAAGGTACGCGACTGGCGATAGGCGTCACCCTGAAAAGGGCGTGATGCCGAAGTGGGAACACCACGGGGGAGCGTGCCACGAAGCCAATATCGGTTTTGTGATCAGCCGTTCGCCTGGGCACCTTAACCCACGTCTTTAAGGACTGCCATGTTCAACCGTAACATTCTCATCGAGCAAACCGACCCCGAGCTGTTTGCCGCCATCCAATCCGAAAACCAGCGCCAGCAGGACCACATCGAGCTGATTGCCAGCGAAAACTACGCGTCACCCGCCGTCATGGCCGCGCAAGGCACGCAGCTGACCAACAAATACGCCGAAGGCTACCCCGGCAAACGCTATTACGGTGGCTGCGAGTTTGTCGATATTGCCGAGCAGTTGGCCATTGACCGCGTCAAACAGCTCTTTGGTGCCGAAGCGGCCAACGTGCAGCCGCATTGCGGTGCCTCGGCCAACGAAGCGGTGTTTTTGGCCTTTTTGAAACCCGGCGACACCATCATGGGCATGAGCCTGGCCGAAGGCGGCCACCTGACGCACGGCATGGCGCTGAACATGAGCGGCAAATGGTTCAACGTGGTGAGCTACGGCCTGGATGCCAACGAAGCCATCGACTACGACGCCATGGAACGCAAAGCCCACGAATCCAAACCCAAGCTGATCATTGCCGGTGCCAGCGCCTACAGCCTGCGCATTGACTTTGAGCGTTTTGCCAAAGTGGCCAAAGACGTGGGCGCCATCTTTATGGTGGACATGGCGCACTATGCCGGCCTGATTGCCGCCGGTGTGTACCCTAACCCGGTGCCGCACGCCGACGTGGTCACCAGCACCACGCACAAAAGCCTGCGCGGCCCGCGCGGCGGCATCATTTTGATGAAGTCGCAGTTTGAAAAAGCCATCAACAGTGCCATCTTCCCCGGCCTGCAGGGCGGCCCGTTGATGCATGTGATTGCGGCCAAGGCGGTGGCATTCAAGGAAGCGCTGCAGCCCGAGTTCAAGGTCTACCAGCAACAAGTGCTCACCAACGCCCGCATCGTGGCCGAAACGCTCACCGAGCGCGGCCTGCGCATTGTCAGCGGCCGCACGGAATCGCATGTGATGCTGGTCGATTTGCGCTCCAAGAACATCACCGGCAAGGAAGCCGAGGCGGTGCTGGGAGCCGCCCACATGACCATCAACAAAAACGCCATCCCCAACGACCCCGAAAAACCCATGGTCACCAGCGGTGTGCGCGTGGGAACCCCGGCCATGACCACGCGCGGCTTCAAGGACGAAGAAGCGCGCATTACGGCCAACCTGATCGCCGACGTGCTGGACAACCCGCGCGACGAAGCCAACCTTGCCGCCGTGCGCGCCAAGGTGCATGCCCTGACGGCACGTTTCCCCGTTTACGGTTAATCAAACATGAAATGCCCCTTCTGCAGTCATGCCGACACCCAGGTGGTGGAAACACGGGAGTCTGAAGACGGGGGCTTTATCCGGCGCCGGCGCCGCTGCGCCGCGTGCGACAAACGCTTTACCACCTACGAGCGGCCAGACGTTACCTTTCCGGCGATTGTCAAAAAAGACGGTCGCCGCATTGAATACGAACGCGCCAAACTGATGGCCTCCATGAAACTGGCGCTGCGCAAGCGCCCGGTGAGCACCGAACAGGTCGATGGCACAGTGGAACGCATCGAAGAAAAGCTGCTGAGTCTGGGCCTGCGCGAAGTGCCGTCCACCCGCATTGGCGAACTGGTGATGTACGAGCTGAAAAAGCTCGACAAAGTGGCCTACGTGCGCTTTGCCAGCGTCTATCGCAGCTTTGAAGACATCGACGACTTCAGGACACTGGTGGATGAGGTGGGGCGGTGATAGATTCCCAATTGCACGGAAATTCGCAACCGGAATCCTGATGGAGATTTGCCATGACGAACCAAAAAACAACTGAGGACAGCCGCATCCTCAACGAAATGTTGGAGATCTAACACCGACCCGCCTTCACTGTGCGCCGTCCCGCAGTTTTTGCCTACAAAAAGGCAAACCACATGAAACAAGCAACTTACAATACTTATCTGATGTGGATATGATTAAACTATGCCATTTAATGATGAAGACTTCGGCGAGTTCGACGCATTAATCGAGAGCTACGACGGCTACACCTTTTGGTTCGAACGTGGCTACCACGCCACCTTCAGATTCTGGAGAGTGGCTCTGCCCTCCCGTTCTGCGTTGCACCCCTATCGTTACGAACTGGTGCTGCATGAGCCATCCGGGGTTCGCATCATGGGTTTTGACAATGCACACCCGGTTCATTGGAAAAGCGGCAAGTTCACTCAGCGCAGTCGCTATCCTGATCATTGGCACCGAGAGCGTTCAGACAAAGGCAGGCCATACACCTTTGTTTCCATCAGTCAGTTGTTGGAGGACTTTTTTCAGCAGGTTGAAATTTCGCTGGCAACTGTCAATGTGTCGCCTGACATGATTGAGGTGACACCTACTAGGAGTAATGACAATGGGTAAGCAAATCTTGAGTTTTCGCAGTCTCATTGACGAGATGCAATCGGTTGCACAGGGACGTCGCGTGCCTGTCGCACGCAAAGACAGAACAGCTTATGCCAGCCAGGCGGCACGCACATTTGCGCAGAAGATTCAGGGACATGGCACCCATGCATCCAAGCCGGGGGCTGAACCATCTGCCCTGAACATCACCAGTCTGGCTGGCGTTACCCGTCTCATTTCTCGTGAAAACCAACAGCTTTTGCAAATCATTGCCAAAGGGGATGTCACCTCACTGGCCGATCTGGCTGGCAAAACAAACCGCGCTGAATCCAACCTGAGTAGAACTCTCAAGAAGCTTGAAACCATTGGCGTACTTGAGTTTGTGCCAGGCTTGGGAAGAGCAAAGATTCCAAAGCTCTCGGTCGAGTCCTTTCGAGTCGATGTCGATGTGGTGACGGGGCAGGTTCAGATGGTGTCTGCACGAAAGGCGCGTTCATCCGCACGCACGGTGACCGAAGCGGCATGACCACGCGCGGCATCAAGGACGAAGAAGCGCGCATCACGGCCAACCTGATCGCCGACGTGCTCGACAACCTGGGCCTGCGCGAGGTGCTGTCCACCCGCATTGGTGAGTTGGTGATGTTCGAGCTGAAAAAGCTCGACAAAGTGGCCTACGTGCGCTTTGCCAGCGTCTATCGCAGCTTTGAAGACATTGACGACTTCAGGACGTTGGTGGACGAGGTGGGGCGCTGATATTCCCAATTGCACGGCTTCAGATTCCCTGATTTACGTTGATTGATTCCCAATTGCACGGGAATTTGCAGTCTGGATCCTGATGGAGATTTGCCATGACGAATCAAAAGACAACTGAAGACAACCGTATCCTTAACGAAATGCTGGAGATGGCGCATGCGCTTCAAGGGCATGCCCTCATCACCAAACAAGACATGGCCAAAATGAATTTGCTATGCCAAAGTCCGCCCGAGTACACCGCAGAAAACGTGACCTCGATCCGCGTAGAAAAAGCCAAGGTCAGTCAGTCGGTATTTGCGTCCATTTTGAATGTCAGCGTTTCTGCGGTTCAAAAATGGGAGTCACCCCAATCAGGCAAGCGCCCCAGCGGTGCCGTGGCAAAGTTGCTACAGATTATTGAAAAAAAAGGCCTGGAAGCTATTGTGATCTAGCCCGTCTCATTGGTGGAGATCAGTTCAGTAGGACGGCAACTAAATCGGGCAGTGCGCCACCGTCTTCCTGACCGTGCGCGGCCGCCCGGTGCTGCTGATCACAATCTGACGCGCCTCCTGAGCCTCTGAAGACTCCAGACATACTGTCAGCGTGCCGGCCTGGAAGGCACCAGAAGCATAAGCGGTTTGCCCCATCGGGGTGAACGACACATAACTGGCCAGAGGACTGTTGCCATTAAGACGGACAGGCGGCTGCATGGCTTGCTGGTGCGACACAATCACCTCACCCGCATCGCGTTTGGCATTGTTGTTGGCATCATGAAACACGATCCAGCCCTGCTCCCACCCTCCGGTGGCAATGCAGGCGTCGCCGCTGGCCGACTTGCATACCACCGCCCGCGCATTGCGCTTGATGGCCTCGCTGCGCGCGAGCAACAAACTGGTAAAAAGTGAATTGACCGCAGCGGTCAAGCGCATGGAGTTGACCATGCCCGACAGGGCTGGCGCTGCCAGCGTCTGGAGGATGGCTGCCACGGCAAGCACCACCATCAACTCGATCAACGTGAAGCCGGCACTGACAGAGCGCTTGTCCATGCGTATCTCCTCCCCTTTGTAGTTGGGCCGGTCTTGCGCCGGACTCAAGGGGATCAGACTACATCGGACAGGAGGGGTGCGCTATCCCCCATTTGGGGGGAATGTGGCTATGAATTTTTTGTTATTTAGACAACACAGGGGAAAACAAAATGGTCAAGCAGTTACTTTTTATACCAATAAGAGCGTCGCGGGTTCTTGGGTACGGTCGAACTGACATCCTGAGCACCCAGTGCTGACTTGGAATCACCCTCCGGGCCGCCCCCACAACCAATGCAAAACGCCTTCTGAACAGTGGTGGCTGGTTTATCGCCAGTGGCCGGCACAACAATCGTCACAATTCCAACCGTTGGCGATGGCGGCAAACCACCTCCGTCAAACACCGTTGCATCAAAGGTTCCTTTAAATGGATTCAAGGCATAACCTTTAGCTTCTCCTAGATTCGAGCGACAGGATGTCGTGCTGGGTGGTGTCGGTTTGTTGGTGCCAAAAAAGGTGGTGCCCTTGGTCGTTACCGAAGCATTAACGGACTTTTCACCCGTGGCAAATGTTTTATAGAACCCACTCAGCGAGCCGTCGTAGGTGATCGTGGATCCAGTAACCACTCCCCCATTGAACAGCGCTGTTTCAGTAATGACAGTACCCGAGGCATTCATACCCGTCGCAGTGTCCTTCAACGCGTAAAACCGATTGGTGACACCAAACGAACCACTGCCCTGAAGCGGATGCTCCCGATCACCCGAACCCAGCAGGACGACATCGTAGGAGCCACTTGCCCCGGTGGCGCCTACCGACACCACGTTGGGCGGAAAGAAGAACTTGCGCGGTGTCGTGCCACTTGTGCAAGCGCCCGAGGCACAGCCCAAAGCGGCGAGTTTGCTCACCTGCCATTTATCAGGCGTGTTGCCAGCCGTCGGCTCCAGATCGACACGCCAGACATTGCCACCGACGTCCGCCGCATAGAACCGGTCAATCTTGCCATCGTTATCACGGTCCACAAAGCTGATGTCTGCTGGCATGGCCCAGTTCATACCCGCCACCGCACATGCCGCTTGTGTAGCGGAGCCGGTGCACGTGGTAGTGCCGGCAGAGTAAGCAGCATTCCACACCCGCACACCGGTCACAGCATCAACCACAAAGATGCCGCGCCCCATGGTGTCGGTGGTGGGCGGTTCGGCATCTTCAGCCGGGTCGTAGCCAGCGCCAAACACCAGCACCGGATTGGCATAACCCTTGACCAGTGTCACCCTGGGGCGAGACCAGGTTTGACCAAGCTCACCAAAACCGGTATCTGAACTGCTGATTTTCCACATCACTTTGGGGTCGCCTGGATCAGACACATTCAGGGCATAAATGAAACGCCCACCCCGGCGCATGGTCAGATAAATATAGGCCTTGTCAACGGTGCCATCCGACTTGAGCAACTGATACACACCTGGTGAACCATCACTAAAGTAGTCTTTCGTCCGTGCACTGGCAAGCGCAGTGGACGGCATTTTGAGTTCAGGGCTGTTCACGCGCTGGCGGTTGAGCTTGCTGAAATGTTCCGGCAAGACCAAACCCCACAGTTCGCCGCCCGGCGCCACA
>PHCO01000111.1:0-9456 GCA_002842265.1 Betaproteobacteria bacterium HGW-Betaproteobacteria-18 | reverse complement strand
CACCGCCACTGGTGATGGAACCGGTCTGATTCCCGTTCACCGCTCGGAAGACGCCATCATTGGCACCGTAAAACACAACCACATGTGGCGCTACGTCCGTTCCGAAATTAATCGTGAGAGGCCGCGAATGCAGCACATCACCGTGAATCGATGGGCGCACCGTATAGGGGCTGTCGGGACTGGCTTCATCACCAAAATTGTTTTCGCCGCGCACCCAGTTGATAAGTGACGTGCGGTCGCTGACTCCACTCTTTTGTGCAGTGATGGTGCCAGTCGCGGGCGACACTGGCGTGGTCACAACGCTGTATTGGAAGGTGTTGCTTGTGACACCGGATATCACAAAGCTGCCAATGTAGCCCCCTTCCTGGGTGCCAGCAGTACCGCCGATACTCACCGTTTGCCCGTTGATAAACCCATGCGCGGGGGACGTTGCGGTCACAGTGGTGCCACTTCGCGTCAAACTGGTGATGGTCTTCGCCGCTGCACTGCCATCGGCCGTGATCGTGCCGGTTGCAGGGCTGGCAGGTGTTGTACCGGCAATGTTGTAAGTAAATGTCTTGTTCCCGGTCCTGGTATAGCTGAATGGGCCGTTGTACTCGGAAATGGCAACGTTGGTGACCGGATCCATGACACCGGAGATAGTCACAGTTCCGCTCGCAGCAAAGCCATGATTCGCTGTGGTAGTGACTGTGACCAGGGTGCTGCCCGCAGCGCGCACTACACCCGGGTTCGGATTGTTGTTGTAGGTCTCAATATTTTTGGTATTCGCTAGCACCTTCGCCGTGCCGCTGCCGGCCGGCGACCTGGGACCCTCAACCACCGTATAAGAAAACGAATCGTTATTGATCTTGGTGATCGTGAACGTACCGTTGTAGGCGCTTTGTGTTGCCCCCGAGATCGTGACCGACTGCCCGGTTACGAAACCGTGCGCCGCCAAGTTGACTGTTGCCACGGTGCCGCTGCGGCTAATGGATGAGACTGTTTGCGGCGCACCGGCAATGGATGCTGTAAAACTGCCCGTCGCCGGACTGGGTGGATATTCAGGCACCGTGAAACTGAAAGAGGTGTTGCTCAACTTGACAATCAGCGTCTTGGTTCCGTTGTATTCAGATTGTGTCGCGCCGCTGATCGTGACCGTATCTCCGCTCAGGAAGCCATGATTGGCGCCGGTTGTCACCGTCGCAGTCAGGCCAGAACGCGTAATCGACGACACACTCACCCCGCTGACTGCGCTCAGCATCGCGTCCGTGATGGCCGTGTTGCTGGTGGCAAAGGCATTGGCGCTGTTGGACAGGCTGGCGTTGCAACTGGTGCCACTTGGGCAATAGGTGTACAGCCTGCGCGGCGAAGACGGGGTACTTGTGTAATCTACCGTGAGATTATTCAATCGCAGTTGCTGGGCAGCGCCACCTTTTTCCACCAGTTCGCCGTCGGGAGAATCAAAGGCAAGACCCGACCCCCGCGGATCGTTGATGAAAAAGCCACCTGTTGAATCAGGTGCCGTACTGGTGTTCTTTTGCGTCCAGAAGCTGACCGCATCCGGCGTGATGAAGCCGGTGCCCGCCGAACTGATGGCTGCGTGGCCCGCACTGTCGCCCAGCTTGAGGGTGGCCTTGTTGGGGTCAGGATTGCTGGGGTCAGGATATTCCAGAATGAATTGATATTGCTTCAAATTGCCGACCCAGCGCGGGTTGGCGTTGGCATCGGGGCGGAACATGCCCAGAAAAATCTGGTTCAAATAAGTGCCCTGCGCATTCACGCTGACCGGCAGACTGGCCGATGAAAACACGCTGTTGACCGCCTGAATTTCGTTGAGAATCTTGAGAATGGCGGTAGATATTTCGTCATAACTCGAAGTGGCAAAGTACTTGCCACCACCCACCTTGGCCATGCTGGTCAGCAGGGCTGGATAATCTGGTTTGCAACTCGACCCCAGCAAACCAACCGTGTAGGTCGTGATGCTCTGACTGTCATCCAATGTGCCGTAAAGATCAGTCTGGTACATGTAGCGCGCCCACTCATCAGCATACAGACCAGATGGATCGTTGTGGTTCCCCATGGAATAATTTCCACAGCTGAATGCACTGGTGCCATAGGAGCCAGACGGGATGGTGATACTTGCCAGCTGGGTTGAGGTCACACCGGGTGCAGCCACCAATGCTCCCTGCGGACTCACATTACCGGTGTCACTCGGCGTTCCCGAAGTAGTAAATGCATTGCCAATAAAGATAACAAAGTTCTTTTGACAGCCAGCCACCGGTTTGACACCCGCGTAAGAGCGTCCGGACAGACCCGTGCTGCCGGCATAGTAGGCCCAGGACTCCTGCATGGTGGCCGCCGTGGCTTCGCCATTCGCCTTGATGTAACCGTCACCCGCGCCCCCAGAGGTTTTCCAGGTCTTGACCCAGGCAAGGAACTTGGTCTTGGCAGCGCCAGACATATTCACCAGCGGCTGTACCAGACAGCCTCCGTTGACATCAGAGCAATTGGCATTGTTAATGTCACGGATATTGTTGGCGTTATAGACCATCAAGCCGAGGTTGACCGAGTCAGCCGGCAAGCTTGAAACCACGTTGTAGATGGCGCACTGTTCAATGCCGCCGGCTGTCCCATTGAGAGATGGCACCGTGCCACCGGCGGTGCCATCATTGACATAGGCACAAGTGCCGGCGCTGGCCGAAAAATTGGCTGCATTGTCGAGAACCAACAGTACATTGGGTAAACCCGTCGTACCGGCATTGTCACTGTATAGATCAATGTCTTCGGCACGGGTCAACGAGGACAGCCCGAGCAGGGTCACCATCAGACCGAGCAGAATGAGTCGAAAGGATTTCATGGCATTACCCCTGCAAAGTTACAGACAAGTCACCGTGGCGGGCACCCGGATGCTGATGCCCTGAACCTGGGTGACTTTTGTGCCGGTGGTGGCATCAGACACACCAGCCTCAATTTCCCACTGCTGCGTCTTGCAGGCAGAGGGTTTGGTCGTCATCGTCGTGCCACCGAACTTGATCGCCTTGTCCTCATCCGGGCTTTCAAAACAGGGCACATCGTTGGCATTGGATGGATTCAAGTCAGCGTTGAGTACCGGCACTTCAATGATGCATTTGTTGCCCATGGCCTTGACATTCACGCTATAACTTGCGTTGCCCACAGGAATGGTCAGGGTTTGCGCCTGGATCTGGGAGATGTCCGTGGCTGGCAACTTGATCTGCTCTATCACCTGCTCGATGGCTTGCTGGGTCGCCGCACCGACCTCCGTCTGAGCCTGAATGTTGCCCGCGATGCGAAGATTGGTATTGCCTGACCGAATGGCAAATACCACCAGCAGCGTCAGCACAACCAACATGATCATGCCCACCAGCAAGGTTGCGCCCTTTTGCTCTTTCAGGACAATCATTTATCTCTCCGCGAGCTTGGGTTGACGACCCGGATCAACTGACTGAAAACGCGGCGCTTGAAATGGTCGTTGGTCGCCGTGGTCGTGCCCGACAAACCGAGGTTGTAGGTCTTGGTATCCAGGTACCCTGCTGAACTTTCGTTACTGCGTGCCAGCAGATGAACCCGTAGCGCCATCACCTTGCACCAGTCGCCGAGCGTTGGGTTCGTCACGAACGGTCCATCAGGTGCGCCGTCGCCAATGTTAGGGTCGCAACTGTTATCCAGTCCGTAGTCGATCTGCATGTTTTCAATGCCTTCCACCAATGATGTGTTATTTCCCGTTTCAGACTCCCATACTTTTAGCGTTGGAATCGGTTTGCCCCCATCGGCCGAACCAGAACAGTTAGTGCCAACAGGGACGCTGCAGGGACTGACAAAGTAAATGTGCACCATAAACTTGCGCAAAGGTGCGAGGGTCGTTTTGTCTTTTTTGTACAGATCAAAACTCGTTGCGTTAGAACCAAAGTCCATTTTCTTGACGAACTCAAGACCAGAGGATGTCAAACCGGACTGCAGATAAACCGCGGCAGAGGCCGCAGACGCAATCGCCACTGCAACAGGCTCGACGCGTCGAAGCACCAAAATATCAGTGCCGTCAACGTGGTTTGCAGCATTTATACAGGTTGACAGACCTGTCGTCAGGTTGTCATAGCCCTGGACCGGAAACGCCATGGCAGGCTCAATTGCACTAACGGCGACAGCGCAGGGATCAGGCATAGCCGTCGGCACAGTGAGACCGCCGACATTGGAGAATTCGCCGTAGTAGCCCGCCAACTGGATGTCTTCGTTCAGGACGTGCATGGCGTAACGCCCGTTCTCGATCTGGCGACTCGATTTTTCAAGCTCGGCTTGGGTGATGCTTTGCTGCGCAATCAAGGTCGCCATGCCGGCGACCAAAATAAGCCCGATCGTGATCGAGACCATCCATTCCACCAGCGTCGTGCCCTGCTGATAGCACCGTCCATGTGACATGGCATGCCTCGTAGGGTGAGGAGAGTATTTCAGGTGTTTCATCATGAGTTCAAATTCGCGATTTGCAACGGAACGCTGACCGCTCTTCGCAGGGCTTCATCGCCATACAAATCTGCGCCACAAGTCACCCCGGACGGCGGGGCGATAGTCTGACCACCCCCTTGCCAAACGACACTGACTTGATAAACCCCCGCAGAGACAAGAGTGATACAACCGCGCGCGCCAAGCATGGCACCTACATCGCGCGTACCGGACTTTTCCGCACTACCCAACAGCAAGCTGTTCCACTCCCTGATATCCTGATCTGTTCTATCAGCCCAACCCTGCTCTTCAGTAGAAACGACCGGGCAGGTGGATGTGACTGCACGAGTGCCAACAGATGGAACAAAATAGCCCGTCCCAATGGGATCGGGAAGTGCATAACAGTCAGCCGCTTTGCGGTTGGTATTGATGCGGTTCACCATGTCCTGCAACACCACCAGCGCCTGCATCCGCTGGTACGACTCCATCTGGGAGCGCTGGCTTTGTACCATCAGACCAACCAGGCCCAACAGGCCCAGCATCAGGATGACCAGCGTGACCAGCACTTCGATCAGGCTGGAACCATGCTGGGAAAAAGAGGGGCCAAAGGTTGATTTCATGGGCAGGTTTCCGTACTACTCTTTGAACTTTTTGGCATGCCGCTGAGGTCGAAAGCTACACAGCGCGCACTACCGTCCGATCCGGTGATCGTCATGGTCGTTACCGGCGCACCCAGTCGCCCTGCACCGGTATAAGTGATTGCCGATGCCGGCCCCGAAAACGTCACGCCGGTATAGGCTTGTTGCTGGCTGAGTTGGGTGGCTCCCACAGCCACGCTCCAGCCATCTTTCCAGCCGGTGGCGCCACTGGTCGCAGGGCTGATGGTGACATCTGCATTGCGTTTGATGGCCTCGGACCGCGCAAGAATGGCAGCCATCGCAAAATCGGATGCCGCTGTCTTGACGCGCTGCCCTGAAACAAAGCTTTTAAAAGATGGTGCAGCCAGCGACGCCATGATGGCGGCAAGTGCCACCACCACCATCAACTCAATCAGGGTAAATCCATGGGGCTTCAACTTCATCCGATGGCTCCTTACCAGCAATCGGCCACTGCGCTTGCCGTGCCGGATTTGGTCTTGGCCCCAAGCTGATTCAGGGTCAGCGTGCCACACTTGGTGTCGTTGGTTGCCTGGTTACCCAATGGCGTACCGGTGATGACATAAGCAGGTGTGCCCGCAGCCGCCGTGCAATTTCCGGTGGCCGTTGGCATCGTACAGGTGACAGTGATCGTGTATTTGCTTGATACTTCCACTGGTACAGTCACATTGAGATCCGCCAGCGCTGTGCCACCCCCAGCGTAAACGCGAGCATCCAGCAAATACTGCTCCTGCTTGTTTGCCACAGAAAACATGAAGCTCTGCGCCGCCGAACGGTTGGCTCTGACAATGTACTGCGTGTAGGACGGGTAAGCCACCGCCGCCAGAATACCGACCACGGCCACGGTAATCATGAGCTCGATCAGGGTAAAGCCACGGTGTTTGGAGATGTTCATAGGGGTTGCTGCTTTAGGTTTGATTTTGCGTGCCGATCTTATCGCCCTGCCCGTTCTGCCGACAAGTGGCATAGAGCACCGGACAGACGGTGCAAAAATTTCGTTTTATAGACACACGGATAAATTCTGGCCTCGCCCCTGCTCAGATCGCCATCGGCAGTTTCGTCTTTGGTGACATCAATCGATACAGGCGGTTGTCTTCCTTCTTGGCCATGCACGCATCAAGCTGCGCATTCATGTTTGGCACGGTGACGTCGTAGTCGAGTTCGCTGGACCAGGCTTGCCCGATGGTCATCGCACGGATGTAGGGCGTTGCGTCGGCGTTGTTGCTCAAAGCCTTGAGTGATAGCAGGTAGTCATCTCTGAACACGGTCGGGACGATGATGCGACACTGCGCCTGCGCGGACAGGAAAGCGTTCATCAGCACCCGCGCGGTGCGCCCGTTGCCGTCGTGGAACGGGTGAATCTCGCTGACGATGAACATCGCATAGAGCGCCCGTTGCATGGGCTGGGTGAGCTGGGCCATCAAGTCCCAGGCCTTGCGAAGCGTCTCTGGCACTTGGTCCGGCTGCACGAACAATGTTGATCCGGCCTGGTTGGCCTGGGCCTTCCATTCGCCAGGCCGCTTGTCGGGGCGCTCCTGCATGACTTTGGCATTGACGCGCTTGATCCACTCAAGAAACTCCTCGGCTGTGCGAGGTGGCTGGCTGTAGTACGGATCGCGCAAGCTTGCATCGAACGTGCCCTTGACGTCGTGCGAGTCCTCGATGCGCAGCGGAATTATCTTGCCGTTGAAGATGATGTCCTGCGCCTCCTCCACCGTGAAGGTCGTGCCCTCGATGTAGTTGGAGAAGTACGACTCGACGAATGCGAACATCTCGCGTGGTGCGCCGCGACGGGCCGGTTCAGGTACCTCCGCGAACTGATGGGCCAGCAACTGCTGGAGCACCTTCTCGAACAGCTCGAGCCGGATGGGGTCGTAGGGCATGCCCTGCGCGCGGGACTGGGCCTGTCGGCTGGACAACGCCTTGGCGGTGTGCGTACCCAGCAGCGCGCCGACGATGCCATCGAGCGCCTTGAATTCAACAGAAAGCCCCAAGCGCTCGGCAACCTCGCGTGCGTCATCTCGCAGGCTGTTGATGGCTTGGGCACCTCGCACCGCAACGATTTGCTCCAATCGCGCCTCTAGCTCTGGGCGGGGCAACTGGCGAGCGTTCAAACGCTTGTCCTTCGTGAGATTTTCCAGGAAGGCCCGCGGCTGGCTGGCCACAAAAATACCGCGGTAAGGCGTGTCTGAAGCCCCAGGGCGATCCGTGCCGATCAAGGCCCCGCGGCTCGCCTTGACGATGCCGCGAACGTTCAGCCCCGGCAGATCAAGGTCGCGCTGCCCCATCGCCCGACTGAAGTAGAGCCACCCGTCGGTCGGCCTTGTGTCGAATGCGCTGCGATGCGAGAGCACTGCACCAGGCGCCAGATACGCCAGGATGGGTTGCCAGTTGCGCCGCACGACGTCGGCCGCGTCAGCCCCGAGGTTCGAGGTATAGACGCCCCGGTATAGCGGCCTGATCTGCCCTGCTTTGCGCAGTCGCACCAGGCGCTGGGCTTCCGCGTTGTCGTCAGCAGGCGTGAAAAGTACCTCCGGAAGGTGGTCAGTGATTCTGCGCAAGCTGGGTGTCGGCATGGTGCTCATGTCATTGGTTCTTCTTAAATTTTGACTTTAAGTCATTATTTCTTCACATTAATAGATTAAACGAATCGGCATTACCGATCTGACCCGTAAATAGGGACAATTTTATATAGAACTGATGACAGGAATATCCTACTTATAACTTTTTAATGACTTATTAACAGCAAAGGCTTTGACATACGCGCAATGAATGACGCCCGCCAAGTTCAGTTGGCTGGTGCAAGTCAACGATTTTGAGCACGACCTTGTTTGCGTTGTCCAATTTGTGGATGGCTCGCCCTCCGGGACATGCACTATCTCATCTCAATCCCAGACCAGCTCGCGCCGATGACCTGGACGACTTGTGCGGCGGCCTGGGCCGGTTGCAGCCCAAACGCATCGCACTGGGACATCGCGTTGGCCAGCGTGGACTCTTGTCCCTCAGACGCAGCAACATGTCCTTGAGTGTGATGTGCTGAACCACTCGGAGAAGTCGGGCTTCAACAAAGCGAACGCGTTTTCATGGTCTTTGATGCCTGCTTCTTTGGCGACGGCGTTTTCTCTCGTCAATCCAGCAATGTCATACCAGCCGAGCGCACCGCAACTTTGTCAAAACTCACCGTCTTTGAACACCCTTTGGCTTTGGCAATTGCAACGATCAGCAAGTCTGTGAAGCCAACGTTGACACGCTGGCGCAGCATCTGCTGAGTGGCCTCCTGCGCCACCTGGCGCTGCTCGACAGAAAACTGGGCCGTATCGAGCAAGTCTTCGACAGTCTTCAGTAATTCGTCCTGAGTCGCCGCGTAAAGTCGCTGAAGCACCCAGCAGACCTCCACCAAAACCACCAGGCTGATGAAGCCGGGTTGGGTTGGACTCAGCTCTTGCTCAATCAAACGCGTGGCAACGGCTGCTTGTCTGGCATCGTCTTGCGTCAAATAACGCACCAGAACATTGGTGTCGAGCCCAATCATGGTTGGGCTTTTGACACTGCAGTTTGGCGCGCTGCCGCTTGCGCTGCAATGGCTTCGTCCATCTCGGCAATACTAACGGCACGGGTGACGCGACCCGCAAAACGCCCTTTAAGGGTGGCCGTGGAACTGCGCAAGGGCCGCACTTTAAAACCGTCCTGTTCCTGCACAAAATCCAGGGTGGCGCCGGTGTGCAGACCCAAAGCATTGCGTATTTCCAACGGAATGGTAATTTGACCTTTGCTGGTAAGTGTCGCGGTAGGCATATGGATTCCTTACGTTGGGTAAGATATCTTACTCCAGGTCCGTGTGCGCTTCAGATTGTCCACGGATGCCGCCTGAGAAAAATATTCATGAAATCAACAAAACTGAAGATAATGCCTGGTCACTGAAGATTTTCCCTTAAACAAAAGGCCGTATGACATGAGCATTGCCGTTGGCTACGCCTGGATTCAGGAGGCGATCAATGCGCCTGACTTTTTGGGGGCAAAAAAGGCACGCCTGGCCGCAGTCAACAGCATTCACCGCCTACCCGAAGGGGCGTTGCTGGTACCCACCAAGCTGGCCCCTGGTGACAACTGGCTGGAACATGCCCTGTTTGCCATCAAGCATGAAGGCGTGCGACTCGACCATCTGGCGACCGCCTTGCGCCTGGTATCCGAAGAGGCCATTCTGGCGGAATTCTCCAAGACGCCCAACGGGGCATACATTCGCAAGCTGTGCTTGCTGTGGGAAGCTTTCAATCGGCGCAACCTGGGCTTGCTGGCAGACAACCCGGTGTCTGCCGCCTACGTCAAGATGTTCGATCCGGCTTGGTACGAGGTGGGCGAGTCCCGC
>PHCO01000416.1 GCA_002842265.1 Betaproteobacteria bacterium HGW-Betaproteobacteria-18 | reverse complement strand
CGCATGACGAGGCGGCAAGGGGTCGCGTCTTGTATTGCCACACTGCTGCCTATGCTATCCCACCACCGGATGCTCAAGGACTACTGGTGCGCAGGCTGCGGCGAGCCCGTCAACAACACCTCAATCACACCATCTTCGGTTCAAGACATTGGTAATTCGTGAACAGGGTTGTTCCACCACCCCCCTATTGATCTGAATCAAGGGGTCACGGGCCGGGAGCCCGAACAATGGACCCGGGATGGCAGGCGCGGAGGCCGGCTGATGCTGCAGATTCGGATTCATGGTCGCGGCGGCCAGGGGGTGGTGACGGCGGCGGAGATGCTGTCGTTGGCGGCGTTCGAGCAGGGACGGCATGCGCAGGCGTTTCCGAGCTTTGGTTCGGAACGCACGGGTGCGCCGGTGGTGGCGTTCTGTCGCATCGATGATCGCGAGATCCGTTTGCGCGAGCCGATCAGGGTGCCGGACGTGTTGATCGTGCAGGACCCGACGCTGTTGCATCAGATCGATGTGTTCCAGGGTTTGCAGGCGGATGGCTACGTGCTGATCAACAGCCGGCGCAGCTTCGACGAACTGGGTCTGGGCGAAATCCAGCAGCGCTATCGCCGCGAGCGTTTGATCACGTTGCCGGCGAGCGAGATTGCGCTGAAACACTTGGGCCGGCCGTTGCCGAATGCGGTGTTGCTGGGCGGTTTCGCGGCGCTGTCGGGATTGATCACGCTGGATGCGGTGGCGCACGCCATCCGCGTCAAGTTCAAGGGCAAGGTGGCCGACGCCAATGTCGCCGCCGCCACCGAAGCATTTGCGTGCATCCAACGCGGGATGGAGGAACCGGCCCATGCTCAAGCAGACTGAGGGTTCACGCGCGGTCGCCGAGGCGGTGGCGTTGTGCCGCCCGGAAGTGATCTGCGCGTATCCGATCTCGCCGCAGACGCATATCGTCGAAGGCCTGGGCGAGATGGTGAAAAGCGGTGCGCTGACGCCGTGCGAATTCATCAACGTCGAAAGCGAATTCGCCGCGATGAGCGTGGCGATCGGCTCCTCGGCGGCGGGTGCGCGCACCTACACCGCCACCGCGTCGCAGGGGCTGCTGTTCATGGCCGAGGCGGTGTACAACGCTTCCGGGCTGGGCCTGCCGATCGTGATGACCATCGCCAATCGCGCGATCGGCGCCCCGATCAACATCTGGAACGACCACAGCGATTCCATGAGCCAGCGCGATTGCGGCTGGATCCAGTTGTTCGCGGAAAGCAACCAGGAGGCGCTGGACCTGCACATCCAGGCGTTCAAGCTGGCGGA
>PHCO01000415.1 GCA_002842265.1 Betaproteobacteria bacterium HGW-Betaproteobacteria-18 | reverse complement strand
CAGAACCTGACCAACAAACCGTTCAAACACCATGACACAACGCGTACCTGTGATCGGCAGTGGATTGCACGCCTCCCGTCTGTCCCGCAGGCAATGGCTGGGCGGCGCCCTGGCCCTGTCGCTCACGGGTCATGGCTGGCCTGCTGTTGCCCAATCGGCCTCGGTCGCCGCCGAAGAGGCGAAGGCGCCACCCCTGCCCGGGCTGGGTACGGTGTTGCGCCTGCCGCCAATCAGGCTGCTGGACGGTTCAACTTACGAGCCCGCCCAGCATGATGCCAAGCCATTGCTGGTGTATTGGTGGGCCAGCACCTGCCCGTTTTGCGCCTTGCAAAGTCCGAGCATGGAAAAACTCTGGCAAAGCCAGCGTGTCCGCGGCCTGCAGATGGTGGCACTGTCCATCGACCGCAGACCTGAAGACGCCAGCGCCTATCTGAAGAGCAAGGGCTACACCTTTCCGGCCGCCTGGGCGAGCCCCGAGTGGCGCCAACAGTTTCCCAAACCCAGAGGCCTGCCGATCACCCTGCTGCGTGGGCGTGACGGCAAGCTGTTGCTGGCCGAAAAAGGGCAGATGTTCGAGGAAGACGTGGAGGCGATGGCCCGGTTGCTGTAACGCCCCATTTTCACGGGCATGGACACCCTGGCCGCCGCCTCGCCCCGTGTTGCAAGCGCCGGTTTCCAGCGCGCGCCAGACCACATGAACACCCTTGGGCCTGTGCTCAAGGACAAGCCCGGGTCTGGCCGCTCCAATGGGCCCATCTCACCGATCTGGAGATGGCGTGCGCGTCAGCGCGTCCACGGCGCACAGAAGGGGGTTGCGCCGCACATGACAGCGGGTGCTCTTGTCGTGTCGATGTCACATGCATGTCACATTGCACACATAGAGTCCAGATTGTTAATTTTTTAACCAACCGCAAGGACCCTCATGAATAGCAAACGCACGCTTCTCAAGACCGTCGCCGCAGCCGCACTGGTCACCATGGCCATGGGCTCCGCATTCGCCGCCGACATCACCGGCGCTGGTGCAACTTTCCCGTTCCCGATCTACGCCAAGTGGGCCGAGGCATACAAGAAAGAAACCGGCACCGGCCTGAACTACCAGTCGATCGGTTCATCGGGTGGCATTCGGCAGATTCGCGCCAAAACGGTGGCCTTTGGTGCCACCGACGCGCCGGTCAAGGGTGAGGATCTTGACAAGGACGGCATGGTCCAGTTTCCCGCCATCATCGGTGGCACCGTGCCGGTGATCAACCTGGAAGGCTTCAAGCCGGGTGAGCTGCGCGTGACCGGCCCCGTGCT
>PHCO01000414.1 GCA_002842265.1 Betaproteobacteria bacterium HGW-Betaproteobacteria-18 | reverse complement strand
GGTCCGCTCCGCCTTCACCTTCTACCGGGGATCGGCTCTGGCCATGGCCTATGACCTGTCGTCCACACCAGCAAGCGGTGTCCGCGTCCAGTGCTGCGGTGACGCTCACCTCTGCAACTTCGGCGGTTTCGCCACACCGGAGCGGCGGGTCATCTTCTCTATTAATGACCTGGACGAGACGCTTCCGGCGCCATGGGAGTGGGACGTCAAGCGGCTTGCGGCTAGTTTCGTCGTTGGCTGCCGGGACAACGGCCTGAGCGATGCCATTGCCAGGGAAGTGGCGCAGGCCTGCGTGCGGACATACCGGGAGTCAATGGCTGAGTACAGCCGGATGAAAACGCTGGATTTATGGTACTACGCCCTGACGCCTGACGTGCTTTTGGCAGATCTGCCAGCCGATCTCCGCAAGCGGGGGCTGAAACGGATCCAGAAAGAGACGGCCAAAAGCCGCGGCGAAGAGATCTTTCCGAAACTGGCTGAAACAAAGGGGGAGATGGCCCTTATCAAGGATCAGCTGCCGACTATTTTCCACACCAAGGAATGCCCACCGGGCGTGATCAATAAGACTGTCACGGAGGCACTTGCCGCTTACCGCGCAACGCTGCCTCACTCCTGTCAGTCCCTGCTGGACCGTTATCAACTGCAGGATGCCGCGATAAAGGTGGTCGGGGTCGGCAGTGTCGGCACCCTCTGCCTCGTGCTGCTCTACATGGCGGGTGATGGCGACCCTCTCTTTCTGCAGGTCAAGGAGGCGCGCCCCTCGGTGCTGGAGCCATTCGCCGGAGCGAGCGTCTTTTCCAATCATGGTCAGCGGGTCGTCAACGGCTACCGGCTCATGCTCCCTGCCAGCGACATGTTCCTCGGCTGGACCCAAGGCAACCTTCAGCAGCGTAATTTCTATATCCGCCAGCTCAGGGACATCAAACTCAGTATGCGCGTGGAGACTTTCGCCGCCCGTGAAATGATGCTCTATGCCGGCTGGTGTGGCAAAGCTCTGGCCCTCTCTCATGCCCGCTCAGGAAACTCGATCACCCTCAGCGGCTACATGGGGAAGAGCGACGCCTTCGACAAGGCTGTAGCAGTCTTCTCCATGGCATACGCCGACCAGAACGAAAAGGATCACGCCGCCCTTGACCGGGCGGTTCGCAGTGGTAAAGTGAAGGCGGTCTTTGAAGAAGAGTGACGAGGTACTCCATGCGAAATTTCAACAGATCACGGCTATTTTCAGCCCTTGTCTGCTTACTTCTTCTATCCGGCTGCGCATCCATCGGCCCGCGATCAGTCTCTACTGACAGTTTT
>PHCO01000413.1 GCA_002842265.1 Betaproteobacteria bacterium HGW-Betaproteobacteria-18 | reverse complement strand
GCGCTGGACACGCTCGCCTACGAGCAATACCCCCTACTCAGCGAAGCGCAGATCAAGACGTTGGTGCTGGACGACAAGTGGATGGCTCGGCTGGAGGCCGCCCTGCAGGGCGAGCTGGCGCGCGTCTCGCAGACCCTCACCGGTCGCATCCGCGAGCTGGCCGAACGCTACGCCACGGCGCTGCCGCAGCTCACCGATGAAGTGGCGACGCTCGCTGCGCGCGTGGAGGAGCACCTCAGGCGGATGGGGGCGACATGGAAGTGAGGGCCGGGTACAAGCAGACGGAGGTGGGGGTTATCCCAGATGAGTGGTCTGTCAAGCCGCTACGCTCGATTCTGAGCAAGGGCAGGCTTGGTGGGAACTACGCGAATCGAGACGAAGAGGCGGAGTTTCCCTTGATGAAGATGGGCAATATTGGCCGAGGTCACTTTGACTTGGCAAAGGTGCAATTCATTACTCCGGGGGTCAGGCCCGAGCTGGAGCATCAACTCATTCGCGGCGATGTATTGTTCAACACCCGGAATACTTTGGACCTTGTTGGAAAAGTTGCCATTTGGCGGGGTGAGCTTCCAGTCGCCTACTACAATTCCAATCTTATGCGTTTTGAATTTGACCCGCAGGAAGTTTGCTCAAGCGAATACGCGAATTCATTTCTTAACACAGCAGGCTCTGTGTCACGCCTTCGGGCATTAGCGACAGGCACGACCAGCGTCGCAGCAATCTATACACGCGATTTGAAGGGCCTGCCATTTGTCGTTCCACCCCTCCCCGAACAACGTGCCATTGCGACGGCGCTGGGTGATGTGGATGCGCTGCTGGGCGGGCTGGATCGGCTCATCGCCAAGAAGCGCGACCTCAAACACGCCACCATGCAGCAACTCCTCACCGGCCAGACCCGCCTTCCGGGCTTCCACGGGGAGTGGGAGGACGTTGAGTTCGGCGTGATCGCAGCGATTCGCAATGCGAAGGTAGTCTCATCATCGACGCCAAGTGGAACGCAATGCGTTGAGCTCGAATCCATCGACCAGGGAACCGGGCGCGTGTTGAGTTCGGTTGACGCAACGGGCTCTTCATCCAAATACAGCTTCAGGCGGGGGGACGTGCTGTTCGGTCGACTTCGGGCATATCTTCGGAAGTACTGGCTCGCAACGTTCGATGGCATCTGCTCGACCGAAATCTGGCCGTTGATCCCCCGCGACGACCGTCTCTGCGCCGGCTTCCTACATCTGATCGTGCAGATGAAGAATTTCGTGGATGCCGCTGGTGTGTCCTACGGAACGCACATGCCTCGCTCGGATTG
>PHCO01000412.1 GCA_002842265.1 Betaproteobacteria bacterium HGW-Betaproteobacteria-18 | reverse complement strand
TCTGTCAAGACGGTGTGCCCAGCCGCTTACCCCCCTTCAACGTCTTTGCGCCTGCTGTTGCAGTAGGTGCATGCGTAGCGAAAATTGCTGTCGTCAAAGGCCAGCCACCGGTAGCCCTTATGGGGGTTTGCTGCATCGCTAAGGACTGTCTGCAAAACCTCCCCACTGGCACGGGATGTGCGTCATTGAAGCCATGAAACAAATGAGCCTGGGCGAGAGCGGATTCGAGCGCAAGACCAAGAGGACGCGCAAGCGCGAGTTCCTGGACGAGATGAACCTGGTGGTTCCCTGGGCCGAGCTGGTCTCTTTGATCGCACTACACGCACCTGCTCCCGGCGCCAAGGGCGGACGCCCACCGTTTGCCGTCCAGACCATGCTGCGCATCCACTTTCTGCAGCAGTGGTTCAACCTGTCGGACCCGGCGATGGAAGAGGCGCTGTATGACACGCCCATGTTTCGCGAGTTTGCGGGTCTGGATGCCGGTGAAGACAGCCTGCCCGACGAGAGCACCATCCTGCGCTTTCGCCACCTGCTCGAACAACACAACCTGGGCTTGCGGATCCTGTCCACCGTCAACGCCACTCTGGCTGCCAAGGGCCTGCTGCTCAAGAGTGGCACGGTGGTCGACGCCACGCTGATCGCAGCGCCGAGTTCGACCAAGAACGGCCGCAGCGAACGCGACCCCGAGATGCACCAGACCAAGAAGGGCAACCAATGGCACTTCGGGATGAAGGCGCATATTGGCGTTGATGCCGACTCGGGCCTGGTGCACACCGTCAAAGCAACAGCGGCCAACGCGCACGACATCACCCAGGCCAGTGAACTGCTGCACGGCAAGGAAACCGACGTCTTCGCTGACTCCGGCTACCGGGGTGTTCACAAGCGCGAGGAAGTGATCAAGGACCATCCGGAGATCAACTGGTACGTGGCCATGATGCCCAGTCATCGCAAGGCGCTGGACAAGGACACACCCATGGGCGCGATCATGGAGGCGCTGGAGAAGACCAAGGCGCGCATCCGGGCCAAGGTCGAGCACCCCTTCCGGGTGATCAAGCGTCAGTTCGGACATGTGAAGGTGCGCTACCGGGGATTGGCCAAGAACGCGGCACAGTTGCACACCCTGTTTGCGTTGTCCAACATTTGGATGGCGCGCCGAATACTTTTGAAAGAGACGCGGGGATGAGTGCGCCCTTGCACGGCCAAAGGGCCATGCAAGGGGGCGAAATCGACTTTCAAACATCCCTTGGAACCCCGAAATCACCATCATCTGGAAGGGCTTGCATCAGTTCGCGCCACGGCGGG
>PHCO01000110.1 GCA_002842265.1 Betaproteobacteria bacterium HGW-Betaproteobacteria-18 | reverse complement strand
CTGTGGCCCGAAGAGACGTTGCGCTGGCGCCAGCGTGAGCCCGGCTGGGCACCGCCCGGCGGCGAATCGCTGCTGGCCCTGCGCGAGCGCATCGCCAGCACCCTTGATGCCCTGGCACAGCAACACATGGGCGGGCAAATCGTGCTGGTGGCGCACGGCGGCGTGATGGATGTGCTGTACCGCCTGGCCACGGGCCAGGAACTGCAGGCGCCGCGCACCTGGCACCTGGGCA
Organism: Betaproteobacteria bacterium HGW-Betaproteobacteria-18; assembly: GCA_002842265.1. GTDB lineage: Bacteria > Pseudomonadota > Gammaproteobacteria > Burkholderiales > Burkholderiaceae_C > Rhodoferax. Next base: position 10,401 of record PHCO01000110.1, on the reverse strand, counting down.
ACGCCGCCATTAATCGCTTGCTGTGGACTCCGGAAGGCCTCACTCTGGTGGGCTGGGGCGATACCCGCCACCTGGAAGAAGTTGCGCTGGATGAGGGCAGCACCTGAGGGATTGTGCGGGAGCGGCGCCCTCGCCGCGATGGCGCTTGGTTCATGGATTGCTTCACTGCAGCCTGTCCTGAGCCCGTCGAAGGGTTCGCAATGACGAAGATTTTTCACGTTAACATGCCCGCCTTTGGTGACCTATTTATGGAGAATGTCCGTGCAGCTCGTTTGTCTTGACCTCGAAGGGGTCCTTGTTCCCGAAATCTGGATCGAATTTGCCAAGCGCACCGGCATCCCGGCGCTGTCGCGTACCACCCGCGACGAGCCCGACTACGAAAAGCTGATGAAATACCGGCTGGATTTGCTCAAGACCCACCAGCTCGGCCTGCCCGACATTCAAAAGGTGATCTCGGACATGGGGCCGATGGCCGGTGCCCGCGACTTTCTGGACGCATTGCGGCGCGACTACCAGGTCATCATCCTGTCGGACACGTTTTACGAATTCGCCATGCCGCTGATGGCGCAACTCAACATGCCGGTGCTGTTCTGCCACAAGCTCGAAGCCGATGCCGACGGCTTTCTGGTGAACTACCACCTGCGCATGCCGAACCAGAAAAAGGAAGCGGTGCAGCGCTTCCGGGAGCTGCAGTTCCATGTGATTGCCGCCGGCGACTCCTACAACGACACAGCCATGCTGGCCGAGGCCAACGCCGGCATCCTGTTTCACCCGCCGCAAAACGTGATCGACGAGTTTCCCCAGTTTCCGGTGACGCTGAACTACGCCGAGCTGCGCGCGGAGATCGATCGGGTCGCCACGCGCTAAGGCTTATTCGGTCTCGCACTGGCCCGCGTTCCTGCCTTTGAAAGGCGCGTAAAACGCCTTGATCTGCAGCATGTCGGCCTCTAAATTGCCCGTTGGCACAAACACCGGCCCCAGGCCGCTGAGCTTGCGCTGGTAGTCCATGTAAGCCATCACGATCGGCACCTGCGCCGTGACGGCAATGTGATAGAAGCCGGTTTTCCAGTAGCGCGTTTTGCTGCGCGTGCCCTCGGGCGGCACAATCAGTTGCAGCGCATCGTCCGCTGCCTGGATGGCTTGCGCCGAGGCCAGAACCAGGTTGTTGCTCTTGCTGCGGTCCACCGCAATACCGCCGAGCCAGCGCATCAGCGGCCCGAACGGAAAGCGGAACAGGCTGGCCTTGCCAATCCAGTAAATGTTCAGACGCAGCGCAAAGGCCACCATCAGGGTGTAGGGCAGATCCCAGTTGCTGGTATGGGGTGCGGCAATCAGCACGCATTTTTGCGCCTGCGCGGGCAAGGCGCCTTGCACTTGCCAGCCGGCCAGCCTGAGGTAAACCACTGACACCGCGCGCAGCAAGGTATTGACGACAGGGGTTGAGAAAACAGTTCGGTGCATGGCTGAAACGGTGGCGTTGGAAACGTCCAGCAGCCAACAAGCAGGCACCAAACGGCGGCAATCAAGGGTGCAAATTATGGCGCATCAGGTAGTTCCAGATCCATTGCAGTTTGCACGGCATGCATCGGTTCTGGCGTTTTATGCTTGAGCCGGTCCAGGTGCTCTGCCACAGTCATCAGGGAACCCACGCGCACGCCCAGCAACCGCAGGCGCTGCTGCAGCGGCACCCGCTTGAGGCACAGCCCGGCGTGGTGGCGTATGGTGGCTGCGTCGGCGGTGTAGTCGGGCAGCGTCACGTCGCGCGTGACACTTTTGAAGTCGTCATAACGCAGTTTGATGCCAATGGTTTTGCACACATAGCTCTTGCGCGCCAGGTCTTGCGCCACCTGCGCGCACAGCCGGGTAAAGATGGCGCCCAACTCTGCTTTGTCACGCACCGCATGCAGGTCGCGCTCGAAGGTGGTTTCTCGGCTGATGGACACCGGCTCGCTCTCCAGCACCAGCGGGCGGGGGTCGATGCCGTGCGCGGCGTCAAACATCCAGGCGCCGGTTTTCTGGCCGAAGTGGTCGATCAGCCAGCCCACATCCTGTTGCGCCAACTCGCCGATGGTGCGAATGCCAAGCTGCTGCAATTTTTCATCGGCCCTGGGGCCAATGCCGTTGATCTTGCGGCACGCCAGCGGCCAGATTTTGCTTTCCAGATCGTCCTCATAAACGATGGCAATGCCATTGGGCTTGTTGAACTCGCTGGCCATCTTGGCCAGCAGTTTGTTGGGTGCCACGCCCACCGAGCAGGTCAGCCCGGTGGCGTCAAAAATACTTTTCTGGATCAGCCGCGCCAGCACCCGGCCACCTTCGCGCTGGCCCCCCGGCACTTGCGTGAAGTCGATGTACACCTCGTCAATGCCGCGGTCTTCCATCAGCGGCGCAATGTCCAGGATGATGGTTTTGAACGTGCGCGAGTAGTGCCGGTACTCGGCAAAGTCCACCGGCAGCAAAATCGCATCAGGGCAGAGCTTGGCGGCCTTCATCAGCCCCATGGCCGAACCCACGCCAAACTGGCGCGCCGCATAGGTGGCGGTGGTGATAACGCCGCGGCCACTGTAGCCTTGCAGCCGGGGGAATGCGGCCAGCGGGATCCTGTGCAGCGGCCGATCACCCTGCTGCGCCTTGAGGTCCGCGTCCTGGGGCCGGCGCCCGCCCCCAATCACCACCGGCAGCCCTTTGAGTTGGGGGTAACGCAGCAACTCGACGGACGCATAAAACGCATCCATGTCCAGGTGGGCAATGCGGCGCAGGTTGGCAAGCTGGGGGGTGCTCATGTCGGCGTTATTTTCGCGGGAAAGGGGTCATGCCAAACCAGGCGGCGCAATGTGGCATAAAGTTGCATCATTGCATGCATCTCTTGTGCGCCAAATCAAAAATAATCAGGCCATTCAGGGTAAGCTCTCCCATGTTGTTTCAACAACACGGATTCATTGTCAATAGGTGGTTTCATGGATAAGCATTTTTTAAGTACGCTGTTTTCACCCGCCTCGATCGTGGTGTTTGCCGGCAAGCCGGATGAGCCCGACACGCTCACGCCACAGGCGCGTGCCCTGCATCAGGCGATCACGGCCCAGCGTTTTTCAGGCCAGCTGATTTTTCTGGACATTCATGCCAGCGGCACCCTGGCAGATTTGGCCGCTGTCGATGCTGATTTGGCCATTATTGCGCTGCCAGCCGCCGAGGTGGCGGCCGCTCTGGAAATTGCCGGGCGCATCAAATGCCGCTCGGCCTTGGTGATTTCCGCCGGAATTGACGCTGCCCAGGCGGCTGACCTGCACAAAATGGCCACGCGGGATGGCATTTATTTGCTGGGCCCCAACAGTTTGGGTTTTCAGCGACCGCACTTGCAACTCAATGCCAGTGTGGCGGGCGAATTGGCATCGCTGGGGCCACTGGCGCTGGTGTCGCAGTCGGGGGCGCTGACCTCGTCGATTCTGGACTGGGCCAAAAAGAACGCGGTGGGCTTTTCCACGGTGGTGTCACTCGGGCCCAATACCGCGGTGGATCTGGCCCAGGTGCTTGATTTTTTGGCCTCGGATGCCAAGACGCACAGCATTGTGATTTATCTGGAGGGCATCACCAACGCCCGGCGCTTCATGAGCGCGCTGCGTGCGGCAGCCAATGCCAAGCCCGTGGTGGTGCTCAAGTCCGGGCGCAAACCGGCGGGCAATCGGGCGGCGCTGACCCATTCGGGCACCATTGTGGGCACCGACGAAGTGTTCGATGCTGCGCTGCGGCGTGCGGGTGCGGTGCGCGTGCGTTCGTTCGTGGCGCTGTTTTCGGCGGCCAAATGCCTGGCTTCGCGCTACAAGCCGGTGGGCAAGCGCCTGGCCATCATCACCAACGGCGGTGGCCCCGGTGTGCTGGCGGCCGATTGGGTGTGTGAGATCAATCTTGAACTGGGGCGTTTGACACCCGAGCAGGCGCTGGCCATCCAGCCGCAAATGCCACCGCTGGCCACCCTGTCTGATTTGATAGATGTGTCGGAAGACGCAGGGCCAGAGCAATACCGGGTGGCCATCGAGGCGGTGAGCAATGCCCCCCAGATCGACGGTATTTTGGTGATTTATTCGCCCAAGATGGGAGTGGATGGTGACGCCGTAGCCAGCGCCATCGCTGGCTATAACCGCCATGTGAGCAAACCCATGCTGACCTGCTGGATGGGCGATGCCACCGTGGGCGAAGCCCGTAAAATTTTGAACGATGCCGCGATTCCAAGCTTTCGCACGCCCGAGGCGGCCGTCGGCGCGTTTGGCAACATTGCCTCGTTTTACCAAAACCAGCAGTTACTGCAACAAACACCGCCCCCCTTGTCAGACCTGGCCACCCCCGATGTGGAAGGGGCCCGCCTGCTGATCGAAAGCGTGCTGGCCGAGCGGCGCAAGGTGCTCACCGAGATGGAATCCAAGGCGCTGCTGGCCGCCTTTCATATCCCGGTCACCAAAACCATCCTGGCGCGCAGTGCCAATGAAGCCATCATGATCGCGACCCAGTTGGGCTTTCCGGTGGCGCTCAAGATCGACTCGCCCGACATCAGTCACAAATCCGATGTGCAGGGTGTGGCGCTCAATATTTTGAACGCCACCAGCGTGCGCGACACCTATCTGGACATGATTGCAGCGGTGACCAAACTGATGCCCAATGCCCGCATCAACGGGGTGACGATTCAGAACATGGCCACTCAAAAGCGTGGCCGTGAGGTGTGTGTGGGGCTGGTGACCGACGAGCCGTTTGGCCCGGTGATTGCGTTTGGCGCCGGTGGCACCATGATCGAACTCATCAACGACCGTGCCATGGAGTTGCCGCCGCTGAACCAATTTTTGGCGCGCCGTCTGATCGAGCGCTCGCGCGTGGCTGAAACCTTGGGTGTGTGGCGGGGTGCGCCAGCCGTCAACATGGAGGCGTTGGAGCAGATTTTGCTGCGCGTGTCGGAAATGGTCTGCGAGCTGCCGCAACTGCGCGAGATGGACATCAACCCCATCATCGTCGATGAAACCGGTGCGCTGGCGGTGGACGCGCGCATTGTGGTGGACAACACGGCGCCGTCGGCGCGCCATTACAACCACCTGGCCATCTTGCCGTACCCGGCGCAGCACGAGCAGTTGTGCATGCTGGCCGGCGGCGGCGAATACACCGTGCGCCCGGTGCACCCGGACGATGCCACCATGCTGCAAAGTTTTGTGCGTGGCCTGTCGCCCGAGAGCCGCTATTTCCGCTATGTCTCCAGCATGCAGGAGCTACCCGCCACCATGCTGTCGCGCTTTACGCTGATCGATTACGACCGCGAGATGGCGCTGGTGGCCCTCATCACCGAGGAAACCACCGATGCCCAGGGCAACACGGTGGAGAGCACACGCATTGTGGGCGTGTCGCGCTACATCACCAACCCCGACCGCAGCACCTGCGAGTTCTCGCTGGTGGTGGCCGACGAGTTCAAGGGCCGCGGCCTGGGTTCGCGACTGATGCTGTCGATCATGGACTTTGCCCGCGAAAAGGGCCTGACCGAGATCGAAGGCCTGGTGCTGGCCAACAACCCCAACATGCTCAAGCTCATGAAGGGGCTGGGCTTTGTCGTCAAGTCGTTCCCGGAAGACCCCGACTTCAAGCTGGTGACGCACCATTTGCAGGTGGCTTGAGTTGTCCACTCGCCCCTTTTCATCCAGTTCTTCCTGGGCGGCGATGCTTGCAAATTGATTTGTTTGATTTGGGCTTTGGGTCGGTGATGTTGCGCGGTCTTTGAGGTTTTTTGCGTCTGAAACTGACCTGTTTTCTTATGGCAAAAATAGGCTGAGAGAAGTGAGTCGCTTCGCTCGATAGCTGCCACGCAAAAAGAGGTTTTACCCGCCACAGTTTCTACACCCCCAACGTTGCGATGACCCGCTACAGTCGGGTCGATCAACCAGTTAAAGCCTGCCAAGCCAGCACCCCGGTCGCCGACGATGGGGCGCGACGACCAGCACTTCAACCTCTGAACCCACAAGCCGATAAAGGATGTTGTATGGGAAACCTGGTACGCGAAATTTACGAATATCTGGTGGGAATTCGACGCGATACCGATCCGGGGATTGACTGACTTTATCCATTGCCTCATCGAAAGCCAACAGATAGCGTGCGCCAAGACCAATCTGACAGGATTCGTAGTAGGCCACATGCTCAAGGTGTTCAACGCGTGCGGCTTCATTGAAGAAACAACTCACTTGAGCAAAGCTTTTGCCTGACGACGTACCTCTTCAGCCGGAATACGTCTTGAAAGCCCATTGTCCATCTCAACAGCCCGTTGCGCGGCAACTTGAAACCACAGGGGTTCAATTTCGGCTTCGGACAGCACATCAAGACTGGACAGCAGTTGTGCCGCCAACTCAGCCCGCTGCTGCACGGGAAGTGACAACGCTTCATTGGTGATGATTTCAGTGTTCATGCGCAAATCCTACACTTATCGTCTGCGGGCTCAACGCAAGATATCCGTTTTAAGCCACCGGCAGGCCTTGAGCGCATTGCTTTTTCTGTATCAAAAAGTGCTGGGTGTTGATGTGCCATGGATGGATGACTTGGCGCGGCCAGTGCCCAAAAAACGCATTCCCGTGGTGTTGACCCGCGCCGAGGTTCAGGCTGTGCTGGGCAAACTCGACGGGCAACACAAACTGCTGGCCTCGCTGCTTTATGGCTGTGGCATGCGCCTGATGGAAGGTTTGCGCCTGCGGGTGAAAGATGTGGACTTTGATCGCAAGGTGAGCATCGTGCGTGATGGCAAGGGCGGTAAAGACCGGGTGGTGATGTTGCCGCAAAGCCTGGTACCTGCCCTCAAAGACCAGTTTGCCCAGAGTCATGCCTTGTGGGCGCAAGACCGTGCAGATTCGGGATACGTCCCGGGCAGCAAAATCCCCTTGTCCACGGTATCGATCTGTGTGCGTCCGCAAAACGCCATCGTCAGATCAAGTTCCTTGTGGATGATCTCCAGCGCCCTGGTCACACCGGCCTCGCCCAAGGCGCCCAGGCCGTACAAAAACGCACGGCCGATGTAGGTGCCGCGGGCGCCCAGGGCGCGCGCCTTGAGCACGTCTTGCCCGCTGCGGATGCCGCCGTCCATGTGCACCTCGATCTGGCTGCCAACCGCATCGACAATGGCGGGCAGCGCGGTGATGGACGATGGTGCGCCGTCCAGTTGCCTGCCGCCGTGGTTGCTGACGATCAGCGCGTCGGCGCCTGAATCCACCGCCAGGCGCGCGTCTTCCACGTCCTGGATGCCTTTCAAAATCAGCTTGCCGCCCCAGCGTTTTTTGATCCATTCCACGTCGCCCCAATTGAGCGCCGGGTCAAACTGTTTGGCGGTCCATTCGCTCAGCGTGCCCATGCTCTCAATGCCCTTGACGTGGCCGACGATGTTGCCAAAGCCGCGCCGCTGCGTGCCCAGCATGCCCAGCCCCCAGCGCGGCTTGGTCATCATATTGAGCATGTTGCGCAGCGTCAGCTTGGGGGGCGCCGACAGGCCGTTGCGGATGTCGTTGTGGCGCTGGCCGATGATCTGCAGGTCAAGCGTCAGCATCAGCGCCGAGCAGTTGGCGGCCTTGGCGCGGTCGATCAGGCGCTCGATGTAGTCGCGGTCCTTCATCACGTAGAGCTGGAACCAGAACGGATGGCCGCCGGTTTCCCTGGCCACGTCTTCGATCGAGCAAATGCTCATGGTGGACAGCGTGAACGGGATGCCAAATTTTTTGGCCGCATTGGCTGCCTTGATTTCGCCGTCGGCGCATTGCATGCCGGTCAGGCCGACGGGCGCCATGGCTACCGGCATCGCCACCTTTTGCCCGATCATGGTGCTGGCGGTGCTGCGGTTTTCCATGTTGATGGCGACGCGCTGGCGCAGTTTTATCTTTTGAAAATCTTCGGCATTGGCGCGGTAAGTGGACTCGGTCCATGAGCCAGAGTCGGCGTATTCGTAAAACATGCGCGGCACGCGTTTTTTGGCCAATACGCGCAGGTCTTCAATGTTGGTGATCACGGGCATCAGAGTCTCCTTGAAAGTGTCTGCATGGTAATGGCAGCCTGATCCTGCTGGCTTGAAATCTGCACCCCTCCAGTTGAAATGAATTGGCTGCCAACCCCAGGCGCTCACTTCGCGTACACTGACCTTTGCCCGGGGTGCGCAATGGTTGCGCTGAGATGGACTGCCGAACCCGCGAACTTGATCCGGCTCATACCGGCGTAAGAAGAGCAGTGCCGCTTTTGCCGGCCAAATTCGTCTTTTGGGGTTCGTGCGTTGGGAAGAAGGTTTCTTCCCCCGGGTCACCATCCCAGGAGACGACACCGTGAATGCCCCCGACAAGTTAGCCCAGTTCATCCGCCTGACCCGCGAACCCCTTCCCGCTTCCAGCAAACGTTACCGGCAAGGCAGCCAGCCTGACATTTTGGTGCCGCTGCGCGAAATCATGCAAAGCAATGGCGAGGCGGTCACGGTCTATGACACCTCGGGCCCCTACACCGACCCGCAAGCCAGCATTGACGTGCGTCAGGGCTTGCCGGCAGTGCGGGCGCGCTGGATTGAGGCGCGGGGCGATTGCGAGCGCTACACCGGTCGCACACCGTTTGCGCTCGATGAAGGCTTGAAAAACGGTGAAACAGACGCGCTGGCCGCCCTGCGTGCCCAGGCGGCTGGTTTGCAACGCAGCCCCCGGCGCGCCAGGCCGGGCGCCAACGTGACGCAAATGCACTATGCCCGCAAAGGTATTGTCACGCCCGAGATGGAATACGTGGCGCTGCGTGAAAACCAGAATATGCAATGGCAAGCGCAGTATCTCAATAACGCCGAGCGTGAACAGCGTCTGGCCGGGAACAGCTTTGGCGCCAGCATCCCCAGGGTGGTGACGCCTGAATTTGTCCGCGACGAGGTAGCCCGGGGCCGCGCCATCATCCCGGCCAACATCAACCACCCCGAAGTGGAACCGATGGCCATTGGCCGCAACTTTCTGGTCAAGATCAACGCCAACATCGGCAACTCGGCCGTGACTTCCAGCATTGAAGAAGAAGTTGAAAAACTGGTCTGGTCGATCCGCTGGGGCGCAGACACGGTGATGGACTTGTCCACCGGCAAAAACATCCACACCACGCGCGACTGGATTGTGCGCAACAGCCCTGTGCCCATTGGCACCGTGCCGATTTACCAGGCGCTGGAAAAAGTCGGCGGCGTGGCCGAGGATTTGACTTGGGAAATTTTCCGAGACACGCTGATCGAGCAAGCCGAGCAGGGCGTGGACTATTTCACGGTGCATGCCGGCGTGCGACTGGCCTTCATTCATCTCACGGCCCAGCGCATGACAGGTATCGTGTCGCGCGGCGGCTCGATCATGGCCAAGTGGTGCATTGCCCACCACCAGGAGAATTTCATCTACAGCCACTTCGATGAAATGACTGAAATCCTGAAGGCCTATGACGTGAGCTATTCGCTGGGCGACGGCTTGCGCCCCGGCTCCGGTGCCGACGCCAATGACGAGGCGCAGTTTGCCGAACTGCGCACCTTGGGTGAACTCACGCAAAAAGCCTGGCAGCAGGATGTGCAGGTGATGATCGAAGGCCCCGGCCACGTGCCCATGCACATGGTGCAGGTCAACATGACCGAGCAGCTCAAGCACTGCCACGAGGCGCCGTTTTACACCCTGGGGCCGCTGACCACCGACATCGCGCCCGGCTACGACCACATCACCAGCGGCATCGGTGCGGCCATGATCGGCTGGTTTGGCACCGCCATGCTGTGTTACGTGACGCCCAAGGAACACCTGGGCTTGCCGGACCGCGACGATGTCAAGGTCGGCATCATCACTTACAAGATCGCCGCGCATGTGGCCGACGTGGCCAAGGGGCACCCGGGGGTGCGGGCACGCGATGACGCGCTGTCCAAAGCGCGCTTTGAGTTTCGCTGGCTGGACCAGTTCAACCTGTCACTGGACCCCGACACCGCGCGTGACTTCCATGATGAAACGCTGCCCAAGGATGCGGCGAAGGTGGCGCATTTCTGCTCGATGTGCGGGCCGAAGTTCTGCTCGATGAAAATCTCGCAGGAGGTGCGCGACTTTGCCAAAACCAAGGGCGTCAGCGACGAGCAGGCGCTGACGGACGGGATGCAGGACATGTCGGATGCGTTCAAGCGCGCGGGCGGAGAGATTTACGTGCCGATTCAAAAAATCGACTGATCGGGGTTAAAGTGTTAACGTGAAAGAACATCGTCATTGCGAACCCTTCGACGGGCTCAGGACAGGCTGAAGTGAAGCAATCCATGACCCCAAACTGCATGGATTGCCACGTCGCTGCGCTCCTTTCCATGAACACAGCGTTTGGGCTTGTTGTGGGGTCGACTTCAGTCGACCATGGCGGACTGAAGTCCGCCCCACAGGGTTCAAG
>PHCO01000411.1 GCA_002842265.1 Betaproteobacteria bacterium HGW-Betaproteobacteria-18 | reverse complement strand
TGATTCCCAGCTCCTTGTGGTCGTAACCGTGGGAGCCGCCGCTGGCGAAGGCGTCGCCGAGCCAGAAGCCGTATTCGGCGCTGATGGCGTTGGCGGTGTCGGAGAGATGGGCCGTCCCCTTGTCGGCGGCGACGACGAGATAGGGATCGTCCTCATCGTGGCGCACGAGGTCGGCTGGCGGCACGACCTGACCGCCGAGCAGGTTGTCGGTCAGGTCGAGCAGGCCGCGCAGGAATAGGTGATAACAGGCGATGCCTTCCTGGAGCACGGCGTCACGATCGCCGCCCGGTGGCGGGTTTTTGACGACGAAGCCACCTTTTGAACCAACCGGGACGATGACCGCATTTTTGACCATCTGCGCCTTCATCAGACCGAGCACTTCGGTACGGAAATCTTCCATGCGGTCCGACCAGCGCAGGCCGCCGCGCGCCACCTTGCCGCCGCGCAGGTGGATGCTGCCAGCCGGGATACCGCCGCAGTCGTAGTAGTAATTGCGCATGGTGTTAACGTCCAGCCCGTCCAGCTCTTCGACGAACCAGGTGAAATCGTCCTTGTGGACGACGGCAAATTCATCCGGCCGGATGCCCAGGTTGTATTCGATGGTATCGGCCAGCATCTCGAAACCGCCCACGGCATAGGCGACGTTGACACGCTGCATGGTGTAGCCGGGGATGTAGACGAACATTTCCGGGGGCAGGCTCAGCAGGGCCACTTTGGCGAGGCGCGGGTTGTAGAAAGCCAGCATCATCGCGTCGGTGCGGCTGGTAAAGGGGGCCGGGTTGTCTGAACCCATCAGCACGATCAGACGCACTTCATCCGGAATGCTCAGGCCGCTGAGCGGGTTGGGGATCGGGCTGACCGGTTCGATGCGCGGGGTCGGGTAGACGGTGCGCGGCACGTGGCGCGGGATGGCCGAAGGTTGGCTGGTGGCCGAGGCGGTCGGCGGCGGCGTCTGGCTGGAGGTGGCGCTCGGGGACGGCGAGCTGCTGGGTGTGGCGCTGGAACGGGCGGCGCAGCCGGAGATGAGCATCAGCAGCACCACCAGCACAAAGACCGGCGCCAGGACGAGCCTGCGCATCTGCTTTTTTTGAGGGCTTTGCTGCGGTATGCCATTCATGCGCGCTGATCCACCTTATATGGCCAGCGGTTTGCCGGCATTTTCTAAAGCGGCCTGGTAGGCGCTGGTTAACGAGCCAATTGGCATTTGGGCGACGAGCTGGTTGAAGGCTTGCGCAAAGGGCTGCTCGGGCGCTTTGGGGAAGCGCTGCAGATAGTCCAGCAGGATCACCGAGAAGACGTGCGAG
>PHCO01000410.1 GCA_002842265.1 Betaproteobacteria bacterium HGW-Betaproteobacteria-18 | reverse complement strand
GGGGTCGATCGCACTGAGCGGTGGCTTGGAGATTGAGCTGCGCCCATCAGATGAGGACGATCGAATTCTGATCGCCAAAAATGGGCTCGGTCACACGGTTGTCACGTACACCGACAAGGGTCTCTTCGTCGATGCGTACCCGGAAGATCAAATTGATGCGGTCGGCTCCATCCGCATCGGCCTGGATGAGCTTGAGGCTGTTTCGGAGCTGCGGCGATGACCTTCTACCAGGAGCTGATCAGCGAGGCCATCGGTGTGAGCGACTTGAAGGTGATCGACGAGGTTGAAGACCTGATGCGCAATGTGATCTTCCACAGCGCCCTGAACTGGCAAAGTCGCGAGCAACTGGTGCAGGGAGCGATCGAGGCCAAGCAAGTCCTTGACCTCATGTGAAATCAGCCCTCTCATGCTTCGGCGTGAGAGGGCTTCTTTTCTTGTGCTTGCCACATCGACCACGATGGCGACACGTGCGGAACCTGCTCGGGTTCGGTGCCGCTGGTATGGAGATTCCATGGATGTCAAAAGTGCAGCGGAAGTGCCGGCAGCAGAACTCTTGGGGCAGGTGGGCAGCTTCGGAGTCAGGCTGGTCCGGTCCGGGGATCGGTATGGACTGGAGGATCGTCTGCTTTGGGAAAAGAGAGAGCCCGGTGTGGAGTTCTACTTCGTGGACAGCCGTTCTTCGTGTTCTCACAAGGGGCGTGGTCGGTTCATTGCACGCTACTACTACACCACCTTGCGCTTCAGGAGCCCACAAGCGCATGGTCTCTGCCTCGATGGCGGTGACCCACTGCGGATGTCGCTGACGGACATGGAGTTGGCGCGCGTCATGCAGATGGTCGATGCCACCGTGAGTGAGTTCGCGAGTGATGAAACCGTTCAAGCCTGGCGCGATAGCTGGAAGCTTCCTGATTGATCCGTTGTCGAGCAATCGGCCAGGTTTCTGATGTCTCTATGGCTCCCGTATCTCAGGTACGGGAGCCATTCTTTTTGTCTGCTGTCCACGCAGCCTAGAAGGCGATATGAGCAGGTCCCGCGGTGGGACCGGTATTCGCTTAGGAGGTCGTGATGGAGAGAAGCGCAATCGATGCAGGATCTGACGATGTGATGGTCCTTGAAGACAGGACGGCTACGCCAGACCTCGCCGCATACAACCGCTTTGTTGTCTTCTTTTCCGGGGGGAAGGACTCGCTGGCGTGTGTCTTGCACTTGATCGAGAAAGGCGTGCCACCTGATCGCATTGAGCTTCACCATCACTTGGTGGATGGAGCCGAAGGCTCTGGGCTCATGGATTGGCCGGTGACGGATGC
>PHCO01000109.1 GCA_002842265.1 Betaproteobacteria bacterium HGW-Betaproteobacteria-18 | reverse complement strand
TGGATCCACATTCCGGTGGGCTACCTGTATTGCATTGGCAATCCGCGCACCGACTGGTTGTATAAAACCGAGCCTGATGCCGGCCTGAATGGCCGCACCCTGCGCTACCCGCGCGGCAAGGTACTGGGCGGCAGCAGCAGCATCAACGGCATGATTTACATGCGCGGCCAGGCGCACGACTACGACCAATGGGCGCAGCTCACAGGCTGTGATGCCTGGAGCTGGCAGCATTGCTTGCCAGACTTCATGGCGCATGAGAGCCATTACAAACTGGATGGCATGTTACCCAGCCAAAACCCAGGCCCAAGCCCCCATCCATCTGACAACCTGAAACAGTTCAGCCATTTTCACGGTGCGGGCGGTGAATGGCGAGTGGAAAAACAACGCCTGCGCTGGGACGTGCTCGATGCCTTTGCCCAGGCCGCGCAGCAAGCCGGCATCCCTGCCACCGATGACTTCAACCGGGGTAACAACGAAGGCGTCGGCTACTTTGAGGTGAACCAGCGCAGCGGCTGGCGCTGGAACACCGCCAAGGCTTTTTTGCGCCCCGCCTGTGCCAACCGGCCCAACTTTACGTTGTGGACCTCTGCCCAGGTGGTCAAACTCAACATTGAACCGCAAGCCAATGGCCAGTTGCGCTGCACCGGTGTCGAGGTGCAGACGCCCAGCGGCAGGGTCAGTGCGCCGGCCACGGGTGAAGTCATTCTCAGCGCCGGCAGCATTGGTTCGCCTCAGATTTTGCAACTCTCCGGCATTGGCCCGGCAGCGCTGCTACAGCAACACGGCATCGCCGTGCGGCATGACGCACCGGGCGTGGGGGCCAATCTGCAGGACCATCTGCAGATTCGCTCGGTGTACAAGGTGCAGGACGTCAAAACCCTCAATACGCAAGCCAATTCTCTGTGGGGCAAGGCCATGATCGCTCTGGAATATGCGTTCAGGCGCAGCGGCCCGATGAGCATGGCACCGAGCCAGTTGGGCGCGTTCACCCGCAGCGACCCAAGCCAGCCTTACCCCAACGTCGAGTACCACGTGCAACCGCTGAGCCTGGAAGCCTTTGGCGAGCCGCTGCACAGCTTCCCCGCGTTCACCGCCAGTGTTTGCAACCTCAACCCGGGCAGCCGTGGCAGCGTGCAAATCAAGTCGCCGGATTTCACCGCAGACCCTGCCATTGCACCCAACTACCTCAGCACCGAGGCGGATCGCAAGGTGGCCGCCGATTCACTGCGTCTGACCCGCACCATCGTGGCGCAGCCCGCGCTGGCCAAGTACCAGCCGCAAGAGTTCAAGCCCGGCGTGCAGTACCAGACCGACAACGATCTGGCCCGCCTGGCGGGCGACATTGCTACCACCATTTTTCACCCGGTCGGCACCACCAAAATGGGCCGTGACGATGACCCCCTGGCGGTGCTCGATGCGCACTTGCGGGTACGTGGGCCTGGCGGCGTGATTGCCGGTCTGCGCGTGGTCGATGCCGGTGCCATGCCGGTGATCACCAGCGGCAACACCAATTCACCCACGCTGATGATGGCCGAGAAAGCGGCGCGCTGGATTCAGAACGGTGCGTAATCGAGTCGTGCCGTCTGGGCCGCGCACCAAGGGAGAACCCGCAAAGGGTATTCACGGGTGGCGCGGCACCAAGTTGGCGCATACAGTTGCACCATCACATGGCAGCGCAAGGCTGTGCAAGGTGAAAGGCCCCAGGAGACCAGACCCGCATGGGTCAGACAACAAAATAAAGACAAGGCACCGGCAACCCCGGTGCCTTTTTCAATTGCATCGACAATGCCGCCATGGAATTGCTCATTGTCTCTATCGCCTCCCTGTTTGCGGGCTTTGTCGATTCCATCGTGGGCGGCGGTGGACTGATTTTGGTGCCGGCCCTGTTTGCCACCTTTCCCACGGCGCACCCGGCCACACTGTTTGGCACCAACAAAGGGGCCTCGGTCTGGGGCACGGCGATGGCCACCTGGCAATACAGCCAGAAGGTGCAGATGCGCTGGGCGGCGCTGCTGCCTGCGGCGGGTGCCGGGTTGCTGGCCTCGTTTGCCGGGGCCTGGCTGGTGACGGTGGTATCGCCCGAATTTTTGCGCAAGGTGCTTCCCTTTGTGCTGCTGCTGGTGCTGCTCTATACCCTGGCCAAAAAAGAACTCGGACGCACCCACGCGCCAAACTATTCCGGTCTGCAGGAACAGCTGATTGCCGCCGGGATCGGTGCTGTGATCGGCTTTTACGACGGCTTTTTCGGCCCTGGCACCGGCAGCTTTCTGGTGTTCTTGTTCGTGCGCCTGCTGGGCTACGATTTTTTAAGCGCCTCGGCGGCGGCCAAACTGGTCAATACCGCCACCAACTTCTCGGCGCTGGCGCTGTTCATCGCCAAAGGCCACATCTGGTGGCATTTTGTTCTGGTCATGGCGCTGGCCAATGTGCTGGGCAGCCTGGCTGGCACGCGGCTGGCGCTCAGGCACGGCACCGGCTTTGTGCGCGTCGTATTTTTGCTGGTGGTCAGTGCGCTGATTCTGAAAACCAGTTTTGATGCGTTTATGCGCTGAACCTGCCCAGCCTCTACTGAATCGGTATCGACGCGGCCAGCGGTGATGCGGCAGTTTGCGCTGCCACAGGCACCGCCGCTTCTGAGCCTCGCGACCAGGGAACGTCTGCGGCCAGCAGGGGCTGGCCCACCGGCGCAGAAGCTTGGCCTTTGCGCACCAGGGCCAGGTCTGCGTCATTGGGGTATTGGCCCAGCAACCAGTAGTCGAAAGCACGCCGGGCGATCGGGGCGGCGGAAGTCGAGCCAAAACCGGCGTTTTCCACAATCACGGCCAACGCTATTTTGGGGTCATCGGCGGGTGCAAAGGCAATGTAGAGGGCATGGTCGCGTTGGCGCTCTTCCATGCGGGCAGCGTTGTATTTTTCGTTTTTGCCGAGCGACACCGCTTGTGCCGTGCCCGTTTTACCGCCACTCAGGTATGGCGCTCCGGCAAAGACCCGGCGCGAGGTGCCTTCCTGCGTCACCCCGACCATGGCGCGGCGAATGGTGTCCACGTGTTCACGCTTGAAGCCCAGATTTTCTGCCGGCGCAGGCGCCACCGGCACATTGGCCCGGGTGCTGGCATCCTGGGTCGCCAGCACCAACTGGGGTGGGTGTTTGATGCCGTTGTTGGCCACGATGGCGGTGGCTTGCGCGAGCTGCAGCATGGTGAAACTGTTGTAGCCCTGGCCAATCCCCAGCGAGATGGTTTCACCGGCGTACCATCTTTGCTGCTCCGGGCGTTTGTAGTAGTTGCGCTTCCAGTCCGTGCTGGGCAGCACGCCGCGCACCTCGCCGTGGATGTCGATGCCGGTGAGCTGGCCAAAGCCCAGCGGCTTCATGAAGTCGTGCATGG
Source organism: Betaproteobacteria bacterium HGW-Betaproteobacteria-18 (assembly GCA_002842265.1). Lineage (GTDB taxonomy): Bacteria > Pseudomonadota > Gammaproteobacteria > Burkholderiales > Burkholderiaceae_C > Rhodoferax. The sequence continues at coordinate 7,302 of PHCO01000109.1, read as the reverse complement.
TATCGACGCCGAGCTCGTTGGCCAGCGAGTAAAAATAGGCGTTGCTGGATTCGACAATGGCGCGGTGCATGTCCATGATGCCGCCCCGCTCGTTCTCGGGGCTGCCAAAGCGGTGGCCACCAAACATGAAAAAACCAGGGTCGTTCATCTGCATGCTGGCCGAGCGCTTGCCGGTGGTCAGGGCCGCCAGCGCCATGAAGGGCTTGTACGTGGAACCTGGCGGGTAGGTGCCGCGCAGGGCCCGATTCAACAGGGGTTTGTCGATGGATTCGTTGAGCCCCTGCCAGCTTTCCTGGTCAATGCCTTCGACAAACAGATTGGGGTCGAACGTGGGTTTGCTGACAAAGGCCAGCACCTCGCCGGTTTTGGGGTCCAGCGCCACCAACGCACCCCGGCGCTCGCCAAACATGTCTTCAATGAGTTTTTGCAACTTGATGTCAATCGCCAACTTGACCGTGTCGCCGGGAGTCGAGGGTTGACTGGACAGGCGCCGGGTGGCGCGGCCACCGGCCGAGGTTTCCATGGCATCGACACCGGTGATGCCATGCAGTTGCGTCTCAAAACTCTGCTCTACACCGAGCTTGCCGATGTATTCGGTGCCCCGGTAATTGGCGGCATCATCGGATTCATCGAGAGTTTCCTTTTCGGCGGTGTTAATGCGCCCAATGTAGCCGATCACATGACTGGCCAACTCGCCATAGGGGTAGCTGCGAAACAGCCGGGCCTTGATATCAACGCCGGGAAAGCGGTAGCGCTGTGCGGCAAAGCGGGCCACTTCTTGATCGGTCAGGCGACTGCGCAGCGGGATGGACTCAAAATTCTTGCCCTCTTCGCGCAGTTTTTTAAAGCGCCGCCGATCACGCGGCGTGACCTCAAGAATCTGCGCCAGGTCATCCATGGTTTGCGCCAGGTTGGGCACTTTGGAAGGGGTGATTTCCAGCGTGTAGGCCGAGTAGTTGGTGGCCAGTACAATGCCATTGCGGTCCAGAATCAGGCCGCGGTTGGGCACCATCGGCACGATGGCAGTGCGGTTGTTTTCGGCCTGGGCACGTAAATCGTCATGGCGCACCACCTGCAGGTAAAACAGCCGCGTCACCACCAAGCCAAAACACACCAGCACCATCAGGCTGGCCACCAGCACCCGCAGGCGAAAGCGGGCCAGGTCGAGTTGGACGTTGCGGATGACCTTCATGGGCGCTTTAGCAAGAGGGCACGACCACCGGGCTCACAGGGGCCGGTTCGCATCCGGGTTGGGCGCGCGTTTTTGCGGCAGCAGCAGCACCACGCTGACCACGGGCCACAGCAGTGCCTCCAGGGCCGGTGCCAGCAGCAGCGACCAACCTGGGAAATCGTCGCCGGCGAGCAGGCGCAGCAACAGTGTCAGGGCATGGGCCGCCACAAACAGGGGCAACACCTGCGCCGCCTGCGACGGCACGCTGAACCACAACAAGCGGCGGTGCATGGCAATGGCCAGAAAACTCAAGGCGGTGTAGGCCAGGGCGTGTTGCCCAAGCAAGGCACTTTGGTGCACATCCATCGTCAGGCCCAACAGGAAAGCGGCACTCATGCCCACCCGCAGCGGCTGATGGATGGTCCAGAACACCAACACCAGCGCCAGCAGATCGGGAAGCCAGGCTGCGCGCCCCAGCAAGCCCATGTTGAGCAGCATGTTGAAGCCCAAGGCTGCCAGCAAACTGCTCCAGATGAAGAGTGAACTGGCGGGTAGGAGCAATTGTTGACCGCGCGGCATGATCATGACCGCCCCCCTTTGCTGCCACGCCCGGCCTCAACGGGCGCTGCGGGTCTGGCCGGCACTTGTTCCGCCAGGGGCTGCAGCACCAGCACATGCAGACTGCCATTCAATCGGGCAATGGGCTCCGCCGCGATGCGGGCAAAAGCCGAGTCAGCCTGTCGGTCTATTTTCAGTACGCGCCCGACCTGCAGGCCGGGTGGGTAAATGCCATCCACCCCGCTGGTGGTCAGCAGGTCACCCGCAGCCATATCGACATTGGCATCCAGATAGCGCAACTCCAGCGTGCCGCTGCGCAAGCTGGCGTTGCCAAAGGCCAGTCCACGGGCGCCAGTGCGGGCGTTGAGCACAGGAATCGCCTGATTGGGGTCGGTGATCAGGGTGACTTCGCTCACCAGGGGATAAACCCGGGTGACCTGGCCCAAAATACCGAACTCGTCCAACACCGGCGCGCCCGCCGCCACGGCATCCTGCGCGCCCTTGTCAAGGATGACTTTGCGGGTATAGGGATCGGCGGCGTCATACAGAACCTGGGCCGCCAACGCGGGTGTGTTGAGGCGCGTGCGCATCTCCAGCAGGGCACGCAGACGCGTGTTTTCGAGCGTGAGTTGCTCGACTTGCTGGGCGCGTTGGGACTGCAGGCCCAACTGGTACTGCGCCGCCGCTTCCCTGGCTTGGGAGCGGTTGAGAGATTCAAAATACTGGCTGCCACCCTGCCCCCAGATGATGGGGCGCAGCACCAGCCACTGCACGGGATAAAGCGCCGTGGCGATCACGGCCCGCAGCGGTTGGGTGACATGGAACCGCAGATCTGCCACCATCAACAGCAGCGCCAGGGCGCTGAAAAAAATCAGCTTGGACAGGGCGGACGGACCCTGCCTGAAAAATGGCGGCGGCGTGCTGTCCAGCGTACCGAGTGGCATCGCTGCTTGGTCCGCTTATTCGCTGGTAAAAATGGAGCCCAGGCGTTCCATCTGTTCCAGCGCAATGCCGCAGCCACGTACCACGCAGGTCAGCGGATCTTCGGCCACCAGCACCGGCAGGCCGGTTTCTTCGGCCAGCAGACGGTCCAGGTCGCGCAACAGGGCGCCACCGCCGGTCAGCATCATGCCGCGGTCGGCAATGTCGGCGCCCAGCTCCGGGGGTGTTTGCTCCAGCGCGTTTTTCACGGCCGAGACGATGTTGTTGATCGGATCGGTCAGGGCTTCAAGAATTTCGTTGCTGGAAATGGTGAAGCTGCGCGGCACGCCTTCGGAGAGGTTGCGACCCCGCACCTCCATCTCGCGCACTTCGCTGCCAGGAAAGGCCGAGCCAATGTTCTTTTTGATGGCTTCAGCGGTGGGCTCACCAATCAGCATGCCGTAGTTGCGCCGGATGTAATTGATGATGGCCTCGTCAAAGCGGTCGCCACCGACACGCACGCTGCCTTTATAGACCATGCCACCCAGCGAAATCACGCCCACTTCGGTGGTGCCACCGCCAATATCGACCACCATCGAGCCCTGCGCCTCGGACACCGGCAAACCGGCGCCAATGGCGGCAGCCATCGGCTCTTCAATCAGATAGACGTCGCTGGCACCGGCGCCCAGCGCGCTTTCGCGGATGGCGCGGCGCTCCACTTGCGTCGAGCCACAAGGCACGCAAATAATGATGCGCGGGCTGGGACGAAAAATCGAACGCGGGTGCACCATTTTTATGAATTGCTTGAGCATCTGCTCAGTGACCGTAAAGTCGGCGATGACGCCGTCTTTCATCGGACGAATGGCTTCAATGTTGCCGGGCACCTTGCCCAGCATGGCCTTGGCTTCCTTGCCGACGGCCTGGATGGTTTTTTTGCCTTGCGGGCCACCCTCGTGGCGAATGGCGACGACCGACGGTTCGTCGAGCACAATGCCCTTGTCACGCACATAAATCAGGGTATTGGCGGTGCCAAGGTCGATGGCGAGGTCAGTCGAAAAATACTGACGGAATGTTCCAAACATGGATAAATCCTTTGGGGCACATGAGGCGCTTCGGCACGCATGTCACCGGGTAACGGGTTCAAAATGGGTTAATTTTGAGCTTGAAGACGTGCTGGCGCGCGCTGCTGCTCAAGGGATGGATAATACCCTATAGCCTGTGCATAACTACCCAAATAGTTGCTTTTTGTCCTTGTTTTACACCCTGTTTCGATTGAACACCCATGTCACTTTCTACCACTGATATTGACCGGCTGGCCCACTTGGCCCGACTTGGCCTGGCCTCTGAGGAGCGCACCCGCATGCGCTCGCAACTCAATGATTTTTTTGGGATTGTGGAAAAAATGCGCGCTGTCGATACCACCGGCATCATCCCTTTGGCGCATCCGGTCGAGATCATGGGCGATGTCGCGCTGCGCCTGCGTGACGACATCGCCAGCGAGCCCAACCAGCGCGAAGCCAACCAGCGCAACGCGCCAGCGCTTGAAAATGGCCTGTTTCTGGTGCCCCGGGTGATTGAATAAGCCTAACTTTTTATCCCATCATGACGCAACTTTCCTCTGATCTGCATGATCTGACGGTGGCCCAACTGGCCACACTTTTGAGCGAGCGCAAGGTCTCGGCCGTTGAGGCCGCCCAGCACTTTCTGACCCGTGCCGCGCAACACACCGAACTCGGCGTCTTTCTGGATGTTCAGCCCGACATCACCCTGGCGCAGGCGCGTGCCGCCGATGCCAGATTGGCTGCCGGTAACGCCGGGCCACTGACCGGCGTGCCGCTGGCGCACAAGGACATCTTTGTCACGCGCGATTTCACCAGTACGGCGGGCTCAAAAATGCTCCAGGGCTACCACTCGCCGTTTGATGCCACCGTGGTGGCCCGGCTCGGAACAGGCGTGGCGGGCAGCAACCCCGGAGCCGGCATGGTGACGCTGGGCAAGCTCAATTGCGACGAATTCGCCATGGGCTCGGCCAACGAAAACTCGGCCTACGGCCCGGTTAAAAACCCCTGGGACACCACTTGCACGCCCGGTGGTTCTTCCGGCGGCAGTGCTGCAGCGGTCGCAGCGCGCCTGACGCCGGCCGCCACCGGCACCGACACCGGCGGCTCGATCCGCCAACCGGCCTCGTTCTGCGGTGTCACCGGCATCAAGCCCACCTATGGCCGGGCCTCGCGCTACGGCATGGTGGCCTTTGCCTCCAGCCTGGACCAGGCCGGGCCGCTGGCGCGCAGCGCCGAAGATTGCGCCCTGTTGCTCAGCGCCATGTGCGGCCCGGACCCGGACCGCGACTCGACCTCGCTGGACGTGCCCGCCGAGGACTTCACACGTAGCCTCACCGCTGATCTGGCCGGTTTGCGCATTGGTATCCCAACCGAATTTTTTGGCGAGGGCCTGGCCCCGGATGTGCGCGCTGCGGTGGATGCCGCCCTCAAGGAATTCGAGCAGCTCGGCGCCAGGCTGGTGCCGATTTCACTGCCGCGCACCGAGCTGTCGATTCCGGTGTACTACATCATTGCGCCAGCCGAAGCGTCGAGCAACCTGAGCCGTTTTGATGGCGTCAAGTTCGGTTTTCGGGCCGACCAGTACACCGACCTCAACGACATGTACCTGCAAACCCGCGACCAGGGTTTTGGCGACGAGGTCAAGCGCCGCATCATGATCGGCACCTATGTGCTGAGCCATGGCTACTACGACGCCTACTACCTGCAGGCGCAAAAAATCCGCCGCATGATTGCCGACGATTTTCAGCAGGCGTTCCAGGTTTGCGACGTGATTGCCGGGCCTGTGGCGCCCACCGTGGCCTGGAAGCTCGGCGGCCACAGCGACCCCCTGGCCGACTACCTGGCCGACATATTCACGCTGCCGGCTTCGCTGGCCGGTTTGCCCGGCATGAGCGTGCCTGTGGGCTTCGGTGCCGGGCACCTGCCGGTGGGCATGCAACTGATTGGCAACTACCTGCAGGAAGCCCGCTTGCTGAATGTGGCGCACCGCTTCCAGCAAGCCACCGACTGGCATACCGCCAAGCCGCAAGGAATCTGAACATGAACACCCCAGTGCAAGCAACAAAACCCGCAGATCCCTCCTTGCTGATCATGGGCTATGAAGTCGTGATTGGCTTCGAAACCCACGCCCAGCTGTCCACCCGGTCCAAAATTTTCAGCCGCGCACCCACCGCTTTTGGCGCCGAGCCCAACACCCAGGCCTGCGCCGTGGACCTGGCCCTGCCAGGAACCCTGCCGGTGATGAACAAGGGCGCGGTGGAGCGCGCCATCGAGTTCGGCCTGGCGGTGGGCTCGCACATTGCACCGCGCAGCATTTTTGCCCGGAAAAATTACTTCTACCCCGACCTGCCCAAGGGCTACCAGATCAGCCAGTTCGAGATTCCGGTGGTGCAAGGCGGCGCGGTCGAGTTTTACCTCGCCCCTTCGTCGGGCTCAGGGCCATCGGAAAAACGAAGTGTGCGACTGGTGCGCGCCCACCTCGAGGAGGACGCGGGCAAGTCGCTGCACGAAGACTTCATCGGCCAGACCGGCATTGACCTGAACCGCGCCGGTACGCCGCTGCTGGAAATCGTCACCGAGCCCGACATGCGTTCCAGTGCCGAGGCGGTGGCCTACGCCAAGGAACTGCACAAGATCGTCACCTGGATCGGCATCTGCGACGGCAACATGCAGGAAGGCTCGTTCCGTTGCGACGCCAATGTGTCGGTGCGCAAGCCCGGCGCCGAGCTGGGCACGCGCCGCGAGATCAAGAACCTCAACAGCTTCAAGTTCATGCAGCAGGCCATCGACTATGAGATTCGCTGGCAAATCGAAGAGCTCGAAGACGGCCGCGCCATCCAGCAGGCCACCGTGCTGTTCAACCCGGATACGGGCGAAACCCGGGCCATGCGCACCAAGGAAGATGCGGCCGATTACCGTTACTTTCCCGACCCCGATCTGCCACCACTGGTCATCGCACCGGAGTGGGTGGAACGCGTGCGCGCCGGAATGACCGAGTTGCCGCGCGTGATGGCGCAACGCTTCTGTGCCGACTACGGCCTGTCCGACTACGACGCCACGGCGCTGACGCAAAGCCGCGAAGTCGCTGGCTACTTTGAAGCGGCGGCCCAGGCCTGCGGGCAGCCCAAGCTGGTGGGCAACTGGATCATGGGCGAGGTGTCAAGGCGGCTCAACCTGGCCGAAGCCGACATCAGCGCCTGCCCCATCACCCCGGCACAACTGGCACAACTCGTCACGCGTATCCAGGACGGCACCATCTCCAACAACGCGGCGCGCCAGGTGCTCGATGCGCTGTGGTCAGCCCCCGAGGGCTCGGTCGATGCCATCATCGAAGCCAAGGGCCTCAAGCAGATGAACGATACCGGTGCACTGGAAAAAATCGTCGATGCCGTGCTGGCCGCCAACCCGAAAAATGTGGCCGAGTTCCGCGCCGGCAACGCCAAGGCGCTCAACGCGCTGGTGGGACAGATCATGAAGGGCAGCCAGGGCAAGGCGAATCCGCAGCAGGTCAATGCCTTGTTGCTGCAAAAGCTGGCATAGGCGTTCACCGCCGGGGCGCCACACGTTGACGCAGGGTTCTGCGAAATTTAT
>PHCO01000409.1 GCA_002842265.1 Betaproteobacteria bacterium HGW-Betaproteobacteria-18 | reverse complement strand
GCACCTTGAGGATCTTCTCTCGGTCGCGCCAGTCGGGGCGCTCTATCACCACGTGCCGGTCGAAGCGGCCGGGGCGAAGCAGGGCCGGGTCAAGCACGTCGGGGCGGTTGGTAGCGGCCAGAACGATCACCTCCTCGTGCCTGTCGAAGCCGTCCATCTCCGACAGGAGCTGGTTCAGGGTCTGTTCCCGTTCGTCGTGACCGCCGCCGAAACCGGCGCCCCGACTGCGCCCCACCGCATCCAGTTCGTCGATGAAGATGATGCTGGGGGCGGCCTTCTTGGCGCTGGTGAACAGGTCCCGCACCCGGCTGGCACCGACCCCGACGAACATCTCAATGAACTGGGAGGCGGAGATGCTGAAAAAGGTTACCCCGGCCTCTCCCGCCACCGCCCGGGCCAGGAGGGTTTTGCCGGTTCCTGGCGGGCCAACCAGCAGCACACCCTTGGGAACCTTGCCGCCAATCCGTTCGAACTGTTTGGGGTTGCGCAGGTAGTCAACGATCTCCTTCAGCTCCTGCTTGCTGTTTTCCATGCCGGCCACGTCCTCGAAGGTCACGGAAACCTTGTCCTGTGTTGTGTATATGTGGGCCCCGGAGCGGGCGACACCGCCCAGCATTCCACCTGGTCCCTGGCTGCGCATGGCCCGCAATCCAAACCACAAAATCCCGATCATGATCAACCACGGGGCCATAAAGATCAGGGTGCTGACAAGAGGCGACGACTCCGTCGATGTCGCCGTCACCTCCACATTGTGCGCAGTCAGGTCGGGCATCAGGGTCTGATCGGCAATGGCCGGCATGACGGTGCTGAAGGAGCTGGCCTCCCGAACCGCTGCTTTTCCTTGTACCTGTACGTTAACCTTGATCTTAGCCCGGAATTCACCGTTGATGTCCGGTCCCTTGACCCTGACAGCTTTGATATTGTCCGCCGCCAGCTCGCTACGGAAGCGGCTGTAGCTGATCTTCGCCGTCTGGGTTCCCTGTTGCGCAAGGTAGGCGAAGAACGCGTTAAACAAGAGCATGAACAGCATAATGATCAGCAACTGTTTCCATATGGATTGGGACATGGGGCGTGCCTCACGAAAAATCTGTCTGATAATGAAGTTTACCGTCGGCAGGGGATTTGACAAGAGGAGTATTCAGCGATGTCAGACTTGGGAAAACCAGGGCTTGCTCGACGCGTCGGCGAATTTCTTGAATTGCCAGCTCACGCTGCCCATGTAGGTGGGCGAGCCCATGATGATGGCGTCGGCCGCGGCCAATGTTTCCCAGCCGCCGTCGGGCAGGTTGCCGTCGGCGTCGATCGCGATGA
>PHCO01000408.1 GCA_002842265.1 Betaproteobacteria bacterium HGW-Betaproteobacteria-18 | reverse complement strand
CAAGGCGCTCAAGGCCAAGGTCAAGGCCGCCGGGGTCCGTCTGCGGGCCATCGACGCCACCGAAAAGCGGACGGCGGAGCTGGCGGCGATCAAGGCCGAGCGCCTGGCCAAACCGAAGGAAGCGGCGCCCAAGGCCAAGCCGGCGGCGCAGGAACCGCCGCCCGTGCTTGAAAAACAGGGTCTTTGAAATACAGCGGCTGTGTCCCATAAATAGCGGGGTATCCAGCGACGTAGATCACCATATCGCCGGGCGTCTCGATATCACCCGCTGAGTCTTTGTGCGGCCCCGGCATGCGCAAGCACTCATCCGGCGTCAACAAAGGCCGCTGTACTTCTTGGAACGCCTTGGACACTTGACCGAGCATTCCCGACACGCGTTTACCGCTCACGGTCACGCGTTCATTCACGACCGTAGCGGTCCCGGTGAGTTTGGAAAGATGCTCAGCAGTCTCAATGCGGTTGGGGGGGAAAGCATTTTGGATGTGGCAATTGGACGTGATCGCTTCGTCGTGGCCATAACCGGTTTCGCGACTGCGTAGCTGATTGATGTCCTGGCAAATCAAATAGGCTTTGATCCCGTAACCGGCAATGAAAGCCAGAGACTCTTGCAGAATTTCCAACTTTCCCAGCGCCGGAAACTCATCGAGCATCATCAAGAGACGGTGCTTGTAACGGGCAACTGGCCGGCCACCCTCAAAGTCCATTTTGTCGGCCAGGACACGAATCACCATATTGACCATGACCCTCACCAGCGGCCGCAGGCGGGCCTTGTCAGCCGGCTGCGTGACGATGTACAGGCTAACCGGGCTGTCGTGGTGCATAAGGTCGCGAATGCGAAACTCGCTAGCGCCCACGTTGTGCGAAACAACAGGATCGCGGTACAGCGACAGATACGATTTCGCGGTTGATAAAACCGATCCGGCTTCTTCTTCTGGGCGGTCCATCATGTCCCGTGCAGCCGATCCAACAACGGGGTGATTGTGGCCATCGAGGTGACCATGCGAGGCCATTTCGACCCATAGGCTGGCCACATCACGCGATGGGTCAGACAACATCGCGTCAACGCCCGGCAAGCTCGCGGGAACACCGCTGTCTTTCGCCGTATAAAGCACGTGCAAAATTACCCCGACAAGCAGCGAAAAGGCGGTCTTTTGCCAATGCGATTCCAACCCTTTGCCGTCGGGGTCAACCAAGAGCGTTGCAAGGTTTTGCACATCACCGACTTCGTACTCAGTACCAATGCGAATCTCGTCCAGCGGGTTCCACCGCACAGAGCCATTGAGTGACGCTGGCTCGAATCGCAATACCTTG
>PHCO01000108.1 GCA_002842265.1 Betaproteobacteria bacterium HGW-Betaproteobacteria-18 | reverse complement strand
CACACCCACCACCATCACCTGCTGCAAGACCAAAGACAGGTTCTCTCCGCTCAGAAAGCGGTCAGACTGGGTGGTAAAAAACAGACAGGTAACCGCCAATGCGATCCAGGGGCCCAAGGCTCCCCAGGGAATAGGGCGTTTGGTTGTCGTGGACATCACAGACTCCGTGTAAAAAATGAACGATGTGGTCATTGCGAGCGCAGCGCGGCAATCCATGACTTCCGGACTGCATAGTCGGCTGCGCTACGCTCGCAGTGACGAGCAGCCTTTTCAAGGTCCGTGTGTGGTATCGGGCCAAATTCGGCGGGCTCGCAATGACGTTTACTTAGAAAATTACTTGGTGCCCCAGCACAGGTCCATGCCGACCTTGGTGTCCTTGCTGTCCACACCGGTCACGGCCTTGCTGGCGATCAATGTCACGCCAGTGTCCACGTAGCCTGAGGCTTTCTTCCCGGTTTTAGCGTATTCAATACCCGCGGCCACACCCATCGATGCCATCTTCAGCGGGTATTGCTGTGAGGTGGCAGTGATGATGCCAGCGGCTGTGTCACGGATGCCCTGGCAGCCACCGTCCACTGACACAATCAGCACCCCTTTTTCTTTGCCGGCTTTCTTCAGGGCGTTGTAGGCACCTGCGGCGGCAGGTTCGTTGATGGTATAGACCACGTTGATGTCCGGGTTCTTTTGCAGGCAGTTTTCCATGGCGGTCTGGCCCTTGGCCTGGTTGCCATCCGTATCACCAGCGCAAACGGTCTCTGGCGTGGAAGACAACTCGTTGGATTTGGCATCATTGGCCTTCAAGCCAAAGCCGGTCATGAAACCGTTGTGGCGTTGGGCACCCACCGGGTGGCCGGGGAACAAATCCAGCATGGCGATCTTGGCCGGTTTGTTGCCCAGGGCAGCCTTGGCGTATTGACCGATCAACACACCGGCTTTGTAGTTGTCGGTGGCAAACAGCGCATCGGCGCCGTCAAACGGGCTGTCCAGCGCAATCACTTGGACACCCTTGGCCTGCACTTTTTTCACGGTCGGGATGATGGCATCGCCGGTGGAAGTGATCAAAATGGTTTTTGCACCGGCAGCCGCCATGTTTTCCAGAGCCGTGATCTGGCTGGCGGTGTCGCCATCTTTTTTGCCGGCAGCGCTGAGCAGCTTGGCGCCCGATTTTTTGGCTTCAGCCTGGGCGCCTTCTTTCATCTTGACAAAGAAGGGGTTGGTCTCGGTTTTGGTGATCAGGCCGATGACGGGCTCGTTGGCGGCAAAAGCGGCACTGCAGGCCAGGGCCAGGGTGCTCAGCAGCAGGGTGGTTGACAATTTCATGATGGAACTCCTCTTTGGATTGACCCTTGCGGGCGTTGGTTTGGCTGATCGGCAGGAAGCGTGCTGCAGACCTGCGGGAAATTACGCTTGTTGAATCGGCGTGACTGAACTATAGTTGGAAACTAGTTACTAAATCAAGTTGTTTTAGTTATGGAAAACCCTAACATGATGCAAAATAAATTATCAATTCGAGTGGCCACCGCGGGCGAAGCGCTGATCGATTTCATCGGCCATGCCGACGGCCGGTTCGAGCCCTGTCTGGGTGGCGCGGTCTATAACCTGACACGGGCGCTGGCGCGCCAGGGTGTGGACACCTGTTACCTGAATCCCTTGTCGCGCGACCGTTTTGGCCGTCAATTGGCACAGGGTTTGGTGACTGACGGTGTGCATCTGGCCGTGGCTGATCCGGTGGTGCAGGTGACTTCACTGGCCGTCGTCAACCTCAACGACCAGGGCCACCCCGACTACGCGTTTTACCGTGAAGGTGTGGCCGATCGCGCCACCCGCGCCGCTGACCTGATCCGTGCCTGTGATGCACTTGAGAACTTGTCAGTCGTGTGTACCGGAGCCCTGGCGCTTTCTCCTGATGATGCAGACACTTATTTGCCCTGGTTGGCAAAGCAGCGCCAGGCCGGCCGCACGGTGGTGATCGATGCCAACCTGCGCCCCTCCGTCATGCCAGATATTGAGCTGTACCGCCGCCATGTGCTGAGCGCGCTGCAATACGCCGATGTCATCAAGGCCAGCGACGAAGACCTGGTTTGCCTGAAGCTGCCGGGTGGCGACGCTTTGGCCCAGGCGCAGCACTTGCTGCAAAGCAGTCGCGCCAGTGTCATGGCGCTTACTTTGGGCGGCGCGGGGGCTGCGTTGCTGACGCGCCATGGCCAGGTGTTTGCAGCGCGCGAGCCTGAACCGATTGCGGTGGTGGACACGGTGGGGGCGGGTGACTGTTTTTTGGCCGGTTTGGTGGTGGCCATGCTGGCACAGAAACTTCCCGCAGACTGGGGCACCGGGGAAGTGGCCGACGAGGTTGCCAGGCCATTGCTGACCAGCGCCATCGCCAGTGCCAGCCTGTGTGTGATGCGCCGTGGCTGCGTGCCGCCGACGCGCGCCGAAGTGCTGGCGCGTCTGGCACAAGTCCCTTATGCCTTTGCCCGTTGAGCCAATGATGAAAACGCCTGCATTGCCCGATGAGCATCTCCCGCCACCCATTTGTCAGCAGCGCATCGCGCAGTTGTTGGCGTCCGGGGAACGGAAAATCCTGGGTCTGGTGGCACCGCCGGGTGCGGGTAAATCCACCCTGGCCGAGACCTTGATGGCGCTCTACCCCCAACACATGCAAGGGGTTCCGATGGATGGTTTTCACCTGGCCAATAGTGAACTGGAGCGTCTGGGACGCCATCAACGCAAGGGTGCGCCGGATACCTTCGATGCCGCGGGTTTTGTCAACCTGCTGCGCCGCCTCAAAAACCAGTCGTCTGCGGAAACCATTTACGCCCCCGAATTCAGGCGCGACATGGAAGAGCCCATTGCCGGTGCCATCGCCATTGCGCCAGACACGCCCCTGGTCATCACCGAAGGCAATTACCTGCTGCTCGATGACTGGCCCTGGGTCCAGGTACGCGAGGTCGTGGATGAAATCTGGTACCTCGATGTGCCGAACGAGCTGCGCCATCAGCGCCTGCTGGCGCGCCATATGCGGTTCGGCCGCAGCCGCGCCCAGGCGCTGGACTGGATTGCCAACACGGATGAGCCCAACGCCTTGCGGATTTCCCAGTCCAGGCAATACGCCGATGTGTGCGTGCCTTGGGCGTGATTCAGGTCGTCCGGCTGCGCGCCAGCGGCGGGTTTTTGGAGAAATAGGCTTCAATGCCGCGCATCAGGGCATCGGCCAGTTGGTCCTGGTAGACATCGCTGTTGAGCTTGGCTTCCTCGTCCGGGTTGCTGATGAACGCGGCTTCCACCAGCACGCTGGGAATGTCCGGCGCCTTGAGCACGGCAAAGCCGGCCTGCTCGACGCGTGGTTTGTGCAGCTTGCCGACGCGGCCGATTTCCCTGAGCATGGCGCCGCCCAACTGCAGGCTGTCCTTGATCTGGGCGGCGGTGCTCATGTCGAGCAGGGCGCGCTTGACCTGGGCATCCCGGGCGCGCACGTTCAGGCCGCCGATCACGTCGGCCTTGTTTTCCTTGGCGGCCATCCAGCGCGCGGCGCTGCTGGAGGCGCCGTCCTGGCTCAGGGCGAACACGCTGGCACCCTGGGGCCGCGGGGTAAAAAAAGCATCGGCGTGCAGGCTGACGAACAGGTCGGCCTGCACCCGGCGCGCCTTGTCCACCCGGATGTGCAACGGGACAAAGAAGTCGGCATCGCGCGTTAAAAAAGCGCGCATGGGATTGCCGTTGCTTGATGCGGCGTTGATGCGGTCGCGCAGCCGATGGGCCAGGCGCAATGCCACGTCTTTTTCACGCGTACCGCCGGGGCCAATGGCGCCCGGGTCTTCGCCGCCATGGCCGGCGTCGAGCGCAATGATGATCAGCCGGTCAGTGGCTGCCGGGGCTGGCACGCTCATGCTTTGCGGAGGCAGCCTTTTTGGGATTTTTTTGTCCCTGGTTTCATTAGCTAAGGCGTAACCTGCGATGGGATCAGCCGATTCCGGGGCGAGGGTGTCCGTGCTGCCAACTTGTGCGCCTGGCGTAGAGGCGAGCCCGGCCTGTTCTTTTTGTGCAATCAACTCGCCCAATGGGTCACTGGCTGGTGATGTTGCTGCCCGCTTGATGGCGCTCTCTTTCAGTCGTTCGGCAATCAGGGTTTCCAGCGGATCTGCCACTTGTGTCGGATACAAATCAAACACCAGCCGGTGCTGGTAAGCGGCAACAGGCGTCAGCGTGAACACCTGCGGCGCAATGGCTTGTTTGAGGTCAAACACCAGGCGCACCACGCCCGGGCCAAACTGGCCGACGCGAATGCCGGAAATGGTGGGGTCGTTGGGGCCCACCTTGGCCACCAGTTCCCTGAGCGCCGGATTGAGGTCGATGCCCTGCACGTCCACTGCCAGCCGCGGCGGGTTGGGCACAAAGCTCTGGTTGAAGCTCAGGCGCGCGTCGGATTCGATGGTGACGCGCGAGTAGTCGGGGGCCGGCCACACCCGCACTGCCACGATGCTGGCACCGCGCGCCAGATGCTGCGCGCCCAGCACCAGCACCAGCGTGCCCGATTGCAGCAGTTGGCGGCGTTTCATGGGCTGGCCTCATCGGGCGCTGAATCTGCAAGCCGCTGGAGCAGGGCGGCACCAAGCTTTGTTTGCGCTGTCAAGTTCACCTGGCGTGCCTCGTCATCCTGCACATCGAGTTGAATGACCAGGTCGGCCAGCGGCACGCAGCCTGTGGCCTTGTCCGGCCATTCGGCAATTTTGAGGCCGGGGCTGGCAAAGATGTCGCGAAAGCCCGCGTCAGTCCATTCGCGCGGGTCGCTGAATCGGTAAAAGTCGAAATGCCAGATATTCAGCTGGGGCAATTCGTACGGTTCCACCACGGCATAAGTGGGGCTTTTGATGCGCCCCCGCACCCCCAGCGCGCGCAGCAAATGCCGCACCAGCGTGGTTTTGCCCGCACCCAAATCGCCTTGCAACTCAATGTAGGCCAAGCGCAGTTCCGGCAGTGCGGCCAAGGCGCGCGCAAAGCGCCCGGTGGCGGCTTCATCGGGCCAATGCAGGCTTTTTACAATGGGCAGGTGATCAACACCATGCAGCAACTCAACGGCAATCAATGGGTCTCCAGAATTCAGCAATGGGGGCAGGCATTGGGATTTTCCCAAATTGGCGTGGCCGGTGTCGATTTAGGTAGCGCAGAACCCGGATTATCGGCGTGGCTGGCAGCGGGTTGCCATGGTGACATGCATTACATGGCGGCGCATGGCCTCAAGCGCGCGCGCCCGGCCGAACTGGTGCCGGGTACCTTGAGCGTCATCACGGCGCGGATGGATTACCTGCCGGCCAACACGCCAGAGGGCTGGCAAGTGGTTGAACTGAACCGGCTCAAGCGCCCCTCTGAAGCGATTGTGTCGCTCTATGCCCGCGGGCGGGATTACCACAAGGTCATGCGTAACCGGCTGCAAAAGTTGAGCGATCAGATCTCTGCCGCGGTGGGGCCGCTGGGCTACCGGGTGTTCACCGATTCGGCGCCGGTGCTGGAGGCTGAACTGGCCAGTTTGAGCGGTCAGGGCTGGCGTGGCAAACACACGCTGCTGCTGAGCCGCGAGGCGGGTTCGATGTTTTTTTTGGGTGAAATTTTTGTCGATATGGCCCTGCCCGTGACCGATCCCGTGGCGGGTCATTGCGGCCGTTGCAGCGCCTGCATCGACATTTGCCCGACCCAGGCCATCATTGCTGCGCATCGGCTCGATGCCCGGCGCTGCATCTCGTACCTGACGATCGAACATGCCGGGCCGATCCCTCTGGAATTGCGCCCGCTGATGGGCAACCGCATCTACGGCTGCGACGACTGCCAGCTCATTTGCCCCTGGAACAAGTATGCCCAGCGCAGCGCCTTGCCCGACTTTGATGCCCGCGCCGGGCTGGTGGGCCGCCAACTCATAGAACTGTTTGGCTGGAGCGAACAAGAATTTTTGCGTTTCACCGAGGGTAGCCCGATCAGGCGCATCGGCCATGAGCGCTGGTTGCGCAACATTGCGGTGGCACTCGGCAACGCGCTGCGCGTGGCCGATCATGAGTCCTGCAACGCGCTACGCGTAGCCGACGCTGAGGCCGTTCAGCCGCTGCTGACCGCTTTGCAGCAGCGCGCCGAGCACCCGAGTGCCTTGGTGCGTGAGCATGTGGCGTGGGCTTTGGCGTGCGAAAAAATAAGTGGACTCTGACCCCTATTCATTTATAGAAAAGACTTCAAAAATCCCAGCGCCAGCGGCAAGCTCAGCATGCCGAGCACGGTGGAGACCGTGACCAGCGCCGCCACATAGGGTCCGTCGTAGCCCATGCGCGCGGCCAATACATAACAACTTGACGCGGTAGGCAGGGCCGAGAACATCAGCAAAATGGTGGACTGGACGGCATTGAGGCGGAAAACAAGGCACAAAGCCAAAGCCAGCAGCGGCATCAACAGATGGCGAATCAATAGCACCGCCACGCCCAGCAATTTGGCGTGGTTCAGTGCGCTGAGCTGCATGCCGGCACCGGCGGCCATCAGCCCCAGCGCCAGCGATGCGCCGCCTATGCGGGTCACGGTGGGCTCGGCCCAGCCCGGGATGGAAAACCCGGCCAGGTTGGCCGCCAGCCCGCTGGCAGTGCCGATGATCAGCGGGTTGCGCACCAGTTCGCCCCAAAAACCGCGCTCGGCGTGGCGCGCCATGGGCCACACCGCGCCTATATTCATCAGCGGCACGCTGAC
Organism: Betaproteobacteria bacterium HGW-Betaproteobacteria-18; assembly: GCA_002842265.1. Lineage (GTDB taxonomy): Bacteria > Pseudomonadota > Gammaproteobacteria > Burkholderiales > Burkholderiaceae_C > Rhodoferax. Next base: position 4,044 of record PHCO01000108.1, on the reverse strand, counting down.
GCCTATCAGCAACGCAATCACCAGCAAACCTTCTGGTCCAGCCAATCGATCGGCCAGCGCCAGGCCAATGAAAGAGTTGAACCTGAAAGCGATTTGCGCACTGGCGGCGTGTTGGCGCGCCGCCATGTGTTTTTTCAGACCCGGCCAGTAGGGCACCGAATAGGCCATGGCAATACCGCCCAGTCCCAGCGCCCAGCCGGCAGCTACCAGGTTGCCCGCTGCGCTGAGGTCCAGTGGACTTTTCAGGATGGAATGAAACAGCAGCACTGGAAAGAACAAAAAGTACACCAGTTGCTCCACCTGCGTCCACACGGCGCGGTTCAATGGCGTGAAGCGGCAGATCAGGTAGCCGATCAGAATCAGTGAGAAATCAGGGAAGAGGAGTTGGGCGTAGTTCACGCCTTGAGAATAGCAGGCCAGACCGCGCCAAAATCGACCATGGCGCCCGCAGGCGACAGCTCGGCATAAGATTGGCGCACTTCATTTTGCTTTCAAACCCATGCTCCAAACGCAAGCTGTTGCCAACGCAGCCACTCCAGACACCAAAAAGGTGCCCGACCCGGTGATCGACACCTTCATCGATGCCTTGTGGCTGGAAGAAGGTTTGTCCAAAAATACACTGGCCGCCTACCGGCGTGATCTCACGTTGTTTGGCACCTGGCTGGCCGCGCAGGGCAGGCATTTGCTGGATGGCACCGAGATGCTGCTCAATGGCTACTTTGCCGACCAGCACGCCGCTACCCGCGCCACCACCGCCAACCGCCGTTTGACGGTGTTCAAGCGCTTTTACCGCTGGGCCTTGCGCGAGCGGTTGCTGGCTGCCGACCCGACGCTTAAATTGCAAGCCGCCAAGCAGCCGCTGCGCATGCCCAAAACGCTGACCGAGCCGCAGGTGGAAGCCTTGCTCAACGCGCCCGACACCTCCGAAGCCCTGGGCATGCGCGACCGCACCATGCTGGAGCTGATGTACGCCAGCGGCCTGCGCGTGAGCGAACTGGTGGGGTTGAAAGTGCTCAACGTCAGTCTGTCTGACAATGTGCTGCGGGTGTTTGGCAAGGGCAACAAGGAGCGCCTGGTGCCGTTTGGTGAGGTCGCCAGCCTGTGGTTGAAACGCTACCTGGCACAGTCACGCGCCGAGTTGCTGGCTGGTCACGCCAGTGAAGCCCTGTTTGTCACCCAGCGCGGCAGCACGCCGGGTACGGCCATGAGTCGGGTCATGTTCTGGATGATCGTCAAAAAATATGCGTTGCTGGCGGGCATCACCGCGCCCCTGTCACCGCACACGCTGCGCCATGCCTTTGCCACCCATTTGCTCAACCATGGCGCTGATTTGCGGGCGGTGCAGATGCTGCTGGGTCATGTGGACATTTCCACCACCACCATTTACACCCATGTGGCACGTGAACGCCTGAAAACCTTGCACGCCCAGCACCACCCCCGGGGCTGAGTGCGCGATGGGACTCATGCGGTGGTGACGCTGGCTTGTGCGCTCAAGGCACAGAGCTCGGCTTCGGTAAAGCCTGCGGCACGGCGCGCTGTCAGGTTGAACGGCCCTTTGAGTTGTGGTGCCTGAAAGTGTTCTGCCAACCCGGCGTAAGTGGTCACTGGTTCCAGTTGGCGCTGTTCGCACAAGTACCGGTACCAGCAGTTGCCGATGGCCACATGGCCGATTTCGTCACGCAAAATCACGTCCAGAATTTTGGCCGCAGCCAGATCGCCCACCGACACCAGCCGGTTGCGCACTGCCGGCGTGGCGTCCAGGCCGCGCGCTTCCAGCGTGCGCGGCACCAGCGCCAGGCGCGCCAGTACATCACTTTTTGTGCGCTCGGCCATGTCCCACAAACCATCGTGCGCAGGAAAATCGCCGTAGGCAAATCCCATCTGGTTCAGGTGTGCATTGAGCAATTCAAAATGCAGGGCTTCCTCCTGCGCCACCCGCCACCAATCGCGGTAAAAGTCGTCGGGCATGTCGGCAAAACGCCACACCATGTCGAGCGCCAGGTTGATGGCATTGGCCTCGATGTGGGTCAGCGCGTGGATCAACCCGGCGCGGCCTTCCAGCGTGCCCACGGCTCGGGTTTTGAGCTGCGCGGGCTGAACCAGCTGTGGGCGCAGGGGACGGCCGGGCAGCTTGGGCGGCTCCGGGAAAGTTTCAGACGGGTCAAGCGTCCACTTGGCAACATCCAATGCGCGCACTTGGGCCGATTTCTCCTGCGAGGGATTGATTTGCAGCAGGCGCAGTACCTCCTGACGCAACGAATTTGAGAGGCGAGGGTTTGGCACGTTGGTGGGGGAGTGGGTGTATGTGGCGTTGGCTTTCCCTACAATTCTAGGCAAATGAACACGAAAGACGGCAATGGCAATTTATGAAGTGGATGGCATGGCGCCGCAGATCGCGGACTCTGCCTGGGTGGCTGGCAGCGCCGAGGTGATGGGCGACGTGGTGCTCGGCGAAGATGTCGGCATCTGGTTTGGCGTGGTGGTGCGCGGCGACACCGCCGCTATTCGCATCGGCGCACGCACCAACATCCAGGATCTGAGCGTGCTGCACGCTGATGTGGGCATGCCTTTGACGATCGGCGCGGGTGTCACGGTCGGCCACAAAGCCATGCTGCACGGTTGCACCGTGGGCGACGACAGCCTGATTGGTATTGGTGCCGTGGTACTCAATGGTGCAAAAATTGGCAAAGGCTGCCTGGTGGGGGCGGGTGCGCTGGTCACAGAGGGCAAGGAGTTTCCGGATGGCAGCATGATCATCGGTAGTCCGGCCAAGGTGGTGCGGGAGCTCACCCCGGAGCAGTTGCAGGGCCTGCGCCAGAGCGCCCGGCACTATGTGGCCAATGCACAGCGCTTCAAAGCCAGTTTGCACAAGATCGCCTGACGCGTTTAATCAGTTGGGGTCAGAGCACGTCGCTACGTGAGTGGTCTGAACCGCAAAATTATTGAAATATATCGGGAACATCGTTTGTCTGAAATTCACAAATTTATCTTCGAGGGCCTGCCGGTGCGCGGTGCCGTGGTGCGCCTGACCGATGCCTGGGTCGAAATTTTGCGCCGCCGCGCCAGCAACACCACACATGGTGCTTATGCGCCGCCGGTGCAGGCACTGCTGGGTGAAATGGCGGCCGCTGCCGTGCTGATGCAGTCCAATATCAAGTTCAATGGCGCACTCATCGTGCAGGTGTTTGGCGACGGCCCGGTCAAACTGGCGGTGGTGGAGGTGCAAAGCGATTTTGCCCTGCGCGCGACCGCCACCGTAAGCGGCGAGGTCAGCCTTGATGCAAGTCTGAGCCAGATGGTCAATGTGGGCAAGGCGGGCCGCTGCGCCATCACCCTGGACCCCAAGGACCGCCAACCCGGCCAGCAACCTTACCAGGGTGTGGTGCCGCTGTTTGGTGAACAGCATGAAAAGCTGGAAAAGTTCAGTGACGTGCTACAGCACTACATGTTGCAAAGCGAACAACTTGACACCACGCTGGTGCTGGCGGCCGACGACAAGGTGGCTGCCGGCCTCTTGATTCAGCGCCTGCCGATGGCGGGCGCGGGCAACCTGACCGGCAGTGCGCAACCAGCCGACGAAGACCAGATTGGCCGCAACGAGCACTACAACCGCATCGCTATCCTGGCTTCAAGCCTCAAGCGTGAAGAGTTGTTGTCGCTGGACGTGGATACCATCTTGCACCGGCTGTTCTGGGAAGAAAAGCTGTTGCGCTTTGCACCTTTGCAAGGCGAATTCGGCCCCCATTTTTCGTGTTCCTGCAGCCGTGAGCGGGTGGCCAGGATGATCGTGGGTTTGGGCCAGCCCGAGGTGGAGAGCATTTTGAAGGAGCGCGATGTGATTGAAGTCGGCTGTGATTTTTGCGGCCTCCAGTACCGTTTTGACGCGGTCGATGCGGCTCAGATTTTGATGAGCCCACTCCTGGCCACGCCCCCGGCGCCGCTTCAATAACGTGGAACTGGTCAGTGCGCTCCTGGCCGGTGTGCCATAGGCATTCAATGCCGGATGACAGGGGGCGGTGCTATACTCCACCGGCTTTGCGGCGG
>PHCO01000407.1 GCA_002842265.1 Betaproteobacteria bacterium HGW-Betaproteobacteria-18 | reverse complement strand
CCGTCACCAACCCGACGTACCCGGTTCCAACCACTGAAATCTTCATGCCGATGCTCCTTGATGCTGGGAATCTCAAAAAGAAGGACGATAGGCAACGGCCGCCCCAAAATCAACCCTTTCCCCGCGGGGAGAACGCGCAGGCTCCCGTTGGGCACCGTCAGATTCCATTCCCCCGACGCGGCCCCTCCGGCGCTTCGCGGCCCGCGTTCCTCCCCGACCGCCCTCGCGGACCATTTCCCACCCACGTGATCCGGACTTTATAAAGTGTGAGAATTAAATGTTGATTTCCAATGGTATACATTCCATACATATCATATATATAGGCTTTGAAATCCTATTATCAGACTTTATAAAGTGTGATAAAACAAATTGGATATTTTTCATGCAGTTGAACCCCACGCTCTGGCGAACGTGCCGGGTGTTGGCTGGCCCCACTCGGTTGCGCCTGCTTCGTCTCGTCTTGGCCAAGCCGGGCGCGACCGTCACCCGGTTGGCCACGGACGCCGAGATTAGCCTTTCCCGCGCCAGCCAGGAGCTTCGACGCCTGCAATCCAGAGGTCTGGTCGGCGTCGAGCGCCATGCCGCGTTCGTCCGGTATCTGCCGACCCCGGATCCCCAAGTGCCCAGTGCCCGTCCGCTTCTGCTGGCGTTGAAGCTCGCCTTTGACCAGGGGCGGCATGCGCAAGATGAAACCATTCGCCTTCTTGCCGTCGCCTTGTCGCATCCCCGTCGGATCCTTCTTCTCCGGGAGTTGTTGAACGGGCCCCGCACCCTCCTCATGCTCCAATCTTCGTTGAGCATTCCGTACCCATCCGTCGTTCGCAATCTCCGGGTCCTTGAGGAAGCCCACCTTGTCCGCGGCCGGGGCGGCGTGTTCCGCCCCGTCCGCAATTCCCACCCGGTGGCTCGATGCCTCGTGACGCTGGTGAATTCCCCCCAATAAGGCCCACCCCCGGCCTCCGCCAAAAGCCCTTCCCATTTCTACCGGCCTGTGGAAGAATCTCTCCGCATGAAGATCCAGCGCGCCCTCCTGAGCGTATCCGACAAGACCGGCCTGGTCGATCTCGCCCGCGGGCTCGCCGCGCTCGGTGTCGAGCTCCTCTCCACCGGCGGCACCGCCGCCGCCCTGCGCGAGGCGGGCCTTTCCGTCGTCGACGTCTCCACCTTCACCGGACACCCCGAAATCCTCGACGGCCGCGTCAAGACGCTCCACCCCAAGATCCATGGCGGCATCCTCCGGCGGCGCGGCCATCCCGCCGACCGGGATATCTGCGAGCGGCTGGGGATCGAGCCCATCGATCTGGTCTGCGTGAATCTCT
>PHCO01000406.1 GCA_002842265.1 Betaproteobacteria bacterium HGW-Betaproteobacteria-18 | reverse complement strand
GATCCCGTCGCCGCAAACGCCGCCTATCTCTATCTGCTTGCACGGCATTTTCCGCAGAAGTTTACCGTGCTTGGTGATAAGACGATGAGTTCAATGATGAAAGATCTGCGTCAGGGGCAGTTCAGCACGATCTCGGCGGCGACGTCAGTGCTTGCCATCGACTCCTACATCGCCATGCGCGAAAAGACCGGCCTTACCACCGATATGAGCGTTATCCAGGAGAATGCCGACGGCTCCCGTCGTCCGCTGCCTTTTGCGAAGCAGCTTTTTTCTGAGGCGAGTCTGACTCCCGGCGCAAAGAAGCTGCGTTTTGAAGCAAAGAGCGCTCTGCCTTCGTTCTATCAGTTCACGCTCGCCGGCTTCGATAAAACGCTGCCGGCTCCGTATCAGAAGGGTATAGAGGTCAGCCGCGAATACACCGATGCCTCGGGATCGACAGTAAAGCAGGTGAAAATCGGCGACGAGGTCTATGTGCATCTTCGCATCCGGGCGATAGACGGTACGATCGGCAACGTCGCCATCGTTGATCTGCTTCCGGCTGGCATGGAGCCGATCAGCCTGCAATCCGACAGCAACATTCCCGTCGACGATTCGGGGTTATTCAAGCCCGCCGCCATGAGGCCAGATCATGTGGAGATGCGCGAGGATCGCGTCATCGTCTTTACAGGGGCTCAATCAAAGGCAACGGAATTCGTCTATCGTATGAAGGCCGTGGCCTCGGGCACCTTTATCGTGCCGCCGCTTTTCGCCGAGGCCATGTACGACCGAAACGTGCGAGCGTTAACAGCAGAAGGGAAGTTCACCGTCCAGACGCGCAAATGACAGAGCACAATATGCCAGGCCCGCCCATGCAACCGGGGCCGCCTGTACAGCCCGTGCAGCCTCGCCAGCATTTCCGCTGGACGACCGTCAGGCATTTTGTAAGGCACTTTATAAGGCCAGCCGTCAGCCGGCTTCTGCACGGCCGCGGCGGCCGGATCGGACTGGCCGCGTTTGCATTTCTCGTACTGCTGCGACTTTTCTCAAGCGGAGGGCCGACCTCGCATCTCAGCTTCTCGCGAGCGATCTATGACCGCAACGGAACATTGCTCCGGTTAACGCTTTCGGCCGATGAAAAATATCGGCGATTCACTCCGCTCGATCGCATCTCAAGCGACGTCGTCGAGGCCGTGCTTCTTCGCGAAGATCGCTACTTTTATTATCATCCGGGCGTGAATCCGGTCGCACTGGTCAAGGCATCCAGCGGATATCTTTCGGGGTCGGATGCGCGTGGAGCGTCGACGATTACGATGCAGCTTGCCCGCTTGCTTTACGATCTG
>PHCO01000405.1 GCA_002842265.1 Betaproteobacteria bacterium HGW-Betaproteobacteria-18 | reverse complement strand
CCGCTTCACCGGGCCGGGATTGCGGCCCAGGAGAAGATTCAGAGCGGTCTCCTGCTGGGCGACCGAGTTGGCGAGGGAGGGGATGGTGGCCCTGGCCTGCTCGTATTCCGACCGGACCTGGTTCAGTTCAAGTTCGGACACGAGGCCCCCGGAGAAGCGCAGTTCGAAGAGGTCGAGGGATTCCTTCCGGGTTTCCGCGGTCCGCACGGCGATATCGAGCTGGCGGTCCAGATTGAGGAGGTTCAGATACGCGTTGGCCACATTGGCCGCGAGCGTCAGGATCACCGTCCTGCGGGCCTCTTCCGTGCTCAGCAGATCCGCCCGGGCCGCCTCCGTGGCCCGCCGCAGTTTTCCCCAGAGATCGATTTCCCAACTGGTGCTGAGTGTCGCCCCGTAGTTTTCGTAGGTCGGCGTTGCGCCCGGGGCGACCCCGCTGTAGCTTTCAGAGCTGAGCCGCTGTCGGCCCGCCGTTGCGCCGAGGGAGGCCTGCGGAAAGAGGTCGGCCCTCGTCACGCCGTAGCGGCCCATGAACTCGTCTACCCGCGCCGTGGCAATCAGCAGGTCCTTGTTCTCATTCAACGCCGTGCGGATCAGGTCGTTCAGAACCGGGTCCTGGAACTGCTCCCACCAGGACGGGTTGACCGTCTTCACCGCCTCCTTTTCCTCGAAGCGCCAGGCGGCAGGCGCGTCCACGGCGGGACGGCGGTAATCGGTCCCCACGGCACAGCCGGCGAGAAGAAAGAGGAGAAAGAGCGCGGCCGGGATTCGCTTCATGTCAGCCCGCCTCCCTTTCTGTCGATTCGTCCGCCTTCAAGACGCCTTCCCCGACAACCTGTTTCCGCCCCCTCTGAAGGAGAAGATAAAAGAGCGGGATAAAGAAGATCGCGATGAGTGTCGCGCCCAGCATGCCGCCGATCACGCCCGTCCCGATGGAATGGCGGCTGTTGGCCGAGGCCCCGCTGGCGACCGCCAGGGGGACACAGCCGAGGATGAAGGCAAGCGAGGTCATCACGATCGGCCGGAGGCGCACGCGCGCGGCCTCCACCGCCGCCTCGAGGGCGGACATTCCGCTTTCGCGGTTCTTGACGGCGAACTCGAAAATCAGGATGGCGTTTTTCGCCGCCAGACCGATCAGGGTGATCAGGCCGATCTGGAAGTAGATGTCGTTTTGAATCCCCCGGAGGACGATGAAAACGAGCGCCCCGAAGACGGCAAAGGGCACCGTCAGGATGACCCCCAAAGGCAGGGACCATTTCTCGTACTGGGCGGCCAGAATGAGAAAGACCATGACCACCCCGAAGGCGAAGACCACGGCGGAA
>PHCO01000404.1 GCA_002842265.1 Betaproteobacteria bacterium HGW-Betaproteobacteria-18 | reverse complement strand
CTGCGCTACAGCAACCGCATCCGCGTTGCCCAGCCGACCACGCAGGCGGTGATGTTCTGCGTCATGGACGTTTCCGGCTCCATGGACGAGTCGAAGAAGCAGATCGCCAAGCGCTTTTTCATGCTGCTCTATCTGTTCCTGAACCGCAATTACGAACATATCGAGGTGGTTTTCATCCGCCACCACACGGTGGCCGAGGAAGTCGACGAGGAGAATTTCTTCCACTCCCGGGAAACCGGCGGCACCATCGTTTCCAGCGCCCTCAAGCTGATGCACGAGATCGTCGTTGCCCGCTATGCGTCGACGACCTGGAACATCTACTGCGCCCAGGCTTCCGACGGCGACAACTGGAACGACGATTCGCCGCTCTGCCGCGAACTGCTCTCGGCGTCCATCCTGCCGCTGGTCCAGTATTTTGCCTATATCGAAATTACCGACGGCGAACCGCAGAATCTCTGGCTCGAGTACGAACGTCTGGTCGACAGCCATCCCGGACTGTTCGCCATGCAGCGCATTGGCGAAGTCGCCGACATCTATCCGGTATTCCGCGAACTTTTCCGAAAGCGACTGGCATGAGCAAAAAGCGCAACCGCCCGATTGCCGAGGGCTCGGAATGGACCGTCGAGGCCATCGAACACTACGATGCCGAGATCGGCCGCGTCGCCAAGGCCTACGGCCTCGACTGCTATCGCCACCAACTGGAGATCATCACGGCCGAACAGATGATGGATGCCTATGCCGCCATCGGCATGCCGGTCTATTACCACCACTGGTCCTTCGGCAAGCACTTCCTGGAGACCGAGAACCGCTACAAACGCGGCCAGATGGGCCTGGCCTACGAGATCGTCATCAATTCGGACCCCTGTATCGCCTACCTCATGGAAGAAAACACGCTGACCATGCAGGCCCTGGTCATCGCCCATGCCGCCTACGGCCACAATTCCTTCTTCAAGGGCAATCACCTGTTCAAGCAATGGACCAGTGCCGATGCCATCATCGACTACCTCGTCTTCGCCCGGAACTACATCGCCCAATGCGAGGAACGCCATGGCTTCGCGGCGGTCGAGCAACTGGTCGATGCCTGCCACGCCGTGAGCAATCTCGGCGTAGACCGCTACAAGCGTTCGCCGCACCTGTCGCTCGACAAGGAAACCCTGCGCCAGAAGGAGCGCGAAGAATACCTGCAGACGCAGGTGAACGACCTGTGGCGCACCCTGCCGCGCCAGGATACCGCCGTGGCCGAACAGGACGAGCTGCGCTTCCCCAGGGAGCCGGAGGAAAACCTGCTCTATTTCATCGAAAAGAACGCGCCGCTGCTC
>PHCO01000403.1 GCA_002842265.1 Betaproteobacteria bacterium HGW-Betaproteobacteria-18 | reverse complement strand
CCTCGGTCATGATCTTCGCCGGCTACTGGCTTTCGGGTGCCAGCGTTTGGTGGCTGTGGTTCGTGAACCTGGGCTTCGTGCTCAACTGGTTCGGCGACAGCCTGGACGGCACGCTTGCCCGGTACCGCAGGATCGAGCGTCCCAAATTCGGCTTCTACATCGACCACACCGTAGATGCGGTCGCGGAGTTCCTGACCATCATCGGGATCGGCATGTCGCCGTTCCTGCGCCTCGACATCGCGGCGTTCGCGCTTATCGGCTATCTGCTGGTGTCCGTTCACGTCTACGTGCGCACCTGCGTGGACGGCGTGTTCAAGATCAGTTACGGGACGATGGGCCCCACGGAGATGCGGGTCATCATCATGCTCGTGAACACCGCGATCTTCTTCGCACCCGGGTTCTTCCTCGCCGAGGTGACCCCGGGAATGCGGCCGTTCGACTACATCGGCGTGGCGCTCGCGGTGGGCCTCGGCGCGGCTTTCCTCATCGCTTCGACCAAGCAGGCGCTCGTGCTTGCCAAAGAGGGCAAGTAGCGCCATGTGGCCACGAAAGCACAAGAAGCTAGGGATAGCTCTCGGGAGCGGCAGCGCCCGGGGTCTGGCGCATGTGGGCGTGCTGAAGGTCCTTGTCGCCGAGGGGCTTGCTCCTGAAGTGGTGACCGGAACGAGCATGGGCGCCGTGGTGGGCTCGCTTTACGCCGCGGGGTACTCTCCCGACGAGATCGACGGGATCGCCCGGGGATTCGACATAAAGTCCCTCGTCTCGCTCGCGGATGTGACCATACGCGGCGGAGCGCTTCTTTCCGGCGAGAAGGTAGAGGCGTTCCTGCGGAAGCACCTGCCGGCCACGTTCGAGGAGCTGTCCCTCCCGTTCGGTTGCGTCTCGACGGACCTGGCGCAGGGCGGTCGTGTCGTCCACCGTTCCGGCGACCTGGTGCAGGCGGTTCGCGCGAGCCTGTCGATACCGCTGGTCTTCATGCCCGTGCGCGAAAACGAGCAGATACTCGTCGACGGTTTCCTCACCGATCCCATCCCGGTGTCGCTTGCCAGGGACCTCGGAGCCGACGTCGTGGCCGCGGTCAACGTGTGCGGCGCGGGGCGGCTGGAGTCCGGAGCGGATGGTGGGAACGACGGCGGGATGCTGAAGGACCTGCATGCCGCGCTGCGGGGAGAGGGGCCGAGAAACCGCGGCACTTCCGGACTTGAGGTCGTGGCGGCCACGATGGAAGTGATGGAACGCTACATTGCGGCGCCCGCGCTTGAATCGGCGGATATCGTGATCACGCCCGAGGTCGGAGAGTTCGCGGGATATCAGTTCCTTTCT
>PHCO01000402.1 GCA_002842265.1 Betaproteobacteria bacterium HGW-Betaproteobacteria-18 | reverse complement strand
GGCCTGCAGCACGGTGTACATGTCGGCCACCTTGCCCTGGATGAGCTGGAACTCGCCGATGCTCTGGCCAAACTGCTTGCGGTCGTGGATGTAGGGCACCACGTTGTCCATCACGCTTTGCATGATGCCCAGCGGCCCACCGGTGAGTACGGCGCGCTCGTAATCCAGGCCGCTCATCAGCACCTTGGCGCCGTTGTTCAGGCCGCCCAGAATGTTCTCGGCCGGCACCTCCACGTTGTGGAACACCAGCTCGCCGGTGTGGCTGCCGCGCATGCCCAGCTTGTCGAGTTTTTGCGCGATGCCGAAACCCCTCATGCCCTTTTCGATCAGGAACGCCGTCACGCCACGGGCACCCAGTTCAGGCTCGCTCTTGGCATAGACCACCAGGGTGTCGGCGTCGGGCCCATTGGTGATCCACATCTTGTTGCCATTGAGCAGGTAATAACCGCCCTTGTCTTCGGCCGTCAGCTTCATGCTGATGACGTCGGAGCCGGCGCCCGGCTCGCTCATGGCCAGCGCGCCCACATGCTCGCCGCTGATGAGCTTGGGCAGGTATTTCTGCTTCTGTTCGGGCGTACCGTTGCGGTTGATCTGGTTCACGCACAGGTTGCTGTGCGCGCCGTAGCTCAGGCCCACCGAGGCGCTGGCGCGGCTGATCTCTTCCATGGCGACCATGTGGGCGAGGTAGCCCATGTTGGCGCCGCCGTACTGCTCGGACACGGTGATGCCCAGCACGCCGAGCTCGCCCATCTTGCGCCAGCAGTCCATGGGGAACTGGTCGTCGCGATCGATCTGGGCCGCGCGCGGCGCGATCTGGCCTTGGGCGAATTCGCGCACCGCGTCGCGCAGGGCGTCGATGTCTTCGCCAAGCTGGAAATTGAGTCCAGGCAGGTTGTTCATGTGTCTCTCCGTTTTAAAGAACCCGTTGCCTCAGCACAGGCGGCTCTTCGGACTGGGGTTGATTCGTGTGGCGATGGGGGTCCGGATTCATTATGCGTATGCGCGGGGCACCGGCACCAGGGTTTGCTGCATCAGGGCACAGTCCGACACGGTGCCATCGGGCGCCACATGGCGCACCTCGGCCGTGGTCACAATCAGCCGCTTGCCCGTGCGCACCACCTGGCCGGTGGCCTGCAATTCGCCGCTGCTAAAGGACGCCAGGAAATTGATTTTGTACTCCGCCGTGGTGACTTCCATGCCCTCGGGCGCGACCGTCAGGCCCGCATAACCGCCCGCAATGTCGGCCAAAGCGCCCATGGCGCCGCCATGAAAGCCGCCCTGCTGCTGGGTCACCCGGTCGGAATACGGCAAGGCCAGCACCACC
>PHCO01000107.1 GCA_002842265.1 Betaproteobacteria bacterium HGW-Betaproteobacteria-18 | reverse complement strand
ACAGCGTCCACGATCAATTTGAAATGCCGTCCACGATCACGCTGAAATCGCGTCCACGATCAGCCTGAAATGCCGTCCACGATGGGCTGAAATATGCAGTCTGGCCCGATCACCGCCACCACGGGGTGCATGGCCAGTTCCAGGCTGCCATAAAGCGCGTCGCCGGGGTCCACCAGCACCGCAGCAGTAAAACCGGTTTCTTGCACCAGCGCGCTGACATCAGGCAGCGCTTCTGCGTCCGAGACCACACCGACCAGGTGCACTGATTTGTCAGCAAACTCGCTCAGGCAAGGCACTAGCGCTTGCATCGCCGCGCGTGAGCGCTCCTGCTGCGGCCGAAAGAAAAACAGCGCGGTGTTGCCGCTCTCGGCCAGCAGCGACATTTTGCCGCCCTGTAGTGTTGTCATCTCAAGGTTGGCCACGGGTGTGCCGATGTCAGCATGGGCGCTGGCCGCCAGACCCATGCCCGCCAGCGCCTGGAACACGAGCAGCAAAAAGATCAAGCGTCTGATGGTTGGCAGCGGCATTTAGGGTGCCTTGCGGTTCTCGTAGCTGCGCTCTTGATGGCAAGTTTTCGCGCACGAGCCACCGGTCGGCGTTTGCTGGTAGTTGAGTTTTAGCACCCAACCGCCTGAGCCATAAGGAACGCCTTCGCGGATATGCTTGTCTTGCTTGGAAGCATGTACTTCATGGCAGGCGCGGCAGGTACGGCCCCGGCCGGGTTGCTGCAAGTGGACAAAATGCAGGTTCTTCGCGCCATTGCGAAAACGCGTCAGCTTGTCGGTCTGGGCAGTAGAGAAGGCTTTTTCTTTGTGGCAACCAAAGCACAGGTCGTAGGCGTCCGGGTTGTAAGGGGCATAAAACTCTTTTGGATAGTTGCCATCAAGCATCCGGAATTGATTGCCGCCGTGTGGCTGATGGCATGCCACGCAGTCTTTGTGTTTCACCGGGCCATGCCAGTCGGGGTTGTTGTCGAGCCAGGCTTTCATGTTTTGCAGTTTTTTGCCGTCGGCGCCGACCATGGTATCAACGTTGTGGCAGCCCAGGCACAGGTCGAAGGGTTGCTGGCGCAGCAGCGCCTCCACCTCGCTGGCGTGCGGGTTGTGGCAATTGAGGCACTTGGCGCCGCTGGTCAGTGCTTTATGCGGCACGCTGGCTGTGGCATGGATTTCAGCAACTTGCTTGTGACAACCGGTACACAACTGGCTGGTCTCTTGCAGCAGCAATTTGGGGTAATTGGCGTTGTGTGGGTTATGGCAATTGGTGCAGTTGGTTTGCGCCGGGGGGTGTGCGTGGGCGCGCTTGAGCATACCCGGGAATTCTTCATGGCAGCCCAGGCACAGTGGCGTCACTGCTTTGATCAACGGCCCGGGTTGCTTGGGGTCGCTATTGGCATGGCAGAGATTGCATTCGCCCGCTTCAAAAGGCGCGTGGGCTGCGACTGGTTTGCTTGTCAGGGGGGCTAGCACCCCGGGTGGCAGGCCGCGCGCAGCGAAGGTGGGCGATACCCGTATGTCAGCTTGTGCAGTTTGGGCGAATAGCACCGTTGAAAACGCCACTACCCAGGCGAGTATTACAGAAAAAATAGAGCGTATAGCAGACATGGTCCATCCAATGTGTAAAGAAGCCATCGCTGCAACAAACCCGGAGTTGCTCACCTTTTGTTGCAGATCACTGCTGTGCGTTTCTTCACTTTCTCGTCACTTATATATTTTTGCCAGCCACGCCACAGCCGCTGCATTTAAGCATTGCCGCTTTTATTTTTACTTGATATGGCTCAACGGATAGGAAATTCAGATACAGAAGGAGCAGAATGGGGTCACAGAATGGGGTCACAGAATGGGGTCAGGTCTTGCAATCATGCAGCATGGGCAGTGTTTGTCATATTGCAAGACCTGACCCCATCTCGCGTGTGACCCCATCTCGCGTGACCCCATCTCGCGCTCACACAAAGTCATCTCAAATTAGGGCTTCAGGCTCATTCCTGCTTGGAAATACAGGCCTCTGTTCAGGCTCATACCTCATTGGACAAGGCTAGATATCGTGCATTATTAAATTAACATTTAAAATAAACCTGATATGTACCTCCGGCAAAGTTTCACACGTTTGGCGCAACTGGCTCGTCAATTCCCGGCGGTATTGATCCTTGGCGCACGCCAGGTGGGCAAGACGACCTTGGCCCGGCAGGTGTTTTCTGACTTCACCTACCTTGACCTGGAAGACCCGGCGACCCGGGCGCTGTTTGCTGAAGACCCGCGTTTTCAGTTGGATGCACGCCAGGGCAAGGGGCTGATTCTGGACGAAGCACAACGTCTGCCCGTCGTGTTTGATGCGCTGCGCGGTGCCATTGATGCCGATCGCCAGCGTATGGGCCGCTTTGTTATTCTGGGTTCGGCGCAGCCTGCCCTGGTGCGCCAGGTGGCCGAGAGTCTGGCGGGCAGGGTGGGTATTCTGGAGCTTAGCCCCCTGACCGTGCAAGAGGCCAGCACGGGCGACGCACCCGTGGCCGACTACCGCGCGCTTTGGCTATGCGGCGGTTTTCCGGATGCACTGGGTGCAGCCGGGCGCGGCGGGAATTTTCGGGATTGGTGGGAGGCTTATTTGCGCGCCTACGCCGAGCGTGACTTGCCTGCCATGGGCGTGGCGGCAGACCCATTATTGATACGCAAACTCCTCACCATGCTGGCACACGCGCAAGGCGGGATGGCGAACTTGAGCCAGTTTGCCGCGTCGCTGGGCCAATCGCAGCCCACCATTGCACGTTACGTGGACATCCTGGAACAAAGCTTTCTGCTGCGCCGACTGCCGCCATACTTTCGCAACGTGGGCAAGCGGCTGGTGAAAACGCCCAAGCTGTACCTGCGCGATACCGGCCTGCTGCATCACTTGCTCAATATCGATTCGCTGGACGTGCTCGACAGCCACCCTGTTCGCGGTGCCAGTTGGGAAACCTTTGTGATTGAAGATCTGCTGCGCCGTGAAGCTTTGATCCATCCGCATGGTGTTGCACACTTCTGGCGCACGGCGGGTGGGGCAGAAGTGGACTTGCTGCTGGAGCGCGGCGGCGCGCTGCATGCAGTGGAAATCAAAACCGCACGCGCCACATCGCCCTACCTGGCCCGCGGCCTGCGTGCCATTATGGAAGACACCGGTGCTGCCAGTGCCACCATCATCGATCAGGGGCCGGGCATTGACCCCCTGGCACCGGGCGTGACGCGCCGTGGTTTTGCCGAATCAGTGACATGGTTGCCTGCTCAATGACGAGTCCGGTTGTCACTGCGAGCGTAGCTTGGCAGCAGCCAGCAGCCTGGTGCGCCCGAAGGTCCAGATGTCGTTGAGCAAAAAGTTGATCACACTGGTCACGCCGATGTTCACCACCGCGCCAAAATCTCTTGCGCATTGCCATAGCGAAAATACATTACATTCTGCTGCTGATGCGTAAGCGTAGTCCCACATATCAAGGCATTTTTCTGCGCTACTTACTTTTTTGACCCTAATACACAGTCTTGCCATGAGCGATTTGTCGTTGCGTTTGTCCATCGTTATTCCAACCTTCAATGAGTCAGCAAATGTGGCTGAGTTACTGCATCGACTGGCGCAGGCACTGGGGCCTCATGGCTGGGAAGCAATTTTTGTGGATGACGATTCACCCGATGCAACGGCAGCGTTGGTTCGTGAGTTGGCCCGCTCCGATGCGCGCGTGCGTTGCCTGCAGCGTATTGGACGGCGCGGGCTGTCTTCGGCCTGCATCGAGGGCATGATGGCGGCGGCGGCACCAGTGATCGCCGTGATGGATGCCGACTTGCAGCACGATGAATCGATTTTGCCAGCCATGCTGAAGCGCATCGAGGAGGGCTCCGATGTGGTGATTGGTTCGCGCTATGTCGATGGGGGCAGCACGGGTGAATGGAACGAGTCGCGCAAGAGCATGAGCTTGCTGGCCACGCGCATGAGCCGCTTGATATTGAAGCAGCCGATTTCAGACCCGATGAGTGGGTTTTTTATGCTGCGCCGCGAGGTGCTGGATGGCAGTGTGCGCCGTTTCTCGGGCATGGGCTTCAAGATTTTGCTGGATTTACTGGCCAGTGTCGCCAAGCCGCTTCGCGTGGCCGAAGTACCGTATCAGTTTCGCGATCGCTTGCACGGGCAGAGCAAGCTCGACAACATGGTGATTTGGGAATACGGCATGCTGCTGGCAGACAAGATGGTAGGACGTTACGTGCCGGTGCGCTTCCTGGCGTTTTCCTTTGTCGGGGGCCTGGGTGTGTTGGTGCATCTGCTGGTGCTGACACTCGCGCTGAATGTCCTGAAGCTGGGTTTTACCGAGGCACAAGCCACGGCAACCGTATTGGCCATGGTGTTCAACTTTGGTTTGAATAATTTGCTCACTTACCGTGATCGCCAACTGGAGGGTTGGGGTTGGCTGCGTGGCTTGTTCAGCTTTATGTTGGCATGCAGTATTGGCGCCGTGGCCAATATCGGGATTGCCACGTATTTGTTTGAACACCGCACCAACTGGTTTCCTGCTGCACTGGCCGGAATTTTGGTGGGTGCAGTCTGGAACTACGCGATCACGAATCTCTACACCTGGGCCAAGAAGTGAAGTGCCCGCTCAATCGCCACGGGCAATTCCCTCATAGAATGGTATTACCTCTTACTTGATCGGTGACAACATGCCTAACACGCTCGAAAAACCGCGCACGGCCACGGTAACCCTCAAGCTCGATACATCACACCGTGACCGCCTGAAGTCTCTTGCAGCAGCCAGGAAGCGCACTGCCCACTACCTCATGAAAGAGGCCATTGAACGTTACCTCAAGGCAGAGGAAGCGCAACAGGCCGCACTTCAAAGCGTAGATGATTCTGTTGCCCACTTCGAGGCAACGGGATTGCATATCACGCTCAATGAGTTCAAGACCTGGGCGAAGGACGTGAAGGTCAATCGAAACGCGCAGCTTCCAGCATGTCGCTCATAAAAATTTCGAATCATCCATCAAAAAGAGTGGTACGACGCGCAAACCATCGGCCTTGCTGAAGAAAAGGTCGAAGAAATCCTGCACGAGAATTAATCGGGGTCAGGGTAAAGTAACCATCGCCCGGCCAATCGCCACGGGCGCCAGTGCCAGCGCAATGGGCACCACCAGCATGCCCCAATACCCGCCTACCGCACCGGTGATCAAGTCGCGTCCACCGCTTCCCAAAACCAGGAATGTGATCAGCGGCGATGCAATGGTCGCCACCAAAAATAGCCCCAGCCGCAGCTGGCTGCGCACCAGGCTCGCGGCGCCGGCCAGGCCGACCAAAACCATGATCGGCACAAACCACGGCGCCCCGGCAAACAATTGCTCGAAGAACCTGAGCGCTGACACAAGGTGAGCCACGCCACCATTCATCCAGAATCCAACTGACCCGGCCTTGTCGATGCGCCCGTCTATGGCCAGTGCGTGCGCCGCGTAGATCATGCCAAAAATGGCCAACCCAGCCAGCCAGGGCCCGAGTGCTTTGAGTCTTTGGCCCTTGGGCAGCAAGACCACGCTGGCTGCCGCCAGCAACATGGGGTAGATCAAGATTTCCCTGAACACCGCCGCCAACAGCATCACCCACATGGCGGCCCACAGCAGCTTGGTGGATGCTGTGCGCACCGAGGTGATGAACAGCGCCAGCCCCGCCAGCGTGAGCGCCATCGCCCAGCCGTCAACAAACACCACGAAGGAGCTGGTGGCGATGGACAGGTAGGCGGTTGCCACCATCAGCGCGCCCAGCACAGCCAGCCGTGGCGGCCCCAGTTGGGCGCCCATGGCAAAGGCCGCGCCGACTGCCAGCGTGGCAAAAACCAAAAATAACCACGGGATGGCCGCCCCGTCGGCGGGCAGCAGCAGCCACAAATAAAACAAGGTGGGCAAGCGGTAGCCAGGCACACCGTTTGGCAGGCGGAACTCGCCCAGCGGGTCGGCGCGGTACACCTTGATATAGGCTTCGTAATAGGGCACGCCGTCGTGCATGTCATAGAAGACGCGCAAAAAATAGTCACGGTCGCCGGGCGTGGCACCCAGCGCGGGTTTGGCGGACAACCAGTCGTTGACCGTGGGCTCGTTGGCAACAAAATCGCCCCGGTTGGACGCTGCCGCGGTGGCCCACATCAGGGCAATGATGACGGCCACAAAACCGATGGCAGTCCACCATTCGGCATTATTGCGATGCGTCGCCTTGTGCAGTGCCCAGGCGACAACACCGGCGGCCAGAGCGCCCAGCACGATGAACATCATGGCTTCTGCCGTACCCGCTGCACTGCCCCCGAACCAGGGCGGGGCGAGCAAGATGGCAACACCCAGCCCGACAAAAGTCCCGCCAGCGGCCTGCTTCCAGTCGGCACGCGATGCCAACGCCGCGATGCCACCAATGAGCAGCGGGGCGAGCCAGACCGGCAGCAACGCGATCAAGCCGAAGACCACGCAGCAATGCGTGATCAGGACGAGCACGGCGACGGCCAGGAACTTAATGGCGCCACCTCTTGAAGCCAAGCAACAGCAGCAAGCCCAAGCCCAACAGCCCCAACATGACACCCACGCGCTGCCCCGGCAAGCGGAAATCCAGCTCCACCGTGTGCTTGCCCGCCGCCACAGGCGCCCCCAGCATGCCGAAATTGGCGCGCATCAAGGGCGTTGGCTGGCCGTCGATCTGCAAAGACCAACCCTGGTTGAACGGGATCGAGAAAACCAGCACGCCATTCTTGTCGGGGCTGATGCTGCCGGTGATGTGGTTGCTGGCAAATTGCTCAATTTGCAGCCCGGTGGCTTGCAACGCCACGGCGGGCTTGAAGTAATTGTCTTGAATGGTCAGCTCGTTGGCAGCCAGCAAGCCGTCCAGATCGAACAGCTCGCCGTGCGTTGGCACAGGCTGGTCAAGCACCACCGCATTCATCATGGTGATGTCACGGTACATATTGGCTTGCTGCTCGGGCAGTGTGGCCAGTTTGGCGAAGGCGCTTTGCGTGATTTGCCGGCTTTGCACAATGCCCAGCGGCAGCGCCATGTCGTTGCGGTAAATGATGTAATTACGACCCTGTCCCACAGCCACAAAGCCGGGCCATTGCAACACCTCCCTGGCAATCAGGTACTTGACACCCAGCAGTGAGTTCAACATGATGCGCGGCCCCATGTTGGGCAGCCAGTTGGTGTAGTTCACAGCGCCACCGGCCTGTGGCGGCGGGATCAGCCCCAGGCCGACATAAAAATCGACGATACCGCGGCCATGAAGAGCATACGATTTGACGCCCATGTAGTCCTGCGCCATGGCATCGTTGAGGGACACCGAGTTGTAAGTCTTTTCAATACGGAAAATGCCGGAGTCGAGCTGGCGGATGTCGCGCAGCGCTTCCAGGGTGCCATCGTTATAGGCTTGCTGTTGTGGCGTGTTGATGGCCCTGCCATCCAGGTACGAGGGTTGGGCCATGAGCACAGCATCCAAAACCACCAGCCCCAGCAACATCACTGGCAAGACCCGGCTTGACGCCATTTTGATCTGCGCCAGCAGCAAAACGAACAGGGCCAGCAAAGCCAGACCAATGATTTTGTAAACATGGTACTGCCACACATTGGCACCCAGGCTCAGCAGCACCAGTGCCAGCAGCAGGCCAAAGACGCCTGCGCCAATCAGTAAGAGCCGCCCGTTCACGCCCTTGGTTAGCACCTGGTCAAGCGCCCTGGCCGCCAGCATGAAAAGCAGCAGCGAGACCCAGAGCGTGGAGCTTCTGAAATACGGCACGGCAAAGCCCATGGCCGCAAAACGAAACACCGGCAACACAAAATAAGCCACCACTGCCGCCAATCCCAACAGCAAAACCCTGCGGTCTTTGGCAGTGCCTTGCCAAAGCTGCGGGATCACCAACAGTAAAAAAACGCCAATGTAAAAGCCCGGTCCTTCCAGGTAATTCCAGTAACCCCTGTAATTGCTGCCAATGCCAAAAATGTCCTTGTGAAAAAGACCTGCAATTTCCGCAACAAACACCGGCCAGTCAGTGACCTGCAGGCTTTGCTCAAGGACTTTCGCAAACAGGTTTTGGCCCCCGCTCACGCGCGAGCTGTCCATCAACTGGGTCATGATGGGCGCAAGCGCCGGCGCCGCCAGCAGGTAGCCCAACAATGTCAGTGGCAAAATCCTGAGCAGCCAGCTCTTGAACATCACTTTTGGCTCGGGGCTGGTCAGCACATAGGCCACACAGGCCAGCGCCATAAAGACACCCAGAGACACAAAGAACACGCTCGACACCAGCGCCAGAGCCAGCGCGACGGGCAAGGCAATCACGTTGCCGCTCCGCAGAAATCGGTTGATGGCCCACAAAATCAACGGATAGAAAATGAACGGGCCACCCTCGGAGTCCCACTGGCCGTTAATGACCATGTAGCCGCAAAACGTATAGGCCAGGGCGCTGATCACCCCGGTTTCCCAGCGCGTGACAAAGTCGCGCATCAGCACAAAAAACGCGGCACCGCCCAGCAACAGCTTGAGCACATACACCCAGATGCGCAGCGGCAGCACACCGTCGGCGCCGCCCAGCAGGCCCAGCCAGGTGAACACATCACCCAGCCAGAGTGCCGTCACATTGCCCAGCCCATTGATGAATGTCCAGCCGGTGTAGCCTTCAAGGGCAAACAAGCGGGCCATGTGCATGCCAAAAGGCACGGCAGAAAAATAGGTGTCGCTGCCAATATCCGTATAAGCAAAATAGAATTGGCCAGTCAGAAAACTGAAAAAAATCACCCCGATCAGGATAATCTGCAGGCCAAACAGGATCAGCCAGGCTTTGGGTACAGTAATTTTCATAAGTTCAGGGGTTCAGAACTGGCGCTTGGCAAGCTTGGATAGAAGTGGTGCAGAGTGCCCGATTTTGCCACCCAAAAATGATAAGCTTGCCGCGCTGCCATTCCTACCTACCTGATTCCCGCCCATGACGAACCCTGACTGCAACCAACCCAGCGCCGGTACGGCAGCTAACGAGCAGGCACTGCAAACGGCCATCGCACTCCACCAGAGCGGCAATTTCCGCCAGGCCGAGGTAATCTATCAAAACATACTGCGCTCCGAGCCCAATCACGCGGATGCACTTCATTTGCTGGGCCTGACTTACCACCAGCAAGGCCAGAGCAAGCTGGCTATTCCTCTCATCAAAAAGGCGATAACGCTCAACCCCGATGACGTCACCTATTCCTTCAACCTGGGGCATCTGTATCAGGACCTGGGCCAGTTGGACGAGGCCATCGCCTGCTTTCAACAGGTGCTGGCGCGCCAGCCGGGCGCCATCGACGCGCTGGTAGCACTCGGCACGGCGTTCAAGGCCAAAGGCAGGTTGGACGAGGCCATCGCAAGCTACCAAAAAGCCATCGTGACGCAGTCGGTGTCATTCAAGGTTTTTCTCGAACTGGCGAATGCGTTTTTTGAACAAGGCCGCCTGGACCAGGCGCACTACACCGTGGCCCATGCCTGCATGCTTCAAGACCAACTGGCTGAGGCAGTGGCCAACTACCAGCAGGCGCTGACCTACAACCCGAAGCATTTTGATGCCCAGCTCGATCTGGCATCGGCGCTGCTCAGGCAGGGCAAGACCGAAGAAGGTGTCGCAGGCTTTCGCACGGCGCTGGCAATACGACCGGCCAGCGCGACCGGCCATAGCAATCTGTTGTTTGCCATGCAAAGCCTCAGCACCTGCCCGCCAGCAGAACTGTTCCAGGAACATCTGCGCTACGCCGAGCGCTTCGAGGCGCCGCTCAAACCCTTGCGGCAGCCACACCCCAACAACCGCGATCCCGAGCGTCGGCTCAAGGTGGGCTATGTCTCGGGTGATTTTTGCAACCATGTGGTGGCTTTTTTCTTTGCGCCCATTCTGGCTGGCCATGACAAATCCCAGGTCGAGATTTTTGGCTACTACAACAACAACCAGTTTGACAACCATACCCAGTGGATTGCAGCTCACATGGATCACTTTATGGTCTGCCACACCCTGAGCGACGAACAACTCGTCGAGCAAATCCGTGCTGACGGCATCGATATTCTGGTCGATCTGTCGGGCCACACCGCGGCCAACCGTCTGCCGGTCTTTGCCCGCAAGCCCGCGCCGGTGCAGGTCACCTACATCGGCTACCCCGGCACCACGGGTTTAAGTTCCATCGACTACCGCATCAGCGACCCCTGGCAAGACCCCGTGGGCCTGACCGAGCGCTACCACAGCGAAACGCTGGTGCGCATTCCCGGCGGCATGGCTTACCTGCCAGATGCAGGCGCCCCCGATGTCAATGTGCTTCCGGCATTGGCATCGGGCGAGTTGGTCTTTGCCTCGCTCAACAATCTGAGCAAGGTGAATCCGGCCGTCATTACCTTGTGGAGCCGTATTCTGCAGGCCCTGCCGCAGGCCCGGCTGATGCTGGGTAATGTGACCGACAGCGGTATCCGGGATCGGCTGACCGATTTGTTCGGCCAGGCCGGCATTGGGCCTGAGCGGCTCATCCTGCAGCCGCGCGTGTCGGTGGCTGACTATTTGGCGCTGCACCACAAGATTGACATCGCGCTCGACCCCTTTCCGTACAACGGCGGCACCACCACCATGCATTCGCTGTGGATGGGCGTGCCGGTGATCACGCTCGCCGGGGATCATGCGGTGTCGCGCCTGTGCGCCGCCCACTTGTCGCGCGTGGGTTTGAATGAATTCATCGCGCACAGCGAAGAAGAATACCTGCAGTGCGCCATCAGGTTTGCCAATGACTTGCCAGCGCTCAACCAGGTGCGCCAATCGCTGCGCCAGCGCATGAACGCCTCGGCATGCGACCCCGCCGCCATCACCCGCCAACTCGAAGCCGCTTACCGCGACA
>PHCO01000106.1:10960-17449 GCA_002842265.1 Betaproteobacteria bacterium HGW-Betaproteobacteria-18 | reverse complement strand
GAACTCGGCATGGAAAACTATGTCAAGGCGCGCTCCGATGTGTTTTTTACCGGTGCCGACGGCAGTCTGCGCAGCAACCGCGCCATGTGCCAGGCGGCGGGTCACTACGCCTGCGACATGTTCATTGGCTCGACCCTGCAGATCGACTTGAACGGCCACAGCTCGACCGCCACCACGGGGCGCATAGCCGGTTTTGGCGGTGCGCCCAACATGGGCGCCGACGCGCGCGGGCGCCGCCATGCCACACCGGCCTGGCTCAAGGCGGGCGCCCAGGCGCGCCAGGGGCGCACGGGGGTGTCCGCCATGCCGCGTGGCCAGAAGCTGGTGGTGCAAATCGTGGAAACCTTCCGTGAACACATGCAGCCGGCTTTTGTAGAAAAGCTCGACGCCTGGCAGTTGGCCGAACAGGCCCACATGGCGATCCCGCCGGTGATGATTTACGGCGATGACGTGAGCCACATCCTGACCGAAGAAGGCATTGCCAACCTGCTGCTGTGCCGCAGCGAAGAAGAGCGCGAGCAGGCCATTCGCGGCGTGGCGGGCTACACCCCTGTGGGTCTGGCGCGCGACAAGGCCATGGTGGAAAACCTGCGCGACCGCGGCATCATCGTGCGCGCTGAAGACCTCGGCATTGACAAGCGTGATGCCACGCGCAGTTTGCTCGCCGCGCGCAATATGCGCGACCTGGTGCGCGCCTCGGGTGGCCTGTACAACCCGCCCAAACGCTTTCGCAATTGGTAAACAGGGACGAATCCGTGGAAAAACTTCACTATGAATTGGCCGGACAACGCGCCCCAGGGCACTTTGTGCCTTTGTTGGTCGGCGTGGTCGGTTCTGGCAATCTGGAGGTGATGCTGGAGCCGCATCAGGGCGCCACGTGCACCATCGACATCACCACCTCTGCGCGCGGCTTTGGCCCCATCTGGCAGGCCGTCGCCAACGATTTTCAGGCGCGCCATGGACTGGCAGGCGTGGCTATCGCCATCAATGACATGGGCGCCACCCCCGCCGTGGTGAGTTTGCGGCTGGACCAGGCTGCGGCGGCCTTGCCCGTGGCATCGTCGTCAGCTTCAGGTGCCCCAACATGAACCGCAGTTTTGCTGAATCCACGGCCCGGGAGCGTGTCACCCACCTGCTCGATGCCGATACCTTCCACGAGTTTCTGGGCCCGGCCGAGCGTGTCGTCAGTCCGCATCTGGCGCTGCTGGGTGTGCCCTCGGCGTTCGACGACGGCGTGGTCATTGGCGGCGGCTTGCTGGCCGGCCAGGCGGTGTTGCTCGCCGCGCAGGAAGGTGAATTCATGGGCGGCGGCGTCGGCGAGGTGCACGGCGCCAAGCTGGTGGGCCTGTTCCAGCGCGCGCTCGTCCACAAACCCGCAGCGGTGATTGTGCTGGCCGAGTCCGGCGGCGTGCGCCTGCACGAGGCCAATGCCGGTTTGATTGCGGTGTCGGAGGTGATGCGCGCCTTGTTGGCGGTGCGTGCGGTGGGCATTCCGGTGATGATGCTGATTGGCGGCGCCAATGGCTGTTTTGGCGGTATGGGCCTGATTGCACGCTGTGCCGACTGGGTGGTGATGAGCGACATCGGCAGATTGGCCATGTCGGGCCCTGAAGTGATCGAGTCGTCCAACGGTGTCGAAGAATTCGACTCGCGCGACCGCGCGCTGGTGTGGCGCACCACGGGCGGCAAACATCGCTACCTGACGGACGATTGCGACGTGCTGGTGGAAGACGATATGGCGCAATTTCGCAGCGCAGCCATTGGCTTGCTGGGCCAGCCAAAGCCCCTGAGCCTGGCGGGCCTGGAGGTCGAACATGCACTGCTGTCCGACCGCTTGCAGCGTTATGGTGACTGCCGCGACGCCATGGACATCTGGCAACGCGCCGGTGTGGCAGAGCCGCTGCGGGTGGCCGATATGGAAGCCGATGCGATCGTGCGCCTGAAAAACATGATGGAACACCTGCCAAAGGAGCTGGCATGAATTGGGAAATTTTGCTCACGGCCCTTTTTGGCAAGACCCATGACGTCAAGTGCGATGGCGACCTGCTCAGCGGCAGCGCCGAACTCAATGGCCAAACCGTCACGGTAGTGGGCACCACCCACCATGCAGCGATTGGCGTCGAACTCGCTTTGGCGCAAGCCCGTGTGGTGCTGAACACGGTGCGCGATTTCCCCGGGCGTGCTATTGTGCTGCTGGTCGATACCCAGGGCCAGCGCCTGCGCCATCGTGACGAGTTGCTGGGCATTAACCGCTACATGGCACACATGGGCTGCTGCATCGAACTGGCACGCCAGCGCGGCCACCGCGTGATTGGACTGGTCTATGACCAGGCGCTGTCGGGCGGCTTCATCACCTCCGGCTTGATGGCTGATGCCTGCTACGCCTTGCCCGAGGCCGAGATTCGCGTCATGCGCCTGCCCGCCATGGCACGCGTCACCAAGATCGATGAACAGCGCCTGGCCGAGCTCTCCAAGTCGAACCCGGTGTTTGCGCCGGGGGTGGAGAACTATGTGGCCATGGGCGGCATTGAAGCGCTTTGGACGGGGGATTTGCAGGCCTGCCTGGTACGGGCGCTACAGGACGCTGCCACGGTGGACGAGCGTGCTGCCGAGGGTGCGGCCCGCGGTGGACGATTGCTGGCGGCGCAAGTGACAGCGCGTGTGGCCAACGCCTGAGCCATGGCATGTTGCCCGAGCGATTTTGATGAAGGAATTGAAGCGTAACCAACTGGTATGGCTTGACCCGCAGGCCTGGGCGCAGATCCAGGCGCATGCCTGGGACGATGAGGCGCAAACCATTCTGGTGCATTGGCAACGCAAACACTTGCCGCTGGTGGTGTGTCGCCAGCGCGTTGACGTTGAACCCGATCATGTTTGCCTTGGTTTGCCCGCACCGCTGCAATGGTCCCGGCGACGCCTGGCCCTGGCGGCGCGGCTGGACCAGATCATTACGAAAGGCAGTTTCCCGACACTGCTGCAAGTGGCGCAAGCCAATGCCTGGGGTCCCGCTACGCTGGCGTTGGACCTGGCGCTGACGCAACTGGGCGTGACGGCGCAGGTCTATGGTTCCCACGGCTGGCAGTGGCTCACCCACATGCCCTACCTGCATGAGGCCTCTGACCTCGATGTGACTCTGAACGTGCCTGATTTCGAGACCGCCTGTCGGGTGGCAACGCTACTGGCTGCGACTGAGTTAGTACCGCGACTTGATGGCGAAATTGTTTTCCCGGGCGGCCAGGCCGTCGCCTGGCGCGAATTGCAGCGCTTGCTGGCAGGACACACCGCGCAGGTGTTGCTGAAAGACCGGCACGCCATCCGGCTGGCATCGCTGGAAGAGGTGAAGAATTTGGGGGATGTCATTGCGAGCCCTTCGTCCGGCTCAGGACCGGCTGAAGCGCGGCAATCCATGACTTCCAGCTACATGGATTGCCACGGCGTTGCGCACCTTTCCATTAACACAGTGTTTGGGCTTGTTGTGGGGTCGACTTCAGTCCACCATGGCGGGCTGAAGCCCGCCCTGAAGGCGCCATGGCAGACTGAAGTCTGCCCCACAAATTCCGAAATTGGCTAAATAACGACCATGAGCCATACTGTTTCATCTGCAGCACAAAAACTCGGGCTCGCCGCCGTGCGAGCACTCTATGCCGAAGTCGCGCTGGAGCCCAAACCGGGTCTGGTGTCGTTTCGGGACTGCGGCAGCCATACCGATATGAATGCCCAGACGTTCCTGCGCAGCCTGTTTGCCTTGCGCGGCTACTTCCCCCGCATCGCGCAAGCAGGTTATGACGGTGCACCGTTTGCCGATCTGGCGCATCTGGGCCAATGTGCCGAAGCCCGCATGCTGGCCGCCACCCGCGGCATCAATACCCACCGCGGCGCTATTTTTGGCCTGGGTTTGCTGTGCGCCAGTGCCGGTCAGTTGCTGGCCCAGGGTTTGCTCTTCACGCCACAACATTTGCGTGCCGTGCTGTTGTCCACCTGGGGCGAAGCGCTGGCGCAGCGTGCCAAACTGGCGCGGCTGGCGGCGCCTGTATCCAACGGTCAACAGGCGGCCCGGCGCTTTGGCTTGCGCAGCGCGGGCGACGAAGCGGCGCAGGCTTTTCCGGTGCTGTTCGATGTCACCCTGCCTGCGCTGCAAGCCGGCTTGCAGTCTGGGGCAGGCGAGCGCGCAGCCCGCGTCCAGGCCCTGTTTGCCACCATGGCCGTGCTCGATGACACCAATTGTGTGCACCGTGGCGGCATCGACGGCTTGCGCTTTGTGCAGACCTGCGCGCGCCAATTTCTGCAAGCGGGTGGCATCTTTCAAACCGATTGGCAACTGCATGCCCGGGCCATTCACGCCAGCTTTGTTGCGCGACGACTCTCGCCCGGTGGCTCCGCCGACGTGTTGGCGAGTGCCTGTTGGGTTCAGTCGGTTCTTGTGGAATTTTGTAGGGCGGGCTTCAGTCCGCCATGGTCGACTGAAGTCGACCCCACAGAACCGCAAAAGCCGGTCACTTCATGGCAAGAACGGCCCGAGCTGGTGGCATGACGTATGCCCTGATTTTTCCGGGCCAGGCCAGCCAACACCCGACGATGTTGCCCTGGCTTGAAGCCGAACCCAGGGCGGCGGCAAGCTTGCACGCCATGGGTGAGCACATTGGCACCGATTGGCGCGCTGCGCTGCTGAACGAGGACAGCCGCAGCAGTAACACGTTTGCCCAGGTTCTCATCACCGGCACGTCTTTGGCGGCGTGGGCTGCCATCAAGGACCAATTGCCGCAAGCCCCCGCTGTGGTGGCTGGCTACAGCGTGGGCGAACTGGCGGCTTTTGCCTGTGCCGGCGTGTATTCGACGGAGCAGGCCATCGCCTTGGCGCAACAGCGGGCGGCGCTGATGGATCAGGCGGTTTGTGGTCACCCTACCGGCATGATGGCGGTGACCGGTGTTTCAGCGGGCAGGGTGCTGGCGGCTTGTGCTGGGCTTGGACTCGAATGTGCGATCTGCATCCACCCTGGTCAGTCTGTGTTCGCCGGAACCGATAAAGCACTGACCCAGGCCACGCCGCTGCTGGTGGCGCTGGGCGCGGTGTGCAAGCGGCTCGATGTGCGCGTGGCTTCCCATTCGTCATGGATGGCGCCCGCCGCCCGGGCCTTTGCCAATGTTTTGGCGGAGCTGCCATTCGCCGCTCCGCTGTGTCCCATTGCCACCAATGCCGACGGTACGCCTGACCGAAAACCGGCCTCGCTGCGCCAGGCCCTGAGCCGGCAACTGGCCAGCACGGTGCAATGGGCATCCTGCATGGAATCAATCGCAGAACGACAAGTTGCCTGTGTGCTGGAAATCGGTGCCGGGTCAGCGCTGGCCAAAATGTGGAACGAGCGCTACCCGGACGTTCCGGCGCGTTCACTTGATGAGTTTCAGCAGCCCCAAGGCGCGGTGGCTTGGGTCAGTGCGCGTGGATGCACTTGACGGCGTTCATGTTGGAAACAAATTCCAAACTACACGACATTGCCGTGCCATCGTCATGCCCGGCTTTCTGCTGCTTACACCTCGCCGCCAAAATGCCGGGTCAGGTTGTCGATGTACTGCTCCACCAGCTTCTCGAACTCGCCCTCGACCACCGGGGCGATCATCTTTTTCATCAGGCCCGGCAGGGGCAGGGTGAGCTCGCCCTGGAGCTTGAGCACCAGGTGGGTGGACTTTTTCTTGTCGGTGATCTTCCAGGAGCCCGACACCAGCGCGTTGCCTTCGCCTGCTACAGGCGTCCAGAGCACGCTGCCCTTGGCTTTGTTGGAAACGTACCTGGATGCGTAAATGGTTTGCAGGTTGAACTGAGCGATGCCGATCTTGGCCATTTCCCAGCGGTAAACGCCATCACCGAGGTCCACCAGACGATCGACCTTGGGGAAATAACTGGCTGACGTCGGCACGTCGGACAGGGTGTCAAAGACGGTGGCATAGTCGGCCTTGACGGCAAATTCGTAACCCAGATCGATGTTGACAATGATGGCCATGAGTGGTTTTCCGTGAATGGTTGAAAAATGGTGACTGTACGGAACGCCGCCGTTTCTGTCAAAACCAAGGCAATCCAAGGCATAGCCATAGCGCCCGACAATCCAGGCCTCTTTCGCTATTTTCCTGACCCCACGTGACCCAAGCCACCCCACCGATCCTGCTGCTCGCCCCCATGGAGGGCTTGCTTGACTTTGTCCTGCGCGACATCTTGACGCGCGTCGGCGGCGTGGACCGCTGTGTGTCGGAGTTCATCCGCGTCACCGGCACGCTGTTGCCGGAGCGTGTTTTTTTGCGCTATGTGCCGGAGCTGCTCAACGGCTGCAAGACCGCCTCCGGCGTGCCGGTGCGGCCGCAGTTGCTGGGCTCGGACGTGGCCTGTCTGGCCGACAACGCGGCACGGCTGGCAGCCATGGGGGCCGAGGGTATTGACTTGAACTTTGGCTGCCCGTCGCCGGTGGTGAACCGGCACCGGGGCGGCTCGGCCCTGCTCGA